>WHHJ01000051.1 GCA_014872655.1 Clostridia bacterium
GAATTGATAAATAAAAGCTTTCAATCGTCACTGACTGAGGAGCAAACATAACCTCATTGTCGTTGACTTCCTGAAATTGAGATATTATCTTATCTTCGTTATCAAACCTATTCATTTCTAACCCTCTTATCCTTATAAACAATAATTTAGCGGCTTAGAGGTCAAGGTCAGAGACATCAAGCTTGCCGGACATCAGTTTAGGTAAAAGGGTATCTCGAAGCTGAGTCAATCGCTGATTTTCAAGCTGATTACTTATAATGGCTTCAAACATCGGAAGTGTTATCTCAGAAAAAGCCGTATTGACTTTTTCTGATGGCAAAACAGTTTGCGAAGCCTTAATTTCAGCAGAAGACAGATTAACTTGAACACCACTATTGGCTCTACTGCGAAGGTCAATAAGAAAATCAGTGCTGTTTGTGAGTAAATAGATAAATGGGTATGTAATTCCTTGATATCCGTTCGCTCTAAGGTGTCCAACTCGTTGATTGACAATGTATTCATTCTCAATCGGCATAATAGCCGTGTTTCCCAATATTGCGACATTGTCTTTCATATCAGTCATCGCCATAAGAATGTCGCCTTTTTTTAAGACGAATTTTTCTAATTTTGAAGCAAGCTTCTTCGGATACCAGCTTTTTGTTCCATCGGGAATAAACCCACCACCACGGGCAATATGTCCTTGTTTGAAAACTTGGTAACAATCAGAAGATGGTTCGTTAAGAAGTTCTTTGCTCTTAAAAGCATAACCATTTTGGAAGTCAACAATTGTTTCAAAAGGAACAACTTCCCAATCCGATGGCATAGTTCCGTTGAAAGGTTCAAAATCAACGAACCACGACTTAAACAACAACTGAGTTTGCTGCTCTAAATTATTGTTTATCGCATTGTTCAGTTCAATTTTATCATCAATATCCTTAACAATGCTTACGATTTTTCTTTGTAGTGGCAAAGAAGGTAGGGATATTTCAATACTCTCCAATATAGAAACATATAGATTCTTTTGCACACTACCAACTGCTAAATCTTCAAACTCCTTTTGCTTACTTCTCAAAAAATAGAACAAGTAGGTTAAGTCAATGTTTTCTTTGGGTTTGATGTTAATCGTCGCCCTATTTCCGCACATATAGTCCTTAATTATGCCTAATCTACCAATCGTTCCTGATTTACTTATAACAATCGTATTTGGTTCAAACAAAAGAGCACTTTTCCCAGCACTTTGGAATCCAATTTCAGATAATGTACGGGTTGTATTATACACATTAGCATTATTCAAATCCACGGCTCTAATCCACTTAATACTCCCTCCAAAATATTCGGGGTGAGATTGGGAAGGATTTACATATCCCTCCTGAAATGAACAGCAGTCTTTGAGCTTGATAGTTTTGAAATCATACTTCATACCCAATCGCCCCCAGTTTCTTACGGATTTCTTCCTCTAATTCGTGGGACTTTGCAAACATTTCCGATAATTCGGAGGTAAGGCGAGACATCTTTTCTTCAAACGGTTCTCCGTCGTCCTCGACCTCCTCAATGCCGACATATCTGCCCGGTGTAAGAATGTAATCTTGCTTTTCAATTTCTTGAAGGTCAGCAACAGCACAGAAGCCTTTTACATCGCTGAGTGTTCCATCTTGGAAAGCGGTAAATGTATCTGCCAGCTTTTGAATGTCCTCATCCGTAAAATCTCTGTGCTTGCGGTCAACCATATAACCCATTTTGCGAGCGTCGACAAACAGCGTTTTGCCTTTTTGCTTCTTATTCTTTGAAATGAACCAAAGAGTTACCGGAATAGTAACGCTGTAAAAGAGCTGAGTCGGCAGAGCAACGATACCTTCCACAAGGTCAGCTTGAATGATGTTCTTTCTGATTTCACCCTCGCCGCTGGACTGAGAGGACAACGCTCCGTTTGCAAGCACAAGACCGATTTTTCCGTTCGCTGCAAGGTGATGTATCATATGCTGAATCCACGCATAGTTGGCGTTGCCGGCAGGGGGTGTTCCGTATTTCCAACGAACATCGTCTTTGAGCTTTTCCTGCCCCCAGTTTGAGAGGTTGAAAGGCGGATTTGCCATAATGAAATCTGCTTTCAGCGTTTTATGTAAGTCGTTGAAAAATGTATCTGCCTGATACGGTCCGAAATCGGCGTCTATGCCACGAATAGCCATATTCATCTTTGCCATTTTCCAAGTGTCGGCATTAGACTCCTGACCGTAAACGGCGATTTCTCCACGCTTTCCGCTGTGTGCCTGAATGAACTTCGCACTCTGAACGAACATACCGCCCGAACCGCAGCAAGGGTCATATACACGGCAGTTTTTGAAAGGTTTTAGGATAGCAACGATTGTTTTAACAATACTTGCCGGGGTATAGAACTCGCCGCCCTTAACGCCTTCATAAGCGGCAAACTGCTGAATACAATACTCATAGGTTCTGCCGAGAAGGTCTTTGCTTTCCTCTGTGTCGCCCATATCCATATTGGTAAACAGGTCAACAACATCACCTAAAACACGCTTGTCCAAATCAGGACTTGCGTAGTTTTTCGGTAAAACATTTTTAAGTGTTGTATTTTCCTTTTCGATGGCTCTCATAGCATCATCAATAACTGTTCCGATTTCCGGTGTATGAGCAGCAGAAGCAATCTTACTCCAACGAGCGTCCTCCGGCACAAAGAAGATATTATCTTCTACATAGGCGTCTCTATCGTCCTCAAAGCCGTCGCCCTCAGCAACAAGCTCCTGATAGCGTTTTTCAAAAGCACTTGAAATGTAACGCAGGAAAATAAGACCTACGATAACCTTTCTGTATTCTGCTGCGGGGATATGCCCCCAAAGGACACACGCTGCGTCCCAAATCTGTTTTTCAAAGCCAATATTAGCTTGTGTTTTGTCAGCCATTTTTAGCCCTCCAAGTATATTTAGTCAAGTATATTATCTCACAAAGCACTGTCCCAAAAAGCGGACTCAACGCTCATCCTCTGTCGAAAACTCAATAATATCATCAAGAGTACAGCCAAAGTATACACAAATCTTTTCCAGAGTTTCAAGTGTAACGGTTTCGTCCCGCCCGAGCTTTGCCATGGCATTTGTTGTAATACCTGCCGCTTTGCAGAGTTGTGTTTTGTTGATTTTCTTATCGATCATAAGTTTCCATAATTTATTATAAGAACGTGACAAAACGAATTCCTCCAATAATTGCATTTATCTACAATACATTATAACATATAAACTCGTACCAATCAATAGATAAAATTGAAATATTAAAGATAAAATTTATAATTTAACATTCCTATATAGACATTCAATCATTATTATGCTATAATTAGTTTACTTAAAATTATGGGCATTGCCTCCGCAAGCAACGCATTTGCTTGTGCAAAAGCACGGCAATGTCTCATCAAGCACTGAATTTGGCTATCCAAATTCGCTTGTTAGGGAGATCCCTAACACCCCAAAATCCAGATAACATCAAGGAAAACTTGTGTTATAAATCTCAAAAGAAAGGCAGGTGAAAAGAAATGAAAGGCGTAATCTATGTGAGATATTCTTCGGATAATCAGCGTGAAGAGTCCATTGAAGGCCAGTTACGCGAATGCAAGGCTTTTGCCGAGAAAAATGATATTCAAATCATTGAAACCTACATCGACCGTGCGTTGTCGGCAAGAACCGACCGCCGTCCCGATTTTCAGCGGATGATTAAAGACAGTTCCGGCAAAAGATTCGAAGTTGTAATCGTTTGGAAGCTTGACCGATTTGCCCGTGATAAATACGATTCGGCACACTATAAACGAATCCTCAAAAATAACGGCGTAAAGGTTATTTCCGCAACCGAAGCGATTTCAGCCGGTGCAGAAGGCATTTTGCTCGAATCAATGCTTGAAGGAATGGCAGAGTATTACTCGGCTGAGCTTTCGGAAAAAGTCATACGGGGACTGACCGAAAACGCGCTGAAATGTAAGTACAACGGCGGCACATTGCCGATCGGATATATCATTGACAGTGAGCAGTATTTTCAGATTGATCCCCTGACGGCACCGGCGGTGCTTGACGCATTTAAGCATTATGCAGAAGGGGCGTCGATGCGTGAGATTACCGATGAAATGAATCTGAAAGGTGTTCGAACTAAACGTGGCGGTAAAATCAGCATTAACAGCGTCACCCGAATGTTGCATAACCGCAAATATATCGGCGAATACAAGTATAATGATATTGTCCAACCGAGCGGCATTCCGGCAATCGTGCCTGAAGATTTGTTCAACCGTGCGCAGGAGCGTATGGCGGCAAATAAAAAAGCTCCGGCAAAACATAAAGCCGAAGACGAATATCTGTTGACAACAAAGCTGTTTTGCGGCAAGTGCCAATGTTATATGGTCGGTGAAAGCGGAACAAGCAAAACCTCTCATGTGCATCGGTATTACAAATGTGCAAGCGTAAAAAATCACAAGGGCTGCGATAAGAAGTCGGTCAAGAAGGAATGGATCGAAAACCTTGTGATTGAGCAAATCAAAAAACTGATTTTTGATGATGATTTGATAGAAAAGATTGCCGATAAAGCAATGGTATTGCAGGGCAAGGAAAATACAACATTACCTCTGCTTAAAAAGCAATATGCCGACACGCAAAAATCCATTGATAATATGCTTGATGCCATTCAGCAAGGTATCTTGACGGCTTCAACAAAAGAGCGGCTCGAAAGCCTTGAAAAGCAGAAAAACGAATTGTCTGTTCAAATTGTCAAAGAAGAAATGGCAAAGCCTATGCTTTCACGGGAGCAGATTGTTTTCTGGTTTCACAGATTCAGAAAACTGGGCGCAAAGAAGCTTGAGCACCGTCGCAGGCTGATCGACAGTTTTGTCAATGCGATTTTCCTTTACGATGACAGGATTACGTTCACATTCAATTACAAAGACGGTTCAAAAACAATAACTTTCGCCGAGCTTGAAAAGTCAGGCTTGGGTTCGGATATTAGTGCACCCGCTGCACCATAACTGGACACCAGTTTTGATACAATGAGTATCGAAGCGGGTGTCCAGTTTCTTTTTGTAAAAGCCCCTATTTGCAAGGGCTTTCATATACCTTTTAACGAAAGCAGGCTCTACGGTAACTGCGGAATGGTCGCCGTAGAGCCTTTTTGCATTTTTGCCTGTGTACTTTTTAATTATTGGTCTTGGGGGTGTGCATTGGGTTCAGAGGAATAATTAAAAGGTGCAACGCTCTGTTTACGGAGATACAACCCTTCCGTTCCGAAGTGTGGCGTGGGTAAAGAAATCAAGGGAGACTGTAATGTCCCATCCATTGATTTGTGTAGGCGGTACTGCGCGCGCCGCTTTGAAACTCGCCGTCAAATATTTTGAGCTGCCCGAAATCTGCCACAGCATTACTGCTTCTCAGCTTGAGCGGCTTTGCGATATGCTCTGTCAGGGAGACAAAAAGGCTGTTGACTTTATACTGAGAACAGAAGCAGATCGAATCCATACGATTGTTCCGGGATTGATGATTTTACAGCATATTTTTTCTCATTTTAATGCCGACGAGTTAATCGTCAGCAAATACGGTGTCAGAGAAGGTTATTTATGTCAAAAAATACTGACAAACAGTATCGTTACACCCAAAACAGAGAGCTAAGTTGGCTTCGCTTTAACCAACGGGTGCTTGAAGAAGCCGCAGACACAGGCGTTCCCGTGCTGGAGCGACTTAAATTTGTATCCATTTTTTCAAGCAATCTGGATGAATTCTTTATGGTACGTGTAGGCAGTCTCTTTGATATTGCCCATATGTCTCCCGACGAGACAGACAACAAAACCGGCTGGACGGCATCAGAGCAGCTGCAACGGATCTACTGCACCGTACCAAGTCTGATAACTATGAAAAAGCAGATTTATTCTGCAATTATGGACGAGCTGCGGCAAAGCGGTATAGAAGACGTACCCATAGAACTCCTGAATTCGGAGGAGCTTAAATCAATCACACGATTCTTTAAGACGGAAATGTTGCCGATTCTCTCGCCGATCCTGATAGGTTCCCATCATCCCGTACCTCATCTTATCAATAAGCGTCTCTATGTCTCAGCACTGCTGGAGGATAAAAAGGGCAAACAAGCTATAGGCATTGTTCCGATGCCTGAATCTTTGCCGTCGTATATTATGCTTCCGGACGGCAAGCGTTTTGTACGAACTGAGAATATTTTACTGCGTTGGCTGACGACGCTTTTCGGTTCTTATTCTGTAAAGGAATGCTGTGTGATGTGCGTTACGCGCAATGCCGACATCAGCTTCGACGATGAAAAGTTTGAGGACAACGAGGAGGATTTCCGCCGTCATGTGAAAAAGCTCCTTAAGACAAGGGATCATTTAGCAGTCGTCAGGCTGGAGCTGGGCTCACAGATTTCCGAGGCGTTTCGTGCCCGGCTTGCAAAGCTTGCCAAAGTTGAATCTTATCAAATCTATGTTGATCAATGCCCAATCAATATGGGGTATGTCTTCCGTTTAACGGGGGAATTGCCGAGGGAAACGACGGCAAAGCTTCTTTATAAGCCGTATATCGGACGGTGGCCGGAGGATATTTCCCGCGAGCAGCGTATTATTGAGCAGGTACAGCAAAAGGACAAGCTGCTTTTCTATCCCTACGATTCGGTGGAGCCGTTTTTGCGGCTTTTAAATGAGGCGGTAGATGACCCGAATGTTCTGTCCATAAAAATTACGATTTACCGCTTGGCGTCTTCATCAAAAATAGCAAAGGTTCTTTGCCGCGCGGCTGAAAAGGGCAAGGAGGTTCTGGCGCTGATGGAGCTTCGCGCTCGCTTTGACGAAGCCCACAATCTCGAATGGGCAAAAATGCTGGAGGAATCGGGCTGTCAAGTCATTTATGGTATGGAGGGCTTTAAGTGCCACAGTAAAATTTGCCTGATTACTATGCGCAGCCGAGGCAAAACCTCTTACATAACCCAAATCGGTACAGGCAACTATAATGAAAAAACCAATGCTATGTATACCGACCTAAGTCTGATGACCGCCGATCCTGCCATCGGTGAAGACGCTACCGCATTTTTCCGCAATATGCTTACCAATAATTTAGAGGGCGAGTGCCGACAGCTTTGCGTCTCTCCCTTTGGTATCAAAAATATGCTTTGCGCGAAGATTGATGAGCAAATACGGTTGGGCAACGCCGGTTATATATGCATAAAAGCGAACTCCGTTACCGAGCGGGATGTTGTTGATAAGCTGAGTGAAGCGTCACGGGCAGGGGTAGAGGTTCAGCTCATTATACGGGGAATTTGCTGTATTTTGCCGAGTATTCCCGAATACACGGATAATATTCACATTACAAGTATAGTCGGTCGCTATCTTGAGCATGCCCGAGTGTATTTGTTTGGCAGAGGAACGGAAGCGTCGGTTTATATTTCATCAGCGGATTTGATGACGCGCAACCTAAACCGCCGTGTTGAAATCGCCTGCCCGGTTCATGATCAACAGCTATGTGAACAACTAAAATGGATGCTCAATTCCCAGCTTAATGACTCGTCAAAAGCAAGCCTTATGATTTCCGACGGTTCCTATAGCCGTAAACACAGCGCCGCTCCCTTTGATTCTCAGGCGTATTTCATGGAGCAGTCACCGCACATACCAGTAACAGCCATTGTAGAAAAAGAAAGACTGACAAAACGGTTTGTTCGTTTGCTGAATCAGTTTTTTAAATCCGTGAATTAATATGATATTTGTAACAGCGAATTATAAATCGCGGATAAAAATTTTATACTTAAACAGGAACAACGGCAGGGTAAAAAAGCCTGCCGTTGTTATGTTACCGGATATCTAATATAAATCAATCTATTACAGAAATTCTTTGATACATAGATTTTACATAACTTTGGTATCAGAATTAACACTGCATCCTTATAATAATAATTGCCTGACGGAATATGATAGCCGAATATATACTCAACCTACATTTACAGACTGGTTGGAGTTTCACAAAGGTAATTATCTATTTGTCAGGCGAAAAGAACGCCTGATTTTTATTGGGAGTATTTACGTATTTTGGAGGAGTAAAGATGAAACGGTTTACAAGTTTTTTGCTGGTGGTTGTTCTTCTGCTGTCATTGAATTTCACTGTTTTTGCAGAGCAGGGAAATGCACTACCGATTATTGAACAGATATACGGCGGCGGAGGAAAGGGCGAAACTCCTATTTCCAACAGCTTTATTGAGCTTTACAATCCGTCAGATGCGGGAATCGACCTTTCGGCTTACTCGCTTAAGTACGGCGATAATATGCTTAACCTTAACGGAGTTATTCCCGCAAACGGTTTCTACCTTGTTGTCGGTGCGGCTGAAGCAACCACAGACGAATTTTTGACCTATGACCTGCCCGATGCCGATATGTCCTGTGATTGGGTTATCAACAACAAGAGCTATACAATCGAGCTTATAAAGGACGGAACAGCGGTTGATTCCGTGACCGCGGGAGACAGCGCTGAAACCAAAATATCAAAGCAAAAGTCACTGAAGCGCGCTGAGCACGGAGATTTCGGCTTGGTGGTATGGGAAAAAGGCGAGGTTACCGTGGACAAAGCGTATGTGCTTGCAAACGCGCCCCGCAACAGCAAGGGTGAGTTCGGAAGCGTTCATACCGTAGCCACAGAACCCACCTACACACCCGTGCAAACAGGCGATGTCCGTGTGAAGGGATTCTTCAACTCGGACGGCACAGTTAAATTAGAACTTGCAGGAAGATATAATTCAGGTGCTATGAACGCCGACGGCGGAAGCCTTGAAATTGTAGCCTACAATCCCGAAAACGGCTTTGCCTATGCCGTAAGCGGTGTTAAGGGCAAACTAATCGCCGTGGATTTAAACGGAAATACCGACGGAGATAAGGTTAAGGAGTTTACGGGAACCGAATATGATGTTAAATCTCTTGTAAACGGTTTCAACTATGGAGATATGACCTCTGTAGCCGTATCCCCCGACGGAAAAAGGCTGGCTGTGGCTATTCAGGCGGAAAATTATGGGGATAAAGGTGTTGCCGCACTCTTCTCCTGTGCAAAGAACGGCTCGCTCACCCTGATTTCAACCGTCAAGGTCGGCGTTCAGCCCGATATGATAACCTTTGCCGACAACAGCACTATTCTTACAGCCGACGAGGGTGAGCCACGAGATGGCGTAAACGGCACCGACCCGAAAGGCTCTGTAAGCATTGTAAAAATCGGACAGGATAACAAACTTACGGCAAAAACCGTATACTTTGACAGTTTTGATGCAAAGCGTGAAGAACTCACCTCAAAAGGTGTACTTATTCAGAAGAATACACAGCCCTCCACCGATTTCGAACCCGAATACATTGCGGTAAACGGCAATACCGCCTACATTTCCTTGCAGGAGGCAAATGCTATAGCGGTGCTTAATATCGCTTCGGGCGAATTTACGGGCGTGTATCCCCTCGGTTTCCAGGATTACGGCGAAACAAAGGTTGACCTTCAGAAGAATGATGTGATTGAATTTGGAAATTATCCCAATGTATACGGAATTAAGATGCCTGACGGTATATCCGTAACCGAAATCGGCGGAAAAACCTATTTGCTTACCGCCAATGAGGGTGACAGTCGTGCAGACTGGACAGGACTTGACAACGAATATGAAAATGTAACCTCACCTACCGGAAATGTTACCCTTGAGAAAAAGGTTGTTTGGTTCAACACGAATATGTGGGACGGTCTTGACAGTGATAAAGCCTATGTATTCGGCGGACGCTCCTTCTCGGTATACGAGGCAACCGATAACGGACTTGTGCTTGTATACGACAGCGGCAGTGAATTTGAAGAAATAACGGCTCAAAAACTTCCCGATTATTTCAATACCTCCAACGATAAAAATAGCATTGACAACCGTTCGGGCAAAAAAGGTCCCGAGCCTGAGAGCGTAGTCGCCGGCGTTATCGGCAATAAAACCTTTGCCTTTATCGCACTCGAAAGAATAGGCGGAATAATGGTTTACGATATTACCGACCCCGCAAATACCAAATTTGCAAACTATATCAATTCCCGTGAATTTGATGAGGTAATTAAGGGTGATGTATCCCCCGAAGGACTTTGCTTTATCCCCGCTTCGAGCAGTAAAACAGGTAATGCAACGCTTCTTGCCGCCTGCGAGGTTTCGGGCACTTTAGCCGCATATCAATGCGATTACGAGCAACCCGAAACAAACGATTACAAAATCACAGAGGGTGCTAACGGAACATGGACCCAAAACAGTGACGGAACACTTACTATCATAGCAAACGGTGATTTTGCTAAGTTCACAGGCATTAAGGTTGACGGTAAACTGATTGATAAGGGCAATTACACAGCGGTTTCCGGTTCTACGGTAGTCACTCTTAAAGCCGAATACCTCAAAACACTTTCTGCCGGCACCCATGAAGTGACATTTGTCTACACAGACGGTGAATGCAGCACGAATTTTGAGGTTATAAAAAACAATACAGAATCCCCGCAGACAGGTGATAACAGCAATATGCTTCTGTGGGTAGCCCTTCTGTTCATCTCCGGTGCAGGCACGCTTGTATCAGCAGTTTACAGAAAAAGGAAAAACAGTATTGGCGATTAACGCTATAAAGACCGTCAAGTTGTAATTCGACTTGACGGTCTTTGTTTATCGGGAATATATTAAGAATGTCAGATTGTAGATGATATCATTGTTTAAAATTTCAATCGCTCGGTTTCGTATGTTGTTCATACGACCAACCCATTCCATTTGATTCTTTACTTTGAGCTTCTCGGTGACGCTCTCACACCCTGCCATCTGATTTACGAGACGAGAAAACATATCCTTTGACTGTTCATCAATATCTGCAAGGTGGCTGTTAAGTTTGCCGCTTGTCAGCAAATTGGCGTAAAGCACCTTGCGGTGTTGTTTGATGTAGCGCAAATGTCGCTGTCCCCATATACCGATAGACTGTTGTTCTTCCTCCGGCAGTTTCAGACACGGCAAATAATAGTCACCTTGAAGTTCATACCAAAGACCGTTCTTTTCGTCATATTTGTACTTTTCCATAAAATCTTGACCTCCATAAAATCTTGTGCCATCATCATATCAAAGAGTCACAATGTAGGCAAATGTACGGGGAAATATGTGTGCCATCAGCCGGATTTTTAAGTGTGAAATTTAGGTTGGTTAAGAACACTCGGACCAGTGTGGCGCTGGATCCGATTTGTTTTGGGTTCAGCGTTATTTTTATGTTTTATTGTCCGACCGATTAGCTCGGCATCTTTTTTAGTCCCCGAAGACATGGTTTTTTACTATTATAAAATCCCGGAAATTTGATATTTCTGGGATTTTTTGTTGTTTTAAGACCTTGCAGGACATACAAGAAAAACAGCGGTAAGTAACACGTAAGTAACAAATTATAATAAGAAAAAAGCCCCGTGATGGGGCTTATGATTTGTTCACAGCGTTTAACAATTCTTTGATTTCAATGTGTGCATATCGGCTTCAGTCAAATTCACAATTGATTTATGATTCACTCTTATTATTTATTCTTTTATTTTATAAAAAACCAAAAATAAATAGATGTTTGATTTCTATTCGTTTAAAAATTTTTTCCTTTAGGGGTAAGAAAGTAGACAATAAACCTTGATTCGAAAAAATTTTTATAAAAAAGAAAGTTAATAAATTTGTAAGGTTTTGACTTTATGGGTCGATATATAGTATAATAAGGACGAGAGATATCAAGTAGGGGGTGTTTGGCATGCGACCGATTCGTATCAACAAATCAAAAGCATTTTGGGTTATTCCTGTTGCCGTAGTGATTTTATGTGTGCTGTTGTTGCAATATCTTTTTCTTCGCAGACAGGTTGACGTTCGGGAGGTGTCTCCGCAAAACGGCGTATTGGATATTACTGCGGTAGACTGTACTCAAGAAGTTCTCAATATACAAAATAACTGGGATTTTTATCCGAATGAGTTGTATACGTCGGAAGATTTTTCTTCTGGAACTGTTAAAGAGAAAGCGGACGAAGAAGTATCCGCTTCGGATTTTGCTTATGGAACATATCGGTTATTGATTCGTGCAAGACCCAATCAGTACTATACAATTTGCGGTTTTTCAATTGATTATGCTACACGGGTATTTGCCAATGGATCGGAGATTTCGACATTTGGAAAAGTTTCCGATCATGCAGCCGATTCCGTTCCGCAAGTTGGATACATGACACTTCCGTTATTCTCCGGAGAATCCGGACAGATCGAGGTAATTTATCAGTATTCGAATTATGTGTATCGAGAAGGCGGATTTATTCAGCCGACTTATCTTTCTTCTCCCCAGAACATGGAAGAGTTTAAGGCCGGCAACAATTTGGCTTCTCTTAGTGTCAGTGGCGGCCTTTTATTGCTGATGATATATTTTTTGTTGAATGCCGTTGTTCGTAAAAAATCTGATTTTCTTTGTCTTGCTTTTTGCTGTTTGGTTATGGCATTGCGGGATCAAAATTTTTACAATATTCATTTGTTGTCGCCAGATGTTTCCTGGTATATAAAATATCGAATTTTTATTTTGGTTGTGATGTTGCTTCCCGTAGCCTTTTTATTGTTGTTAAAAAGTGTATATTATAAAGCAACAAAGAATTGGCCTCTATATGTTTATTTAGGAATTGTACTTACTGCCACTGTTTTAATCATTGTTCTTCCCACTCAAGTTGTAGCATTAGTTTCAGCTGCTCTATATTATGCATCTATTCCTTATTTATGTTATCTTTTGGTTGGTGTTGTACGACACTATTGGAAACAACGGCGCCTTTCCCTTGCTGACGTTTTAACTCTTGCAGGTTTTTTGATCTTATTAGGCACGTTGCTGTATGAGGCCTTGTTGACTGGAAAAAGTTCTGCCGTGGCACATTACGGTTTTGCTTCAATAGGCATGCTTGTATTTGTGTTTTTGACAGCAATTTCTATCAGTTTGCGAATGCAGGAGCGAGAGATTGCTTTTGTTGAAAGTCGCAACCGTAGCCAGATGCTAGAACGAATGAATCAGATGAATATGGATTTCTTACATAAAGTTGCGCATGAATTAAAGACGCCACTAACTGTCATCTCCGGATATGCTCAGTTAACCAGGATGCAGCTATCTGCAAATCATTTAAGTGAGGAGACTCCGGAAAATTTAAAAACAATCCAGCAAGAAGCGCAACGACTTGCAAACATGGTAACACAACTATTGGAATATTCCTATGGTAGGAAAAGTGAGATTGCTTTTAGTCGTATTCATGTGCGGGAGCTTTTAGATAATGTAGGAGCGATTGCTGTTCCGATGTGTTTGAAAAATAAAAATGAAGTAGTTATAGATTATTCAGATTGTCCGGATATCCACGGGAATTTTGAAATGCTGCTTCAAGTCTTTATCAACTTGATTGTAAATGCTAATAAACATACAGAGAATGGAAGAATCACTTTATCCGCTTTTCCTCTAGATAATGAAAATAAAGTTCAGTTTCAAGTTTTGGATACGGGAACGGGGATTTCGGAAGAATATCTCGTCCACATTTTTGAGCAAGGGTTCAGTGCAGATGGTAGCAGCGGATTGGGCTTATCGATTTGTCAAGAGGCTGTAGAAGCACATGGAGGAAAGATCTGGGTAGAAAAGACCGACGAAAATGGAACGATATTTGCCTTTACTATTTTAGAAGAGGAGGAATCGTGTTGAGTACCATTTTGTTAGTCGAGGATAATCCTCATATCATGAAAATTAATGCAGAAATGCTTACCATGCGTGGTTATGAGATATTAAAAGCCACAACAATAACACAATGCATAGAGACGTTACGGTGGCATCCAGTAGATTTGATTGTATTAGATGTGATGTTGCCGGATGGAAATGGTATTGATTTGTGTCGTCGTTTAAAAAAACATTATCCTGTACCGATTTTATTCCTTTCTGCTTTGGGTGAAAACCAGGATATAGTAGAAGGGCTTCGAGCAGGTGGAGATGACTATCTTGTAAAACCCTATGATCTTGAAGTGTTTGTAGCTCGGATTGAGGCCCGGGTGCGAGGAAGTGCAGAAAAAAGAAGATATCTTTGTTATGGCTGTTTAAAGTTGGATACGCTGTCTCTTTGTGGTTATGTCCGTGGAAAGGATATGTTACTGACGCAAAAAGAATTTTCTGTTTTGCTCCTTTTAGTGCAAAATGCGGGAAAAACAGTGCCTGTTTCTAAAATTGTGCATGAAGTGTGGGGAAGTGAAATAGAATCAGGAACTCGTTCGTTGTGGACGTTGATTTCTCGTTTGCGAAAAAAATTAGAAAGTGAAAAAACACGCCTGCAGATTCTTTCGCAACGTGGAGACGGTTATGTGTTGGAACAGCTTTAAAAAGTTTATATTGTGGCGAGTCTTGTGTTTTTGCAAGGCTCGCCATTTGTTTATTATCTTGTTTGCTTTTCGCATTTTGGAGGAGTAATGGATTTTGTTCAAATAGATTGTTGAATATTTTCATAGACCGAATCGGTTTTGATAAGCTGTCTTTTAATGACTGTGATGTGGTAATAGAGATATTTTTTAAGACAAATAGCCAGTGTAAGGTGCGGGAGATTTTTTTTGATTCATGCATACGAAAAAAGCATTATGTGCGTTTTGATTTAGGGTCTTTGTATTGTTGAAAATATTTTTATTTTATTATGTTTATTTAGGATGTTTTTATATTTTATGGCGGTTTTCCTATTTCGGAAAACCGCCATTTTTAGCTTTTATATTGAAATTTTA
>WHHJ01000052.1 GCA_014872655.1 Clostridia bacterium
AAATATTACACAGTTAAAGGTTCATTTCGAAGGTAAAGATATAAACTTTTATCACTTGAAAATCAAGCTTGTAAAATCCTAATTTTATATTTGTACTCGGTAATATTTTGCTGTAAAAGCCGAATTATATTCTTTATTTGTTACTTTGCAAAACAAAACATAAAATCAATATTCCTCGTAAAACGAGGAATATTGATTTTATTCATTTGGTATGACAATGGTTGACAGCGATTTTTTCTGCTCTTCGGTTGGTGGTTTTAGCTTGCCATTATTTACAAGCTCTTTAATACAATGTAAAATAAACCAGCCATCGGAAAAGAAAATATACTGCAGGTTGAATTTTTGTATTTTATGCAAGTATTTCGGCGTTTCACTCAGAACGGCATCAACAAAGGGGGCTTTTATCGCTTCGAATTCAGTCCAATATTTTTCTTTTATACGAGTTTCGATTGCGATAAGTTCATTTTTAATATCTGTATTTTCAAGCCGAATAATTTGCCATGAGGTTTTAAAGCCTCCGTTACGATCTCCGTTTGTTTTTATGAACCCGTTTTCCGCAAGAAACGCGTACTCATCTTCTGAAAGCACACCGTTCTGCTCTTTTGAAAGTAACGATAATACACGATTTGCTATATCAATATAATTATCCTTTACCCGTCCGGTTGACCATTCTGAATCAATTTGCCATAAAATATAATCTTTATTTCTATTCCAACACGGACCGCAAAAATTCAGCATGCTCTCAAAATACATCGGTCGTTTCACGTTTGGGGCGGCAACAGATGCTGTGCAGATATTATGTCCTCCATCAGGACGGATAGTGGCAACCTCATCAAAAGAAATTCTCTTATCCGTCAGCCCTTCTCCGCTGAGTGCCGCAATATACGGAATCAACGACCATAAGATAAAATTATCATCTGCACGGGTATCCTCTGTAAAAGTGATCGGTTGATTGGTCTGATCGCAGATAATACGAGGGTCTTTCAATATCCCACTGTTTGTCAGTTCGTCAAATAACTCGTTTGCAAACAGTTTTGCGGCTTGACAGTACATCTTATCTTTTAATGTAATCAGTTCATTACTTGCTTAATCGAGTAGAATATTGCAGAGATACTTGCCGCCATTCTGTGTCAAAAAGCCGTATTCAGCAAGATATTCAGCTTCGCTTTCTACATAAACCGGAGAAACACCAAGATCATCTGCAATTTCGCTTATCGTTTTTGATTTCTTCTACACGGAATACACAATATTTTGGGATAATATACTACGAAAGAAATTATTATTAGCTCCTTTTGTTCCGGGTGAACCATTTGTTCCACAAAGTTCAAATTTGATGGGATTGAATTTAAGTTCGCTTGTTTGCCTCATGGTATCCATTCCTTTCTTTAAATCTTTTTTGGCTTCAAACAGATGCCACTTGACAGTACCGACAGGAATACCTAACTCTCTTGCAATTGCTTCCTGATTTTTATTTTCAAAGTAATAGGCAATTACAATTCGGCGCTGCAATTTTGAAAGGTACGCTATTTCTCTGTGCAAGCGATCGGTAATTTCTTTTTCAACGATATCGTTTGCGGTATCGTTGTCTGTTGGCAATAGTCCGATAATGTCATCCAGTGTAACACCAACTGCAGATTTCACTTTTCCGCGATAATAATTGGCAAGAGTATTGTGTGCTACCGTCCAGATGAATTTATCGGGTGCTTCAATATCTTCTCTGTGAAGAAGCGTACGAAACACCTTTAGCACTATTTCCTGTGTTAAATCCTCTGCGTCTTGCAAATGAGCGCATCGTTTCAAAGCAAATCCATAGAGGGGATTTAGGTATTCTGTTGTCAATTTTTCGGCTTGTTCACGTTTCATCTGTTTGATCTCCTTGAAAGCTTTCACTAATACAGACACTGTACCAAAAGAAAGGTTGGGGATTTATTTGTTAAAAGTAATGTGTATTTTGTATCGGTTTATCCTTGCTAAACCACATTGATATCTTCTATCTTTCTTTATATAATAAAAACCGCAGCGGTTATTCCGCTGCGATCCCTGTAAATAATTATTGCAGATTGAATTTTTTCTTGAATCTGTCTACACGTCCGCCGGTGTCTACCAATTTTTGTTTACCAGTAAAGAACGGATGACATTTGGAACAGATTTCAACACGGATCTCCGGTTTTGTAGAACGTGTTTTTACTTCATTTCCGCATGCGCATCTAATTACAGAATCAACGTAGTTAGGATGAATTCCTTCTTTCATGTATCTTGCACCTCCTCAAGGTGTTTTGTTCACACCGAATTGTAATACTAAACCATTATACCATAAAAAAATTGAAATTGCAAGAGGTAGAGCAAAAAATATTTATTTTGAAATAACAGAGAATAAAAGGATTTCAACAAAATCCTCTCTCAGGAAATGTACGCATTAAAACAAATACTATTTTTTACAATGCCTTTTATCAATAAAATCTTGCAACAATACAGCCGCTGCTGCTGCATCAATAAGCGAGCGCTGCTTTTTTGTACTTTTCTCATTCGCATGCAGTTTTTTACTTGCAATTACTGTTGTGAATCGTTCATCATATAACTGGACATCCACTCCGGACTCTTCCTGCAAGATCCGGGCAAAACGTTCCGCCTTCAAAGCGATTTCACTGTTTTTTCCATCTGTCCGCAAAGGCTTCCCCACTATAATCAGTTCCGCTTTCTGTTCCTTGATAACTGTTAATAACTCTGAAAGCAATTTTTGCTCATTATAAGACGGGATTGAATACAAAGGCGTTGCCAGCACCTCTGTCTCATCGCAAATTGCAATGCCGGTACGAGCAACGCCATAATCAACCGATAAAATGCGCATCAGCTGTTTTGTGCGTTTTCTAAATACGCAACAACATCGCCAACGGTTTTCATTTTTTCTGCTGCATCTTCAGGAATAGAGATGTCATATTCATCTTCGATCGCCATCAACAGATCCACCACATCCAAACTGTCTGCGCCAAGATCTTCCACAATTTTAGTGTCGAGCGTGATATCCTCTTCCTTTACATCAAAACGGTCTGCCAACAGGGGCTTCATTTTCTCTAAATACACAACCGGTCACATCCTTTGTTCTATTGAATTATAATTGTTTTTATGATATAATATCAAAAAACAATACGTTTATATGTGTTCATTATTATACCGTTAAAATCAGCTTTTGTCAAGTCCCTTAAAAACATTTGATGGACATTTTAAACGCTTATTTTTCTTTTTTATCGAACCTATAATAATGCTGGAGCAATCTATTTTTATTAAATTTGAGGAGGCTCATTTATGCAAGAAATCACCATTCACCTACTCCGACAAAAACCTCAATACAAAAGCACGGTAGCAAACTGGCTATTTAAAGAATTTGCCCGACCAAACGAAACGCTTTCTTTTTTTGAATCGCTAGTAGAAAACGGTATCTGTGGACAAGACCTTCCCTGCTTCTTCGTTGCAGAAACATCAACACATATTCCGGTTGGGACAGTCGCGCTATGCCGTGCAGACTTACTTACCCGACAAGATATTGCTCCTTGGTTAGCCCTTTTATATGTTGATCCGGAATTTCGAAATCATAAAATCGGAACTCAATTACAAAATGCACTTTTATTATACGCAAAGCAAAAAGGATTTTCACAGGTTTATCTGTATACAACATTGATCAATTACTACGAAAAAAACGATTGGCACCCAATCGGGTCTGGGATAGAATGCGATGGTACAGTTGTAAAATTGTATCAAAAAGAAACAGAAACATGATCGATTTAATTCTTTTTATATACCTTATTGTAATCAATCTGATATCTTTTCTCACTACTGCGTATGATAAGTATTGCGCAAAAAGAAACCATTACAGAATACCTGAAAAAACACTTTTATTCCTTAGCTTTATTGCTGGCGCATTTGGCGTATTAGCCGCTTTTTGGCTCACACATCATAAAATCAGAAAGAAAAAACTCTATATTTGCGTTTTTTCACTGGCCCTTGTATATTTTTTTCTCGTACTTTATTGGATTGGAGATCGATTCCTATGGCTGTAAAAAATGATGTTTATGAAATACTGCTCGCTCATATCAACCAATATGTATCCGGCACGTCGATTGCCCAGGATTTAAATGTTTCTCGGAATGCTGTATGGAAAGCCATCCTGCAGTTAAAAAAAGAAGGTTGTATGATTGAGGCAGTTCCTAATAAGGGATACCTTTTAACAAAAATACCTGACGATTTGCGTGAATTAGATATCCGGCGACACTTAAATCCGCAGATACAAAATATTCCCATTCAAATCCTTTCTACAACCGATTCTACTAACACTGATGCAAAAAAAGCAGCACTGAGCGGAGCAAAAAATCACAGCGTTTTTTTGGCAAAAGAACAAACTGCAGGGAAAGGCCGCTTAGGACGACGTTTTTTCTCTCCAAAATCCGGGATCTATCTGTCTGTCATCTTTCAGCCTCAAGGCACATTATCAGAACCCGGCTTAGTAACGACTGCTACTGCTGTTGCAGTATGTCGGGCTATAGAAGAAGCTGTCCATATCAATACTTCTATTAAATGGGTTAACGACATTTTTTTCAATCAAAAAAAAGTCTGCGGAATTCTTTGCGAAGCGATAACCGATATGGAAAGCGGACAGATTAGCCGTGTCATTACAGGGATTGGAATCAATTTTATGCATCCCGAAAACGGCTATCCCGAAGAATTAAAAGATGTTGCAGGCGCCTTATTTTCAACTCAGGCTACCTGTACCCGAAGTGAGTTGACCGCAATCCTTTTAAATCATTTAATTCCGATCATTGATCAGTTAAATCCAAATGATTTTATTCCCGAATACAAAAAACGCATGTTTTTATTAGGACAAACGATTGAATATCAACAAAACGGCCAGACACAAACCGCAAAAGCTATGGATATCGATGTCCAAGGCGGACTTGTTGTCAAAACGGAAGACAATAAACTTGTTACTTTAAAAACTGGCGAAGTGAGCATCAAAAAACATCCCTGATTTTTCCGGACTAAAAACACTCTTTTAGTACAAAATACAGATGAAAGAGGTGTTTTCGATGAAAAAAAATCAGAAAAACAAATCAGAAGACCTTCAAGATCCAGACCTTGAAAACTCTGTTATATCATCAACAGAATGCACAGGCCTCACCTATATTCCTCCTGAAAACTCGGAAGAAGCAGACTCCTATACAGAAATTTATAAAATCCCTGTTACTGCGAAAAAGAAAAATAAGAAAAAATAGCCAACACAATTGTCAACCATTTGATTATTTAAGGTTGACAATTGATTTTTTTTATGTTATACTATAAAAAAAAATGAGAGGATTTTCACACAATGAATAAAAAAGTAAAGACGATCGTATACACGGCAATTACAGCTGCTGCACTCTGTATTCTTGCCCCGATGTCCATTCCGCTTCCGTTCACGCCAATTCCCATTTCATTGACGATTCTTGTTTTATGCTTGTCATGTTACCTAACAAATTATAAAATAACTTTAATTGCTTATAGTACATATGTGGTATTAGGCATGATCGGGCTGCCTGTTTTTTCAGGTTTTACTGGAGGAATCGGTAAAATTGCGGGGCCAACCGGAGGTTATATTTTAGGATTTTATGCCGTTATTTTTCTATGCGGTATTTGCGTTGAAAGATTTAACGGCCCAATAACCCAATATGTCATGCCAATTGTTGGAATGCTTATGGGAATTGCTATTGATTATATACTAGGAACAGCTTGGTATGTGTTTTCTCAAAAGGTTTCCGTAACAGCTGCTTTAACTGCATGTGTCATTCCTTTTATCCCCTTTGATTGCATTAAGATTGCTGTTTGTGCCCTTGTTGGGCAGCCCGTACGTCACCTGCTGAAAAATAAGAGATTTCGGAATTTCTAACATACAAAAATCGATCGAACAATGTATAATGACAATAAAATTCCTGCTATTTTATTGAGCCTTTCATTTTCAAAAACGGTTTTAATGTCACTAGCAAAGGTCCAATACCAGGAAATGATTACTTAACACCCATAAAATACTTTATAACAAATAAACTTTATCATCGCTTTCTTGTTCACATTTCAATAAATAGACAGGTTTTATTTATTATCATCGAAATTTTATAGGTCAACTTTTAAGCCACGCGATAATCGCGTGGCTTTCTGTATACAAAAAAAGAAAGCCGCTTAAAAATAGCGGCTTTCTTTTTTTCTTTTATTGAAGATTACTCATCAATACCTTCATTGGTAAACCAATTTTCTCCAGCCTGAACATTGACTTGCAAATCTGCTGAAGACCGCAGATTCCACTTCTGAGCGGAAGAACCTTTCCAAGTACCAATACCTAAAACATAGACGTTTTTAAATGCATCTTCATCATTAGTAATATTGGCATGCAATTTTTCAAGATCGGTCATTTTCGTCCGAACCAATTGAGACTCTAATGCCAAATTGTAATCAACATTGATAATGCTGACTAATCCGCCTACGTCACTGATAGACCAAACGATTGATGCAGGATCTTCATCGGCATTATTGGGATTATATTCTACCAGAGTCTTTGTATACGTTTGTGTGATACTGTCCTTTACATCGCGAATACCTAAGTAGGCGCCCGTAGAATTGTTTTTAATCTTAAATCCACGGCTATCGCTTTCCAAAGTCCACATCTGCGAATCAGCCGGCAAAAGTTCCCACAATGTTACATGTCCGGAAGTCTGAATAAATTTAGACAGATCAGGAGCCTTTGATGTATATACATCCCAATCGGTATCCGGCGGATTGTTAAATTCTCTTAAATCCAACAATTGAGTCAAGGTACTCTTATAAGAGAAATTATCTACAACCGTTAAATACAATCCAGATGTATTGTTCTTTACTTTAACTCGTGTCGAATCATCTACATCAGCACTTAAAGTCCAGTCGGCTGTTCCCTTTCCGGTAGAGGCCATCAAAGTCACTCTTGATCCAGGAACACCTATTGAAGTTGCCTGTGTCAAAGAATACCCAGACCCAGCAGCCACCAATTCGTTTTCATTCTGAGACCATGTTTGCCATGTTTTTCCTTCCTCATATGGGGCAAATCCGATTTCAATAGAATCTTTTTGGTTATTACTGATACCTACGCCTGTCAGATATAAATTATTGGCAAGACTTTGCAACAAAAATCCTTTTGACTCTGAAGCAAGATCGCTATTCTTAATAAAGATCTGATTATTATTACCAAGGCCTTCTGTAATCGTAAGCCCATCAGCGGTTGATGACAAATATTGTTCATCAGCAAACAAGCTTTGCAATGCATAACTTGTATTTGCAGAGATATTTACGCGCTCAATAGATGCTGTTCCTGCATTGGAAACGGTCTCCTTCGCACACGCAGATGCTTCTTCTACCGAAGAAACCGGTACAATTCGATACGAAAATTGTAGTTGCGAACCTTCCTCAATCATTGTATTTTCGGACATATAAGTTTGATCAGCTGCATCTCCGGCATTATTTCCGCGCTGTGTACCAATAATGCTGACGATAGTTGCTGCATTTTCTGTCATGTCACGAGAATACAAAACATCATTCCAAGGATAATCCTTAGAAATATTAAAAGCAAATTTAGAGGCATCGCTTGTAATGACAACGCCTTTTCCGGAGTCGTCTGTTAATGCAACCCAACTGGTATCACTGCGGTCTCCGCCCGAAGGAACTAAGGATTCCAATATTAAATCAGTAACTGTAGATTCATACTGTCCTACTTTTGAATTATACAATTTGTCCGGATATGTCTCACCAGGCCCTCTTCCATACCATGTTACATTCTGGTAATTTCCAGAGAGAGTTAGAATGTTTGACAATTCCGTTGGAATTCCTGTGTCTGGTGCAAGATCAAACGCAACACTTACATTTAAGGTTCCGTCTGCGTAAATATCATACACGACTGAGTACATGGAATTGTTCGCAGATACACTGGAAATGCTCGTATCGGAACTCGGCAATGCATATTGCAAAGAAACACGATAATGGCCCGCATCAATTCGATCCAATCTGACTCCGTTTAATAAATCTTTTGCAGACGGATCAGCACTCAACTGTTTAATAGAATCTCCATTCTCGGTTCCTGCAAGCCCTGCAGCATAATCTCCACCGGTAGGTCTCCGATACAAATTACCGATCGGGCCCTCTTGAACACCGTCCCCGGAAGCGAAGATATCAACGCCGTCTACAGTAAAGGACTGGATCAAACCGGTTTCGGGATTGATCTGCATCTTGACACGATCATTACTGATTTGAATAAAGGACGAGGGAACCTCATTTTCATTTTCGGGTTCCGTATAGAGATTCTCGATCACCGCAGGCATCGGGTCTCCCTCTTCCCACATCAGATTTCCATTTTCATCCCGCATCTGATTTCCGTCATCATCATAAATAGCTGTCGGCGTTCTGGAATAATCAATTTCAAACGGAATTCCTTCTACGCTAAGCGTACTGGGAGAGAATACATATCTCCAGGAATATCCGGCCGGAATATCTCCGATTGCATACTTTGTAGTCAATGTAATATTAACTTGATATACACCGTCTTCAACGGCTTTCACATTTAATGGCAATGTTAAAATGACACCTTCGGCGTAAGGTCCGATGTTGGTTTGATCAACTGTCCCGGAAGTATAAATAACCGGTTGAGGATTAGACCAATAAGTGTTTGTCTCAATGACTTCATAATACAAAGAAAATGCATCACTGAAATTTACATTCATCGGATTTGAAATAACAATATTTCCCTTAGCCAACTCCGAGTTTAAAGTAGTAATAGTCGGAGCAATAAATTCTGTAACAGTAAAATCTCCTCCGGTAGTATCTGCCGTGCTGCCATTCTTAACAGGCACAGAATTATCCGTAATATCATACTGTTTTTCAAAAATAATACCGTCAAAGGATTCCGAACACCATGAAGGATTCTGCGCATATTTCACAGTAATCGTTACATAATAGTCTGTCGAACCAACGGTTCCATAATCCAAATTAATCTCTTTTTGTTCACCTGCGGCTAAAGTCAATCCATCTACCGTTCCGCTCTTCACAACTTGGCCGCCAGAGCTTACTTCATAAGATATAATATAATTTCCTTCAAAACTTGTAAAATTGTTTTGATTTGAAACATTGAATCGTCCAGCACGAACATCGACAGGGGTAATGCGAATTGCAGAATACACATTCTTCAATTCATACGCATCTGACTGCATACTTCTATCTGCATTTACAATACCATTGATGCTGTACTTATTGACTTCTAAAGCAGAAGAGCTATCTTCATAATCGCTCCAGGAAGCGGCATATTGAAGTTCATATAATTCCGGATTAGTTTCATACGGCGTATTTTTTACAATTTCAACACGGTTTTCAGAATCTTTAGGCACATAAATCGCCATATCGGACCAGTTTGCAAAGAACCCGCCCATAATCTTTGGAGAAGACTGGATCAGATTTACATAACTGTCCATAGAACCGCCGGAACTTAACAATCCCATATCAAAATCCTGAATAATAATCGGCTTTGTAATTTCCGCATTTTGAACGACATCATTCAGTTTATCCAAATCCCAATCTGTTGCAGCAATAACATCGGCCACGGTATCATAATTGTCATTAGGAATTTCCTTTTCCTCTGCTTGCTGCACTATACTGGTGGTGTCTGAAACTTCTTCTTCCGTTAAATATGCATCATACAAAATCATTCTGGATTCATTTTCAATCAACCAGTTTTTAATATTTGTCAATACACTGCCAGAACCAGACTGATTTCCAAAGGACCACATAATAACAGATGCGCTATTTTTATCTCGCTCGTATACGTTTGACATCCGATCAAGAAGAGCCGTTTGCCAAATATTCTGATCACCTGGAATCGATTGAGCCCCCTGTAAAGAAACCGGCTCTGTTTCAAGGTTCATATCAGAAATAACATATAAGCCGTATTCATCGCAAAGTTCTATAAAGGTCCGGCTTAACGGCTGCCCAGGAGAACGAACGGCATTGATATTGAGTTCTTTCATCTTTTTGATGTCAGAAATCATTTCTTCTTTTGTCATTGCTTTTCCGTTCACCGCACTGTTTTCATAATAAACAACGCCATATAACGTCAAAGGCTGTCCGTTAATGGTAAATACTTTATTTCCTTCGTTGTCTGTTGTAAATCCAACTTCTCGGATTCCATATTTATAACTTACAGTATGCACTGCATTTCCATTTCCATCGCGCAATACAAATACAAAAGTATAACGATAAGGATTCTCGGCACTCCATGTCGTAAAGTTCGATATCGACAAACGACCGGAAACTTCCGCCAAAGCGGCGCCGCCCTTTTTCTCTTGGCTAAAAACGATATTCGTATTCGTCAACTTTGTATCTTCTACTACACAGTTTCCGTCCTGATCATAGATGGCGCCCGTCATATAATGATCTGAGGGAACATTTCCGTATGCAGCAACATCTGCACTAATTTTTAACATCGCCTCGGAAGTGTTCTGTTTTGAAAATGTTGTATCAATATAAATATCTTTTATTTCTGTCTTAGGTGCAGCATACAAATACACATCACGATAAATACCGCCCATTTTCAAAGTATCCTGTGCTTCGAGCCAAGAGGCATCAACATATTTAAAGACCTTTACGGCAATCGTATTGGATTGTCCAAACTTCAAATACGGCGTGACACGAAAATCCTTTGATGTATAGGAATCTTCACCATAGCCTACAAGAGTACCATTTACATACACATAGCAAGCAGATTCTACCCCATCAAAAGAGATATAAACTTCCTGACCATTCCAGTCAGCAGGAACTTCCACTTCACGGCGATAAACTCCGATTTCGTTTTCATCCGGAATGGATGGGGCATCGTAATCCACAGTGCTCCAGGCATAACTATCATGCGTATAGGTCGGCACAGAATATCCCTGCGTCTGCCAATTACTCGGAACCGGAATCGTATTCCATCCGTCCACACTGTAATCGCTGTTCATAAAAGTGCCCGGGACTTCATCCGCATTATAATACAAAGAAAAATACCAGTCCCCATTCAAACTCATATAATATTTTGAATCTTCGGGGGAGGCGGCAACAGCCTCTTCAACACTGTCATAACCGATCAGTCTTGTGTGAGCACTTTCTTTATTGCGTGAAACAAGACTAATATTATCCCGCCACTCATTTCCCTCTTGTGAACTGGTATCATTCTTACAACCGAACAACGAAATTGCAAGAACCCCAGCAAGAGCAGCAACAAGTGTCAGTTTCAGCCGGTTCTTCATTCAAACAACCTCCAACAAAAATAGTTTACCAAATAATAAACACGTGATAAGGCAAAAAGACCCATCACATGTATTTTTTCAGACATTATAAGTATACCAAAAAAACAAGAATATTGCAAGAAACACAAAGATTTCCTACGTCACAATTTTCGACCATTTTTTCTTCTATTTTTTATGCATTAGACACAATAAAAATCAATTGACTTTTTTGTTACATATAAATAATACATAAATACAAATCATAGAAATTGTTTAAATATCACAAACACATCTTGCAAATCTCAAAGAATCACATAAAAAAGAAAACTTTTCAACAAATTAAGTTCATACTTCATATAAAAATCAAAAAATACTCTTTTCAACAGAAAAAAAAGAACACTGTCAGTCTTTGGAAAAGTTCACTTTCTACAGTTGACAGCCATATTGTTTTATATTATAATATAAATTATAAAAATAATCAAGGGGATGTACGTTTTTTATTAAATTTCCGCGGGGAACAAACTTTTCTCTCCTGACATAGAATATAGTAAATTCGGAAAACAGGAGGAAAATCCATGAACGGAAGATCAATCCGAACCTTTCTGTCTGCTAACGGATCAGAAGGATTTCTCAGTTTGTATCCCCAATTTTTAAAAGGGCTTGACCAATATGTTATCAAAGGCGGACCAGGAACCGGAAAAAGTTCTATGATGAAAACCATAGCAAAAGAGGCCATTCACAACGGATATTTTACGGAATATATCTACTGCTCCTCGGACGCAGATTCCTTAGATGGAGTATATATTCCGGCGCTGAACACAACCATTTGCGACGGCACGGCTCCTCACACATCAGACCCCAATTATCCTGGGGCATGCGGTCAAATCATTAATGTCAGTGATTGCTGGGATGAAAAAAGATTAAAAAAGTCTAAAAATGAAATTATCCGTTTGAGCACTGAAATTTCAGAATGTTACATAAAAGTATATGGGTACTTAAAAGCAGCCGGCGCTGTTTATGCAGATCGGAAACAAATATGTCAAAAATATTTTAATCAACCAAAAGCTGACACTTTTGTATCTTCTTTTATCAAGCGACACATCCCGCAAAATACCACAAAAGATTCTACGCCCGGGAAAGTCCATGATCGGTTTCTTTCCTCATTTACCCCACAAGGATTTGTTACATTCCGAGATACTATCTATACGATGGCCGATTATGTATATACCATACAGGATAAATACGGAATCGGCTCCTATCTTGTTGGAAAGATTGCGCAAGCTGCGATAGACGAAGGGTATGATACGTATTGCTTCTTTAATCCATTGGCGCCGGATGAAATTATCCATATTGCTATTCCGCAATTAAATTTTGCCATAGTTTGCAGCGATAAGCAAACACCCTTTGAGCCGCAAAATACTCGAAGAATTAAAACCGATCGGTTTATTTCAGATGAAATCTATATGGCACTTAATAAAATTCGCTATGCGGGAAAAATCATCTCCATGAGCCAAGAGCAGGCACTGGAATTTTTAAAATACGCCAAAGCCTTACATGATGATTTGGAAGATCTCTATATTGCGGCGATGGATTTTGAAAAGTTAAATCGTTTAACGGCGTCCGCTATGACAAAAATCTTTATTAAATAATAAAAAGTAATGATACGCCGGTTAATATTCCGCAGACATTAAAAAAGCCCGCGCCTCGACCGGGATAAAGGCGCCGGGAAGTACTGATCAATTCACCCTCCGCCACATATAATATCGCACCGCCGGAAAACGAAACGACGGCTGCGATCATATTCGGACAAGCCCCGCCTATCAGCGTTCCGCAAAAAAGGCCGGCACCCACAAAACTGCCTAATATGATATTAAATAAAAAAATGGAGAATTTTCCTCCTCCGCCGAAGCGAAGCGATAGCGTAATCAAGCCGGCTTGAGAAAGATTTCGGAATACAATCGCAATAAAAACCGGAATTCCTAAAGAAAATAGAGCACGAAAACCTGCTCCTAGCGCAAATCCCTCTACAAAATTCAATACGGCATATAAGATTGCGATCATAACCCCGGTTGTTTTAAGCTGGGTTTTATCCGACCATTTTTGTGGGATACAATGAATCAGAAATTGAACAGCCACAGAAAAAACGATTCCTAAAATCAAGCCGATAAAACTTAATGTGAGTTGTCCGAATGCAAACGCACGCGGGATCAGGCCAAAACAGGCTACAGCCAACATCAAACCAGAAGCAAATTCAAGGACCAGGCTGACCAATTTACGTCCCGGACGAATCAGAAAGGCTAAACTTGTACCGGTTGCTGCCCCGATTGTGCCCAATAAAAAGGCCCACCATATCATTATTCTTAAAGTCATAATTTCCTCAAACCAGATATAGAATGATACTTATACATATGCAGCGGAGATGAAAAACTTGATATTAACAAACGAGAAAAAAAATATTGTATATGCGGCACAAGTTCTCAAAAGCGGAGGTCTTGTCGCCATTCCTACAGAAACCGTATACGGACTGGCCGCAAATGCGCTGGACCAAGAAGCTGTCTCCCATATTTTTAAGGCCAAGGGACGCCCTGCGGACAATCCGCTAATCGTACATATTGCAAAAAAAGAAGACTTGGAAAAATATGCCTATGTCAATGAAAAGGCATGGGCCTGCGCGGAACGTTTCTGGCCAGGGCCATTGACGATGATCTTACCTAAAAAAGAATGCATCCCGGATATTGTCAGCGCAGGACTTGACACCGTCGCCGTCCGGCTGCCTGCCAATGAAACAGCAAGACAAATCATTTTGGAATCCGGCCTCCCTTTAGCGGCCCCCAGCGCCAATATATCCGGCAGACCTTCCCCAACGTGCGCCGAACATGTTTACCATGATTTTGGAGAATCAATTGACGCCATTATTGATGCAGGGCCTTGCGTATGCGGTGTAGAATCCACGGTGATTACACTTGCTTCAGATCCTCCGGTATTATTACGTCCCGGATTTGTTACCCCGGAACAATTAAAAGACATTTTATCGGATTTGCAAATCTCCCCTGCCGTTTTACATGAATTGCCACAAAATGCAAAAGTGTTGTCTCCCGGATTAAAACACAAACACTATGCGCCAAAAGCACAAACAACCAACGTGCGCCGAACATGTTTACCATGATTTTGGAGAATCAATTGACGCCATTA
>WHHJ01000053.1 GCA_014872655.1 Clostridia bacterium
CTTTGTTTGTTATCCACATTATAAATCGGTATCATTTTAACTAATGTTTAACAGCCCGATTCTTGATATTTTTGCCAAATCTGTTTTGAAAAAAATTGAATCTGAAGTTGAAACGTACAAAATTATTGAAAAACCATTTTTTTTAGAAAAAAACTATTGCAATTTTGTTCTTTATGTTGTATAATACATAAAGACTTTGTGTTTACTGGAAGGAATGCATAGAGTTTTTTATCAAATATTTTGGAGAAGTCGCCTAGCTGGTCGAGGGCGCATGATTGGAAATCATGTAAACGTGAAAGCGTTTCGAGGGTTCGAATCCCTCCTTCTCCGCCAAGCAGGGCTTGGAGCTAAACGCGCTCCGAGCCCTTTTGTTTTATCTTGAAGTCACTTGTCCGCGTCCATAGCCGGCATCGTTTTTAGTTCCTAGCTACACACCTGCGGTGAGCAATTCGCATATCGCAGGTTTTTCTTTTTTTCAGCAAAGATGTCCGCGTTTACAGTGGACATCTATTTTGTTAATACTTCTAAAGCAGGGCTTGGAGCAAACCGCGCTTCGAGCCTTTTCTTGTTTTTATAAAATGCACACGTAACAAAGCCTATATCTTTTTTAGTTCTCAGAGATAGACATCTGCTATGTAGAAACATGTCGATTTTTTTATTGTCAATTAGAGAGCTGTATTTAAAGATGAAGCACTCGTGTATTAAACAGACGGCGAACCTTACAATTTTGTAAGGTTCGCTGTTTTTATGTAATTTTGTGCTATGATTAATTATCAGTAATGTTTCATATACTTGTATATCGTAGATGAAAGGAGAAAACAATATGAAAAAACGATTTTTATCAATTATGCTCATCGTTTTGATGATTGCGGCGTTATTGCCTGTTACGGCAGCTGCTGCTGCAGATGAAAACGGAGTGAGTTTTTCTGCTGAAGCTACTTCTGTTCCTCAAAACGGCCAGTTTTACGTTAAGGGGGAGATGGTTCGTTATCAAACGGTTTTATTTAACGGCAATGGATCCCCTATAACAGAAATATCTGTGAAGCTCCCCGGTTCAACAGTATCTTATGGTAATCCTTTGGAGCCTAATGAAAGTGATTATGATGTAGGGGGGACGTCTATTTCCGCAGAAGAGGTTACTGCCGGTGAAAAAATATTACAATTCTTAGCAACTTATACTCTTGAAGGCCAGCAGTATACTATTGAAGCAAGTGTGCGGGTGGAGACTGGGAGAGAAGCTGTTGAATTTGCAGACGCTGAAGCGATTCGCATCGGCAGTGATGTTGAAGTATCTTTTGCCAGTGATACAGCCGGGAAATACGCTTATGCCGTTACGGATATAGATGCCCCTGATCCGGAGAATTGGGATTCGTATACAAAATATGACTTAGTGCAGGGCGAAAACTCCTTTGTGATTTCAGATTTTACAGATGATGAGGCAGCAATCTACTTGATGGCATGGAATGAGAATAATGAGTCACGTCTTTTTCCTTTAAAATTGACTGTCAGAAAAAATCTTCCGTTTATCGAAGACGGGTTCCGTGCACTGAACCAAGCGGAAGCTTTGCCGATTAATGAAGAGGTGAATCTTGGCGGAGAAGACACTGTATTATATGATATCAATGGTGATTATAGGTTTGCAAAATTGATAAAGATTGAAGCACAGACCGGCCAGATGCTGAACATGAATTTTTATGGAAAGAATGATTCTATTGATACCTGTATCGAAATCTATCAGGAAGAAAACGACCATTATGAACGTATAGATCGTTTTGACAACGACAATAAAAATGGCGTTGGAGAGGCGGCTCGTTATATCGTGCCTCAGACCGGGACCTATTATATTGCGTTTGAGGGATATAATGAAAATGAGACAGGGCTTTGCATGTTGGAGGCCGATTTAGGTTCGGCTCCGGAGATTGTTTTACTTGAGGATGGGTTCCGCGCGTTGGATGAAGCTGAAACGTTTCCGGTGCAGGAAGAGGTGGATCTCGGAGGAGAAGAATCTGTCTTGTATAATATAGACGATTATTATGTATTTGCAAGACTGATAAAGGTTGAAGCTCAAATCGGCCAGATACTGAATATGAAATTTTGTGGAAAAAATGATTCTATTGATACCTATATCGAAATCTATCAGGAAGAAAACGGAGATTATAAACTTATAGATGGTTTTGACAAAGGTAATAAAAATGGCGGTGGAGAGAACATCTATTATGTCGTGCCTCAAACAGGGACTTATTATATTGCGTTTGAGGGATATGATGAAAACGAGATAGGTCTTTGCTTGCTGGAGATTACTGCACTCGATTCGAATGTGGTTATGTCCGCATTAGACTTCACTCAAGATCCTATTCCTGAGGCACAGGAGGGTGATCTTTGGTCATGGGACGCCGCATCAAAGACGCTGACGCTGAAAGACGGATTCTATCTGGTAAACGATGATTATGATACGGAAGCCTCTATCAAACTTCCTGACGGTGCTACGGTGTTGATCGAAGGCCAAGCAGCTATTTATAATGAGGGCGAAAATAGCCTTTTGGGGCAAGGCGCGCTCACGATCCGGGGGGTGGATCCGGAAACATCCGCTTTGAAAATGGATTGTAGTTATGCGTATGGAATCTATACCGCCGGGAATTTGATGGTTGACAACTGTGCGCTGTTTGTTGAAAATGCGGAGAACGGAGTTTGCTCCGATGGAAAAGTTACAATAAAAAATGCTGCGCTGAATGCGGCTGATATTAATGATGCAATATGCAGCAGAGAAGATGGAGTTGTTGTGACAGATAGTATTCTTTCCGTACAAAGGGGAGGAGCCGGCATTGCCAGTGTTGGAGATGTTTGGGTTACAGACAGTCAGCTATCTTTTGATAGATTGGATCAGGCAGTGGGTTCGGATCAATCGGTGACCCTTATAAACAGCGATATTTCTGTATTGGATTCAAATTGTGGAATTGGCACTTATGGTACATTGGTTGTAGATGGTGGTCAGTTGGAAATCCAGACATATTATGGTGTTTTCTCTGCCTATAGCCTTGATATTACTAAAAAAACAATTCTGGATCTAAAAATACAAGACCCGGGTTCAGAGGTATTATTCTTAGAGGATGTTACTGGCCTTGTACTGCCTGGAAATATCCGGCTTTATGATATTACAGGTACGGTACTGTATGAAGGAGAATGGGATTCGACTTTGCTGGGAGAGCATGGGGAACTGTCAGTAAACGGTGTGAAAGTTACGCGTATTCAAAGATGCGGCAACGGCGACGCTAACGGTGACGGAAAAATTTCTTTAGCAGACGTGCTTTTGACAGCTCGTTATGCGTTAGGCAGTACAGTTCAGATTCAAGTGAGTAATGTGGATATGAACGGTGATGGAATTATTTCTTTGGCAGATGTGTTGATCATTGCAAGAATGGTTATTAGTCAATAAAAAAGAACAAACGAGAGCGGAGAATTTTCTCCGCTCTTCTTTATGTTATGATATTTATATAATTGTCGTATTGGTATATATGAGTTTTTGATGTGAAAAAATTTAATCGGTGTAAAGAAGATACAATGGATGAATTTTTAAAATTATAAATGAATCGTAAAAAAATGCTTGCAAACAATAGAAACATGTGTTATAATATAAAAAATAAATAAGACGGAAGCATAGCTCAGCTGGTTAGAGCGCTGCGTTCACATCGCAGAGGTCGCGGGTTCGAGCCCCTCTGTTTCCACCAAACTGAGTCTAAATGTAAATTGCGTTTAGACTCAGTTTTTTAGTATGGACTATACGAGCAAGAAACATCTTTTTATAAGATCTTTGTTGCGTCTATCAATACCGTAGAGGAGAACTGTAAATGATATATTTGAAAAAATTGTCGTTAACTGATGATATTGTCGGGATATACAATATGTTGCAAGAAATTGCCCTAAATGAAAACGGTTTTAATAATAAGGTATACGGCATGTCTTTTGATCAGTTCAAACAATGGTTAAAAAAAGAATATGCTGTTGATAACGGCAACCTGGAAGACTGGATGGTTCCGCAAACTTCATACTGGTTATATGATGATGAAAAACCTGTAGGATACGGAAGGTTGCGTCACCGTCTCAACGACAAGTTGGCACAAACAGGTGGGCATATCGGATACGCTGTTCGCAGTAGCGAACGGAAAAAGGGTTATGGAAATAAATTGCTGTCCTTATTGCTTGTAGAATGTGAAAAGATTGGTTTTAATAAGGTACAGATAGGTGCGAATATAGATAATATAGCTTCTAATAAGATTATTTTGAATCACGGCGGGGTGTTAATTAGATCTTCAAACGGTAAAAACTTTTATTATATAGATATTACATGAGCCAATTAAAAGGCTTGTTGAAAGAGTTTAATTGGAACAGATATTATGTCTGTCGGGAAAAGTTGATAGGCGATATTCACCGTATTGTTGTGATGAGGGTACTCGTAGTCTGGAAATATACGCTGTTATATCGGATGCCCGCGTTTGCCTTTTGTATCTGATAAGTTAGAGGGAATTAAAGAACAACAATATATGTAAACTGCATTTTGAGCAGGGGCATTTTATTCTGCCAGTTCGTTGATAGGCGAGGATTAGGTCCAAGCGGCGTGTTGTATAGTTATAGCGCTCGAGAACCGTTGCAGGGAACATGCGGATTACGGTATGATCGGTAATCTAATGGTAAACATGGTTCCTTTTCCCAATTCAGAAGCAACTTCTATTGTTCCTCCATGTTCAGTAATAATAGATTTTACAATGAAAAGTCCCATTCCATTGCTGTTTTTATTGTTTCGATTTGTAAAAAGAGGATCAAAGATGCGGGGAATATCTTCTTCAGATATTCCGGATCCCGTATCTTTTACACATAGTATCGCAAATTCCTCCCCTTTGCTCAGACTAAGATAGATTGTTCCTCCTTCAGATGTAAAGCTTACGGCATTATATACCAGATTCTGCAGTACACTTGTAAGTTTTCGCTTGTCTCCATATATCATGATCGGTTGATCGCCTTTTAGTGAAAGTTCAAAAGATATACCGCTGACATTGATATCCGGCTTGTTACTCAAGTAGAAATTTCGCAGTAGCAGGCATATGTCCAGAGGTTCAAAAGACGGCGGGGTGGCATCAATTTGCGTGAATTCATTGATTGTACTTAGTTGTTCCTGTATTTCTTTTATTTTTCGCCGAATGATATCCAGATATTGTCGAGATTCTTCGTCTAATTGGGTGTTATCTAATTCCACAAGGCGCGTAAATGTAGTAATGGAAGTAATAGGTGTTTTAAGATCGTGGGCAAATCCGGATAAAAGCAGTCGTCGTTGTTCTAATAGTTTGGCCAGGGATTCGGTCTTTTGCGCAACTTCTTCCTGCAAATTTTTGTTTAAATGGCGGTTTTCACGGATAATATCCAGGTTTTTTAAAGCCATGCGGGCAGCAAAGCATAGGATCAGAATATATGTGCCCCATTCTTCAAACCAGCCCGTATAGGCCGGCTCAAAGCGGCCAAGACACAGCGCATGAAAAATAAGTAGTATCGAATAGATCAGCAAACCTGCGAGCAAAAGAAGTATTTGTCTAGATATTTTTTTTATAAGTTGGCGGAGTAGGAGCAGGGTCATTATAATGGCAATCAGAACTTTATACCAATATAGTATTTGACCATATGTTGGTGCAAATCCGGGCAGGTATTTGGCCATCCATAAAGAAAATACCAATCCGATTAAAACAAATCCGCCGGTAATTCCCTTAAGCATACGTTCCGCTAAAGATCCTGTTTTTAGGCAGATCAGGGAAACTGTATGTGCGATGCAGAATAATCCCAAAGATGCCATGGTGTTTTCCAATATATATGCCAGGTTCCCATCTGAAATTCCAAGCATGTGTATAAATGGATAGCATAACCGCAGGGAAAAGGATAACCCTAGGATTCCAAGCCAGAAGTTTTCACTGGAAGCTCTTCCATTTTTTGTTCCGAACCATATTACAGCTGCAAACAGTGTCAATGCCAATGAAGTGAAAACAAGGAAGCCGTAAAATAATATCCGTATGGTAATAAGACGACTTACCGCTTCACTGCTGCCAATAGCCGGAGGATAGGTTATGCCTGAATAATAGTGAGAATAGTTGGTCGTTTGTATCAGAATTTCTGCGGTTCCGTTTATTTGAAAAGAAAACACAAGGTCTTTTATACATGGTTTGTAGGGAGATATGGAACCAGAAGATGTTATTTGTTCGCCATCTATATATACTGTGCATGCAGAAAACACTTCGGGGATTAGCATCGTATAATTACCGTTTCCGCGTACTCTCAGGCAATATGTACCCGAACCATAAGGGGACCCATCTTCGTGAAATTCAGCAAAGCTAAAATACTGGCCGATGTATATGGATTTTGATTTTTCTATACGATCTCCTGGAAATATGATCTGATCCGGATAAAAGTCCCAACCCTGTATCAGCCAGGAAATGTCTTCGGACTGTATGCTATCTTCTTGGATGTCAGGAAGAAGGACTGTACCATCTTGAGATATTTCCGTATTTGTGTTATACTTATTATCGTAATGGTATAATAGCCCAAAAAGGATTGTGGCTATCAGGCAGGCTATAAAAATAGTTATACAGGCGCGAAAACTTATTGTTTTGATCATAGAATACCTCACCGTTTTGAAAGGAATATAGAATGGAAGTTTATAGAGTTGTGCGATACGCTAAATGTGTTATAATGTGTTTACTGTCTTTTTTGATTGCGTTTTCCTTTTTTCTTGAATCCTATGCACTGGGGCAGGATGAGGAAAGGTGCGCGGAAGTTTCTTCTTATGATGAGTTTATCTTATCGCTGAACCAAATACAAAGTACTGGTGGTACCATTGTTTTAACGCAGGATATTATTGTTCCTGTCGACGAGTCGTATGTTTATAATAATGGAAGGTGCCGTAAGGAGGTTGTCATTGAAACAAATGGGCACACCATTTATGTAGAGGGAATTCTCGAATTGTGGCCGTTTTTAACAGTGCGTGGAGATGACAGCCAAAAGGAACTGTTTCATGTTCATTCCGGAGGCACGTTGTGGCTTATCAGCATTTGCCTTGATGCCGGCGAAAACGGGGTTGCTGTTGTACAAGAGGAAGGGGCTTTTTTGGTTTACGGAAGTGAAGAGAATGAGAATATGGGCTTGCCTGCATTTTCTTGTACGGGGCAAATTATTTCTCCGCAAACAATAACGGCTGCCGCATATTGGCGCTATAATTGTGAAAAGTTGCCCGTTATCCGTATTCCAGACGGAACTGACTTTTCCGTTGATATGCTTCCTGATAAAGTCTTGTCCATTGTAAATCGAGATCATCAGGAATATGAAGAGGCGGTTGCTGTTGTTTGGGACGAGACGACGTTTCCTATTAAGCACGAAAGGACTCTTGTTCAAGGAAAATTTGCAGACGGATATGCTCAATATGAGGACTATATACCGCAATGTCTCGTAGTTTGGGAATCAGATATAGGACCGTTTTTTTTGAATGTGTATCTGGAATCTGTAACCCAGCGGTATGACATGGTGTTTATGTATGGTGAATCGCCCCGATCGGGAACCATACATATTCAGTCGTCTGATGATGGTGAAAATTGGACCGATATTGTCGGCACGGATGGCTATGCTCCTATTGAAGTTGAGGAAGATAGTAATTTTTCTTGGATACTTTCCTATGAGCAATCGGACTCCGCACAAAAGCGGCCTACATACTATCGGTTATTGCAGGTTTCAAGTGACGGCACAGAGATTTATTCCGATGTTCTGGAATTAAAGGATGACTTTATTTTTACTGTAGCCGATATAGACGGTGGGCGAGGTGGTGAGGTTGGCCCAAATGAGGGGGAGAATTTGCTGCCTGATGACGCGCCAGAAGAGGATAAAGTAGATGAAACCTCGCCATCGGGAGTTCCAGATTCAGGATCAAATATAATATTGGATGAATGGAAAGATCAAAAGAATGAGACAACGGAGTCGGCGGGACGAAAGGATGTTGAGAATCCGAAGGAGTCTTTAGATACTAATGTTTCTTCGACTCCGGACAGTATATCATCGTCTCCGGAAGAAAATAAAACCACCGAGCAGGCTGAAGAGACAGTGAAAACAAGCGATAAACAATCAGAATCTGTTAAAACGGACGGTGAAATTTTGGACAGTGCAAATGCCGAAAAAATTGCCGGTATAGCGATTGTTGTGTGTATATTGGTTGGCTCTGTTGCATTTTTCGTCTTTAAAAGAAAAACTTAAATGAATAAAAATCGAATGATATCGGCTTTTACGATAATGTAGAAGTCGATATTTTTTTATTTGATTTACAAAATTTATTAAGCATGATCAGAATCTTCTTGGCCTGCTTTCTACGCTTGTGACTCATCTGAGGTGAAATAATATCCTTTACGTGAAACGGTTCGTATGTACTGCTTGCCATCACAGAGCTGGGCCAATTTTTGTCGGACGGTTGCTACAGCCACTTGCAGATTATGGCGGCTTTTCACAATAGGTTCTTTCCATATCTGGTCATAGATTTGTTCGTAGGAAAATACTTTTTCGGGATTTCTGGCCATTAATGCGATAATATCAAACTGCAGAGCAGAAAACTCGCCCGGCTTTTCTTTGTATGTGATCATTCTTCGGTTTTCATCAATACATAAGTTTCCGAACCGCATGACTTCCGAAAAGAAGACCTGTTCGTTTTTTCGGATTCTGGCTTCGATGCGTAACTCTAGTTCAAAAATATCATAAGGTTTGGCAAGAAAATCATCGCCTCCTGCCTGAAAACTGGCAATACGGTTTTTAGTATCTGTTAGGCCAGAAAGAAAAATAATAGGCGTCCCACTGAGATTCCGGATTTTTTGACAAACTTCAAATCCAGTCATGTCTGGCATATCAATGTCTAAAATGATGCAGTCTATCGCCGTGGAAGATAAAAGCGAAAGTGCATCATCCGGCTTGACTACACAAAAAACTTTGTAATTTTTTTTGCCAAAATACAGTTGGTTGCTTTGTAAAAAGTCTATGTCATCGTCGATGAATAGAAGTTTTTTCATGGTATAAACTTTCTTCCTCCTATCTTTAGTGTGCTTTTATTATAGTTATTATATCACATTTTTGTTCCATTGAGGAGATATTCCATTTAAAAACATTAAAAAAAAATCAAGGGTTCGTCAATTCGCGGGGCAAATACTTTTAAATGCATTTTAGATATGATACAATTTGCTCGAAGAGGTTTTTAGCAAAAGTTATAGGCTTAAACGTTCTCTATCCGACACTTTTGATTTTTGCTGATGCGTATAAAGGAATTAAGTTTTATGAAACAGTAAAAAAGTGGAATAGGGAATGTCGACAATAAGATTTCTGATTACTGCTTTGCAGGAGGCGAAATATGGAACAGAATGATTGTCAGAAGATGATAAATGAAAATTTGCGAATATCAGATATGCTTTTTTTGGAATATGCCGTTAAGAGATGTGCGATGACTCTGTCCAAAGAAGAAATCCTTTCCTGCGCAGAACGGGTACTGACAGCGTCTGCGGAACAGCAAAACAATGAAAATCTGTTGGAATCTCAAGATGAAGCAGATTCTTTACAAACTGCGGTAGAAACAGATCTTTGTCTGCCGGCGGAAGATAGTTCGGAAGAGGATACATCTTCTTTATCGGCTAGGAGCCGGGATGCACCTGTTGAAAAGTCTTCGGTTCCATCACAAAATCAGCAAAAGCCTAAAAAGAAGAAAACTTTATTTGGTGACTTGTTGTTTTACGCGGTCTTAATTGTTTTAATTGTGGGGACTGTGATTTTGACGGGCAGCGGTAAAGATGGCCCTCGTGTATTTGCCGGATTTACTGCGCAGACAGTGCTTACCAGTTCCATGGAAAGCGTATATCCGAAGGGAGCTCTGGTCATTTCCAGACATGTTGACCCGAATACGCTGGAGATCGGAGACGACATTACCTTTATGACCAGCGAGACGACCACTATCACTCATCGAATTATTGGCATCGTAGAAAACTATGCCGATACAGGGCAGCGAGCCTTTCAGACCCAGGGGGTTATGAATCAGACTCCAGACAGTCAGCTTGTTCCTGCGGTCAATGTAGTGGGGAAAGTTGTATTTCACAGTTATGCCGCAGGAAAGGTTGTAGATTTTCTGAAAGGCTCTTGGCCTCTGTTGCTGTTTTTCCTTGTTGTGTTGGCTGTGCTTGTGCGTGTGCTGAAGTATATATACCGCAAGGACGATGGAAACTCTGACGGCTCAGAAAAACAGAAGAAACCAAAATTAAAAAGAGACAATCCGATTACTCGGCGGTTTTCTTTAAAAACAAAAACTATAAGGAGGAATGCTCAACAATGACAAGTAAACGAAAAAAGACGCTGACATCTGTGGGTGCGGTTGCTATGGCCGCTGTAATCGCGCTGGGTGGAACCTTTGCATGGCAATCTATCAGCCAGCAGGCGCTCAACGAAGCGACGGCTATTGTGAACCCTGGCGGTCGTCTGCACGATGACTTTGACGGCAGCAACAAGGACGTGTACGTCGAAAACTTTACCGATGCAGTTGACGGAACGCCGATTTTCGCTCGTGTAAGATTAGACGAATACATGGAACTCGGCACAGGTGCCGGAACAGACCGAAATCTTGCGGAAGGCGAAGCTCTGACGGTATCCGGTTTGACGGTTGTAGGGCAAGGATCTAAGATCAACGATAAGTCTACCTGGACTACTCGTAAGCCCGGAGGAGGTAGCGCCTTTGAAGAGTATTACACCTGGAACATGGAGGGCGGTAAAACCGTCTATATGCCCACTTTTAACAAAAATAAAGACAGTCTTAAGGCAGATGTCAACGGTACATATGACGGCAAGCCGGATACCGACATCCCTTATGACGATTATGTAGCCTACACTGTGGACCAGCAGATCACGGCAGACGCCACCTATGATAACGACAACAACGATGTTGAAGATGACGGCGTCCGTATCGAGAGCGAGACCCACACCGCTGCCGAAACAATAAACGGGACCGTTATCACTATGGAAGAATGGGCGACCCGCTGGGCGGCATATCAGACCGCGTTAGAGGACAATCCTGAAGCGGATCCCGCAGACTATAATGTGAAAGGGAACTTCTGGGTCTGGGACGCCGACGGCTGGGCCTACTGGGCTAATCCTATTGAACCCGGAACCGCCACCGGCCTGCTGTTGGACGGAATTGAACTTGTCAATCCACCCAGCGACAGCTTTTACTATGGTATCAATGTCGTCGGCCAGTTTGTAACGGCGGATGACATCGGATATCTCAACGGCACCGGCTTCTATGACCGTTCGGCGGGACGTGTCCCCTCGGCCAATGCAGAGGATCTGCTGGAGCTGATCACCGGAACACCTATAGAGGTACCGCCCACGGAGGGCGAGATGGATGCTTCCACTTCTGACGAGATCCGGGATGCGGTTGTTATGGGCAATCAGTACAGCATCGTCACCATTGACGACTCCGAGTGGTATGTGCTAGCGGTGGATTATGACACCGACCGTGCGCTGATCCTTTCCCGCTATGTGCTGGAGGAGCGTGCTTTTGATGCAGATGGGGGCGTTTACTGGAAGGACAGCGACCTGCGAACTTACTTAAATGACGAGTGGCTGAGCACGCAGAACGAACTGTACAACGCGGCGGTGGAAACCACGCTGTATGACGTGGACAACACCGGCGTGCTGTCCACAACAAGCGACAAGGTATTCCTCCTTTCTGCGATGGATGTGTTCCATGACTACGACATATACGACCCGCGGCTTGCCACCTATTATGAATGGGACGGCACAGGCGAAGGGCAGGGCGACGTTTTGCCGGTGAATTTGCAGAAGGCCACCACGAAGGACGGGACAGAAACCGACTGGTGGACCCGCAGCTATGAACCGACCACGAGCACCCAAGGTACCCCTAACAGTGTAACCAGAGCGGCGGACGATGGAGCCAGCGGCTACAAAGCCCCGAGTCTCACCGCCGGCGTGCGCCCGGCTATGTGGATCCAGCTGGAAACCGACAAGACCCCCGCCGTTTCCGATACGCTGGACTTTGAAACCTCAGCCGCCGTCAGAAACGCGGAAATCCAGAACGCGTCTACCCTGAGCGCCAATTCCTATGATACGGTACTTATTGACGGCGTGGAATGGTATGTCCTCAAGGTGCAGGACAACAAGGCGCTGCTGCTCTCCAAATACGCCGAATCCGAGGAAATGAATTTCATTGGTGAGAATAGAAGGGTGAGCGAGGAGCAGCGCCAGCGGTTCTTCCCAACTGCCAATAAAATAAAAGCAACCAGTACCTACGATGCCATTTGGGCGACCGGTGCGGTACACGATTATCTCAACGGTCAGTGGCTGTCCATGCACTCCACGCTGAGTGCTGCTGCGGCGGAGACGGAGATCAAAACCCGTTTCTATATCTATGACGATAACACGGAGTACTGGATCACCTCCAACGATAAGGTGTTTGTCCTCTCCGAGGCGGATGTGTACGGCACAACCTTTGACGTGACCAAGGACACTTGGATGAATACGAATACGACGACAGCAAAGGCAGAGGAGTACACCCTGGAAACAGAGGGTATCATTCTGCCGGAAGCCCTGCGCAAGACATTTACCTACCGCAATACCAAGTCTGAGGCACATTGGCTCCTGCGCAACAGCCGGCACTATACAAGCGGCAGCGGCACAGCCGCTATGTCAGGTATTGCGGCGGTTGCGGGAGGTTCCATCGGCGCTTCCGACGGAACTGGAAACTTAACTGTATTTAACTACCAGACTGCCAATGGATATTGCCGCCCGGCCGTGTGGGTGAACCTGAACCCCACCTATGCCTCCATCGATATTACCGCTCCGGCAGAAGCTGTGGAATATAACAGCAGCGCAGATCTGCCTGTGTCAGTCACTGTAAACGGCAGCCCGGTAACCTCTCCCGCTGTCAGCTGGACAATAAAAGGAGCTACCTCTGCAGACACAAAAATTACCGGAAACACTCTTTTCATCGGCGCAGACGAGCTGAACACCCGGCTTCAGGTCGAGGCTTCCTACATTGTTGACGGGCAGACTATCACCGACACCATCTATGTCACGGTAAATCCCGCTCCTGCCCGGCTGAACGCCGTGGATTCCGCAGCCATTCGAGCGGCGGATATCTCCAAGAAGGGGCTGGACCTGCCGGCAGAATCCTATGACGTGATCAACTTTGACGGCTTGGACTTCTATGTCTTGGCTGTGGATGAGGAAAACGACCTGGCGCTGATTTTCTCGAAGGATATTGTTAAAACCGGTCGGATGGGCAACGATGGCTCAGCAAAATGGAATCATGTAGAATCGGTACGGGATACTCTGAACGGCAGCTGGCTGAATGCGCAGCCAACCCTGAGTCAGGTGGCACAGGAGACAGAGATTCGTTTCTACACATTAGGCAGCTACAGTTCTAGACCCCAACTGCAATCCAGCGTGGATACGGTCTTCATTCCCTCCTATGCCGATGTGGCCGGCCTGTCTGCTGTGGATCAGTC
>WHHJ01000054.1 GCA_014872655.1 Clostridia bacterium
ACATCTGTTTATAAAGCGTATCTTTTTTTATTGCAACATCAATTGCCGATGATCATCGGCGTCCCGCAAAAAAGATCCTGCTGCAGGCAAGTTTTTGGTCCGATAATGTGACGGCTGTTCAAACATTCCCTCCTGATATATTGTGACATGATCTAAGAACGTTTTAGATTTTAACGTCATCACATGCACCCCGGCGGTATCCTTTGTTGTCTTAGGCGAAATAAGACGGCTGTCGGCAATCAATGTCCGATTATTCGAGGCCGTTAATACAAATTCCCCATCCTGCTCAATATGGAACATGGCAACCGGTTCTGAAGCTGCGGAATAGGCATGAATAAGTTTTTTCCGGTTCAATTTGGTCTGATAAGCGTTCATTTCTACTTTAGCACATTTTCCGTTTTTAAAGAACACTAACAGATATCCGGCATAATCGGTGGTCGCCGCCATAAAAACAGCCTGCTCCCCTTCTTGCATCTGCAAGGCCTGTGGCAAATAATCACCCAACAAACTAATCTTCGTGTCTGCAAAATCGGATACTCTGGCTTTATACACTTGCTGTTTGTCTGTAAAAACCAACAGATGAGCCCGATTCGTGCTTTCTAACGTCAAAAACAGTTCATCGCCCTCTTTTAATTTATGTTCCCCGCTCATACGCAACGATTGCGCAGTTACTTTTTTAAAGTATCCCTGCTTGGTCATAAACAAGGTGACAGGATAATCCGGAGCCTCTTCCAATGGCTCTTGGTCTTCGATCTCATCTTCATAAAGAAGCTGTGTCATCCGCGGCTTTCCGTACTTTTTGATAATGCTTTGCAGCTGAGCGATGATAATTTTTTTCACACGGGCAGGTTTTTGCAGAATATCTTCATAATCTGCAATATCTGCCTTCAGTTTATCAATCTCTGCTGTTTTATTTAAGATATATTCCTGGTTCAAATTGCGCAGTTTAATCTCGGCAACAAACTCTGCCTGTGTCTCGTCAATACCAAACCCAATCATTAAATTAGGCACAACCATCTTGTCATCTTCGGTATGACGGATAATTTCAATCGCGCGATCGATATCCAGCAAAATCTTTTGCAGACCTTCCAATAAATGCAAACGGTCTTTTTTCTTCTGCAAGTCAAAATAAATCCCTCGACGCACACATTCCGATCGAAACGCGTTCCACTCCAACAGAATCTCTTTAACGCCCAACACCCGAGGGGTTCCGCCAATCAAAATATTGAAATTGCAGGAAAAACTATCTTCCAACGGAGTCATTTTAAACAACTTTTGCATCAGTTTTTCCGGATCTGTACCGCGTTTTAAATCAATTGAGATCCGCATACCGGATTTATCACTTAAATCACGAACATTGGTGACCTCCCTGAGTTTACCTGATTTCACCAGTTCTACAATCTTATCAATGATCGCTTCAATCGTTGTTGAATACGGAATTTCTACAATCTCAATCGTATTTCCCTTTTTTTCATAACGGTATTTGGCTCGAACTTTAAAAGAGCCCGTACCTGTCTGATAAATTTTCCGTATCTGCTGCGCATCATAAACCAGCTGACCGCCGGTAGAAAAATCAGGCGCCGTCAATGTTGTCATGATATCAAAAGACTCGTTTTTCAATAAAGCAATCGCGGTCTCACAAACTTCTCGTAAATTGAAAGAACAGATGTTGCTTGCCATACCTACAGCAATACCAAGATTGGGACTGACCAATATATTCGGAAATGCGACAGGCAACAAAGTGGGCTCCATCAATTCCCCGTCATAATTCGGCACAAAATCTACAACATCCTTATCGATTTCTCCGAAAACTTCGGCACAGATAGGATCTAATTTAGCCTCGGTATAACGGGAAGCAGCATAAGCCATATCTCGAGAGTAGTGCTTTCCAAAAGAACCTTTGGAATCCACAAACGGATGAAGCAGCGCCTCATGTCCCCGAGTCAAACGGACCATTGTTTCGTAAATGGCTGCGTCGCCGTGAGGATTCAATTTCATCGTCTCGCCCACGATGTTGGCAGACTTTGTCCGGTTTCCGGTCAGTAACCCCTTGCGATACATGGTATATAATAACTTACGGTGTGAGGGTTTAAATCCGTCAATTTCGGGAATAGCCCGTGAAATATAAACACTAACCGCATACGGCATATAATTTTCTTCCAATACGGTTGCAATCGGACGTTCTTCTAACGGCATATTCTCTCCCCTCCACTACGAAATATCGGCAAGTTCCAAATACTTGCTGCCATTTTCTGCAATATACGTTTTTCGACTGGCCAAATCATTGCCCAATAAAATCTCAAACATGCGGGCCGTTTTATCAACATCTTCGGGTACCACTTTGATCAATCGACGCGTATCCGGATGCATCGTCGTCAAAGACATCATCTCCGGCTCATTTTCGCCTAATCCTTTTGACCGCTGAACCGTCACTTTTTTACCTTCTAATTTTTTCAAAATCGCGTCCTTTTCTTGATCCGTATAGGCAAAATAAGTCTGGTCTTTACAGTTAATCTCATAAAGCGGAGATTCGGCAATATAGACTTTTCCCATATCGATCAAAGTCGGCATCAAACGATAAATCATCGTCAACACCAATGCCCGGATTTGATATCCGTCTACATCCGCATCCGTACAGATGATAATTTTATCAAATTTGAGCCCGTCCAAATGGAACTCCGGCAAACTCTTACCTTTATTACCGATTTCGATGCCACACCCCATGACCTTAATCAAATCCAAAATAACATCGCTTTTTAAAATTTGACTGTAACTGGCCTTCAAACAGTTCAAAATTTTTCCCCGAATCGGCATAATCGCCTGGAAATCCGCCTGCCGGGCAAGTTTACACGAACCGAGCGCAGAATCCCCCTCCACAATATACAATTCCCGGACGGAAACGTCTTTGGACCGACAGTCTACAAATTTTTCCACACGATTAGAAATGTCTAAATCGCCGGTTAATTTTTTCTTAATATTCAGCCGCGTCTTTTCCGCATTTTCTCGGCTGCGTTTGTTGATTAAAACCTGATCGGCAATTTTATCGGCTTCTGCTTTATTTTCAATAAAATAAACTTCTAATTGATGACGCAAAAATTCGGTCATCGACTCCTGAATAAATTTATTGGTGATGGATTTTTTCGTTTGATTTTCATAGGAAGTCTCTGTAGAATAAGAATTAGAAATCAACACCAGGCTGTCCGCAACGTCCTGAAATGTAATCCGGCTTTCATTCTTATTATACCGATTCGTCTGTTTTAAATAACTATCTATCCCGAATACAAACGCGCTCCGTACCGCTTTGTCCGGCGCTCCACCATATTCCAAATAACTGGAATTGTGATAATACTCTAAAAATTGGACCTGATTGGAAAAACAAAGCGCAACATTCAGTTTTACTTTATAGTCCGGTAAATCCTCCCTGTCACGCCCTTCTCGCTCCGCGGACCAAACCTGCATACTGGACAAGGTTTCCTGATCTCCGATAACCTCCGCCAAATAATCACGGATTCCGTTTTCATAATAATATCGCTGTTCTTCAAAGCCTTTACCGTCTTCCGATTCATAACGAAAAACAATCAGCAATCCGGCATTGCAGATCGCCTGCTTTTTTAAGACTTCTTCAAAATAGGATTTTGGAATATCAATCTCTTTAAACACTTTCAAATCCGGGCGCCATTTAATACGTGTGCCCGATTTATGGGACATCGGGGTCTTCTTCAACTGCTGATCAATCGGCAAAACAGGTTCCCCATGTTCAAAACGCAGCTCATAACGATAATCCCCGTCATAAATCTCCGCCTCCATATACTCGGAAGCATACTGCGTAGCGCACAACCCTAAACCGTTTAATCCCAAAGCATAGGCATAGTCAGAATTCTTTTTTTCATATTTTCCGCCGGCGTACATTTCGCAAAATAATAGTTCCCAGTTGTATCGGCCTTCTTTTTCATTATAGTCAACGGGAATCCCTCGTCCGAAATCCGTTACTTCCAATGAGTGATCCCGATATGCGGTTACAATAATTTTATTGCCGAATCCACCCTTGAACTCATCGATCGCATTCGATACGATTTCAAAAAAAGAATGACAGCAGCCCTCTCGATCATCCGAACCGAAAATAACGGCCGGCCGGGTACGAACCCGTTCCGCACCCTTTAAAGAAACAATACTGTCATTGTCGTATTTCTTTTTCGCCAACAGAATACCTCCCATACAATCCGAATCCTGATTATTTACTATTATATTATACCATTTTTCTCTTTTTTTTGCAAGCGCCCAACACAATATCCATCTTCTGCAGCACAAACCTCGACCCAAACAAATTGATTGCGCAGATCCTGTTTCGATTCCAACCGAACCTCCGCATAATTTGCCGTATATCCTACATATTGGCTATCTTTCCTTTGCTCCATTAAAACTTCCACACTCTGGCCAATCAACGACTGCAAAAACCGTTGCTCACTACAGTGAGCTACCTGCAGCATTTGCGCACAGCGTTCTTTTTTGACTTCTGTCACAACCTGCTCTGGCATTTCATACGCACGGGTTCCTTTGCGGGGAGAAAACGGAAAAACATGAATTTTAGCAAATTGGATTTTCTGTGCAAAAGACAGGGATTCACTAAAATCTGCATCTGTTTCGCCCGGAAATCCTACAATAATGTCTGTTGTAACAGCTGTATCCGCAAAGGCTTCACGCAATCTGTTTACCGCCGTCTCATAATCATGAGATGTATAGTGTCGGTTCATTGCTTTAAGCGTTCTATCACAACCACTCTGTAATGATAGATGAAATTGATGACACAGCTTGTCCGCCTGTCGAAGGCGCTCTAAATTCTGTTCTGAAACAAAAATCGGTTCTAAAGACCCCAAACGCAGCCGAGTTAATCCCGGAATCTGATTGACGGCTAAAATCAAATCGCACAGATCGTACTGTCCGTGTTCCTTTCCGTAACTATCCAAATGAATTCCCGTCAAAACAATTTCATGATATCCCCTTGCTACAAGACTTTGGATTTCTGATACCGCATCCTCTAATTTTTTAGAGCGAATACGCCCACGGGCATACGGGATAATACAATAGGAGCAAAAATTATTACACCCGTCCTGAACCTTAACCATGGCTCGGGTATGTACATCTTCCTGCAAACAGGAAGGCTCAAAATTTTGTACATGACCGATATCACCAACGACCACCACGCGCTGCCCGGTCTGCAGATATTGCCCTATATATTCCGGCAAGTTTCTTTTATGATCATTCCCAACCAAAACATCTGCTTGACTAAATAGATCCAGGTTATCCACCTGCACCAAGCACCCCACAACGGCAATCACAGATTGGGGATTTAAGCGTTTTGCTCTTCTCATAATCTGCCGGCTTTTCCGGGCACTTTCTTCCGTGACCGCGCAGGTGTGTATAACCACAACATCGCTTTCCAGCCCAAATTCTACCACATCATATCCAAAATTTCGAAACGCCTGCTGCATGATATTGCTTTCATACTGATTCACTTTACAGCCTAAAGTATAAAACGAAACTTTCAAAACAACAAATCCCCCAAATATGCCATTTTATTCTACGTTACATATTATATTATATTTTTCATAAAAACGCAAGTACAAATACAAATCAATCAATGTCCTCAACAACATACAAAACGCTTATTGAAGACACAGAACAATCATCGAGTCATAAAAACACATTGAATCTTACACTCTTTATGCTTCTGCCCGATACATTAAACACTGCAACCGCATTGTAAACACTTATACGCGATTGACATAAAAACAAATATAAGAAAAAAGAGTCTTCGAATCACTCGAAGACTCTTTTTGGTGATCCATCGGAGAGTCGAACTCCGGACACCATGATTAAAAGTCATGTGCTCTACCTACTGAGCTAATGGATCGTTTTTCAACAGCTCATATATTATATCAAATTATCCAGGTATTGTCAATAGGATTCCCAAAAAAAACGAAATAAGTCTCTTTTTTTTATTTTTTGCCGATATTCTTAAATTTAAACAGGAAAAATCTGTTAATTCTAACGAATAAATGCATAAAAAAAAGCGGGCATTGCCCGCTTTTTGGTCAGCAACAATTTCCCGGAAGAGAACTGCCGCAGCCACAGCTGTCTGAACAGCCGCATTCATTATCATCATTGTTTACCAACAAACAGATAATAATTACTGCAACAATGATCACCCACAGAGAATTATTATTTCCACAATTGCCGAACAGCATTTCAATCACCTCTCTACCATTGTATGCCCAATGACTAAAAGTGTTCGAGATCTGTCTTATTCTTTTATAATTCCCCAGCTGTAGGAGGATGTCTGAAGGTTTTGAACATAATCATATGCGTAATATGTTGCCGTAAGACGGTCTGAAGTGACAGTAATCAATGAATATCCCGCCGTATTGGAAGAAACGGACGACGCATACTGATACCATTCTTTGGTATATTGCTCACTCACCGACCGACTTTGACTTCCTCCTGCACCGGACATTAAATATACAGGAGCTTCGGGATTGATGTAATACAGAACTTGCTGATCATTCTGTACTTGTTTTTGCGTTTCACAAACTAGCGGGGTACGATTTTCATCCATCGGATAAGTCAGACCAAAAACATGATCGTGGCCTTGTAAAACCAAATCGACGTTATACTCATTAAAAATCGTTCCCAGCGTTTGCTGCTGGATTTGCGCAATTTGATTTTCAGGTGAAACGGAACCGTATCGTCCGCAGGAATATACCGGATTATGAATCAAGACAATTTTCCACTTTTTATCCGTTGACGCAAGATCTTTTTTCAGCCATTCCCGCTGAGGGAGACTGACGCCTACCGTATCGGAATCGCCCGAAGAAAGAACGGTAACATGCACATCTGCGTAATCATAAGAATAATAAACACCATAGTCATAGGAATAATACAACCCATTGGCATAATCCGCAACCGGGAAATCCATAGTAATATGATTATATTCTATACGGGATGCATTTCCTTTATAATCCGGCCAGTACGAGTGATTTCCGGAAGTAAGCGTAAGAGGAATTGTGGTTACATAGGGCTCCACATTTTTTAGCATCTGCGCCCATTCACTTTCGGTTCCCCCATGCTGTACAATATCACCCGTGTGCAGAATCATATCAATATTATCTGTTTTTTGCAAAGCGTTCTCCATCAATTCTGCCCATACAGTACCGCTATATAACTCATCTTGCGTGTCGGAAATATGCATCAAAGTTACGCTGTCCGAATCATACGACGCGGTATTAAATGAAGCCGAATAACAAGGCTGACCATCCATATTGTACAGGGTATAAACATATTCACAATCAGCGTCTAAATCATAGGCAACCGCTCGGTTGACATAATCAAAATTTGCGTCATCACAATACCCCGTTATCTTCTTTTCCAAATTCTGTCCCTGTTTCCGAATGCCCATCGACGGGCAATCCCGCTTTGAAGTATGCCATGTGACAGCATAAGAATTCTTTCCGGCTCCATAATAGGTCAAAACAATAGAAGACACTTCTTGAGATGTTGCCTGTTTCGGTTTTGGTTTAGTCTGGATCTGGATAACTGTGTTTTTGTCCGAATTGCCGAGAGAATACTCTCTGTCCGTTAGCCAAATCCGCCGCCCGTCCACGGTCACATCGGTCAAAGTTTCTTCCGGATCACAGGAAACTTTTAAAACACCGTCCGTAATTTCTGCCGATGCTTTCCCGTTAATTTGGATATGGCCATATTCCGTAACTGATTCATATACAAGGGGTTGTGACGGAGTTTCTGCCTGCGGCTCCAATTCTATCCCTGTCCCAGAACACCCAACCAAATAAGTAAAACAAATCAGTAATACGATAAAAGAAACAATCTTTCGCACAAAAACACCTCCGAAACCTGTTTTTTTCATTATAGCAAATATCTCTGCAGTTGTCTACAAAATGACAAAAAAATCCGGTCGGGATTTCCGGCCGGATTCCGTTTTTATTTTTTAGCCTTTAAGATAAAATATCCTCTGCTGCAGATTTCTCCTGGCGATTATCTCGTGCTCGAATCGAAAACTGAAACAAGAATAAACCGATTAAGAAGAAGACAGCGATTGCTCCCACACCAATATTCATGCTGCCCGTCCACTGCGAAACAAGGCTGACCGTCATCGTTCCTAAAAAAGAGGCACCCTTTCCGCAAATATCCAATAAACCAAAGTATTCTCCAGACTTATCCGGTGGAATAATTTTTGCAAAATGAGACCGGGACAACGCCTGAACGCCGCCTTGAAACAGGCCCACAACAACGGCAAGAATCCAAAAATGAATCTGTTGTGACATAAAAACAGCAAAGACAGCGATACCGAAATAAGCTAAGATACAAACCGTCAACAACCGTGCCGACGAAATCTTACGTGAAAGCCTCCCAATTATAATAGATGAAGGAAATGCAACGATCTGAGTGACCAGCAACGCCAACAAGAGCCCTGTGCTGTCAAAACCCAACGCCGAGCCGTACGCCGTGGCCATGTCAATAATGGTATAAACCCCGTCAATGTAAAAGAAAAAAGCCAAAACAAAAAACAGAATTTGCTTGTTTTTCGCAATTTCTTTTATCGTATGACCCAAACGCACGAAATCATTTTTTTGTTCTCCCGCTTTGATATAATGAATCTGTCGATAAGACCGAAGCAGCGGAATCGTACAGCCAATCCACCAAACAGCAACAATTAAAAAGGCGATAATCATCGCAACCGTCATCGGTACACCGATAAACCCAGAGCCCAACACCAAAACCAGACAGACCAAAAACGGGATGCAACTGCCGATATATCCCCATGCATATCCCAGAGAAGAAACACTGTCCATGCGCGATTTATCCGTAATATCCGCAAGCATGGAATCATAAAAAATCAAACTGACCGAATAAGCAACCTTTGCTAATACAAATACCAATAAAAAAGCAAGCCATTGACCGGCAAATCCAAGCAAAAGACAAGAAACCGATCCCAACAAAACAGTAGTCAGAAACAGCGGCTTTTTTCGCCCCTTTCGATCGGAAACCGAACCAAGAATCGGCCCCAGTAACGCAACAATCAACGTGGCAATAGAAGCGGCATATCCCCAATATGCCAAATAATCTACGTCTGACATCCCAACTTCCTGTGCTAAAGAATTAAAATAAATCGGAATAATGGTAGATACCAGCAAGATAAAGGCCGAATTGCCAACATCGTAAAGAATCCACTTTTTCTCTTGTGACGTCAGTTTAAACTTCATTTTACATTCTCCTCTGTCTCAAAAGTATCCTGAGAACCAAAAGTATAGCGATATAGCATATCATATGGAATTTTTCCCGAAACACTGTCGCAAAAATCGCAAATCAACTTGACTGCCTTTTCGACCGCCTGTTCATACAACTGCATTAACTTCATGTTGCTGTCCTCGCACCGAGGATCCGGATGATATCCAATCATGAGGCCCTGCATTTCCTGCTCATTCCCGGATATCTTTAAAATCAATGAAATCAATCCTCGTTTAAACTTTCCGGGCGCACGCAATAAATGATTGTAAAACCGCATCGATTTAATACATTGATCAATTTCTTTTTCAGAAATTTGAGGGAAAAACTGACTAATTACAAAAGCTGATTCCTTGGACGGATGAATATGCTGCACTAAATCCGCCTTTACCGGATCAATTCCTTGCCGAACCACCAGACTTCTGTCAAACTCTACCTCGATTTTTGCATGACGAACACCACTGGATGCAATCTTTTCATCAATATATCCGTGACATTCCCGATCCAGCGCAAAGTGACAAATAAACCCATAAATATATGCCGCATATTCCGCAGAAAACTGATTTTTCTGCAAAACAGTTCCGGCCTCTTCAAAGAAAACTTGGCCGGCGCGGTCATGCATTGCATACCCTGTCTGATTGACAGGATCTTTTTTTAACGGCCGATAGTAAAACAACAAATCCGGACCGTGCAGTCCCAGAAAATAAAGGTCCTGATAAGCCTGAATCTCCTTTTGATAGGTTTCAGGCAAACGCGATAAGACATCTTGTCCAAAACAATAATGCGCATAGGTTGACGGCATAACAATCTCCCATTTAACAATAACATATTTTAATATATAAATTATAGAAATTCCATATTAAATCTATAATCCTATTTTTGTAAAATCTATGTAAGGTCGCTCGCTTATGGATGCGAACAAACCTAAACAACTTATCATCAATCTTGTGATTCAGGTATATCCATGAGTAATTGTCGAAGAAAACCTTCTCGATTCCGAACAAATAAATCTGTGATCCGATAACTTTCGGTTTCTTCATATGTGCAAGGGCAAATCTGCCCTTGATCAAAAGACAAAATCTTTCCGGGCAATGCCAGCAATATCGGAGAATGAGTTGCGATAATAAACTGTGCCCCATTCTTAGCCATTTGCGCGATATGAACAAACAACGATAACTGTCTCTGCGGAGATAAAGCAGCCTCCGGTTCATCCATTAAATACAATCCTGGCTTTTTAAATGATTGAAAAAACGAAAGCGCACCTTCGCCATGAGATTGTTCATGTAAATTTTTTCCGCCAAAAGATGGACCATATGGATTCAATTGATCATACTCTTCTGTTTTTGTAGCTACATTAAAAAAACTTTCAGCCCGATAATAAAAACTGCTCTGAGGTCTTTTAAACCCCTTTACAATTTTCAGCGCTGTACTAAGTTCTGATTGGGTATGATAAGTTTCAAAATAATAATTTGCGGTTCCGCCCTCCGCATTTAACCCAAAACTAACGGCAATCGCCTGTAGTAAAGTAGTCTTCCCCGTTCCGTTTTCTCCCGAAAAAAGTGTAATATTGTCATCAAACACAATGTTGTGCAAACTACGGATTGCATGGATCTGATGCAAATAGGAATTTTTATCAATCTGGCTCCAATCTACATTGATCTCTCGAATAAAACGATTTTCCATAATCTCACCTCATATCGTAAAATAGAATTTTACAAACTAAAGGTTCTGATCCTCAATATCTAAAGTTCCAAAAAAATCACGGCAAAATTTTTCTTGATCAACTTGTGAACAAATACAATGGGAACCATCTTCTGCCTCTGTAAAACAAGCATACGGGGTAACAACTTTTTCTGTCGTAGATAACATGGATACCGTTCCGCGTTTTAAATCACAAATCTCAGAATCAAACATCATCGTCATTGCCAATGGATCATGAAAATATATTGGCGTACCAAAATCTTGATACCAATCATTGGCCAACTGTGACAAATACGGTTGTCTGCCCGCAAAACGATTTCTGTATTTTTCTTTTGTCATACAAAACGACAACGTTACATCTAATCCCGCCGTCAAAATGTTTGGGACTGAGGCACTATACACAATTTGAACGGCATGAGGATCGTACTTAAAATTCCACTCCAATTGAGGTTGCCCAATAAACTTTCCGCCCATAATGTATAGCCCTGCAAGCATTTTTGCACACTCGGGATATGTTGCAAACAATAAAGCAACGTTGGTCAACGGACCAATAGCAAGAATCGTAATTTGACCAGGATACGAATAGATCATTTCCCGCATAAAATCAACAGCATGCAAGGAAGAAAATGTTGTTTGATGCGGCCAATCCGTTAAATGTTCGGCTTGCTGCGGGAATTCCGCTTTTTTTCCAGACATCAAAGGCATCTCGGCACCTTTATAAATAGGAATGTTACGATTTTTTTGTACGCAAACCGCACTGGCCAATTCTGCCCTCAACTGAGTTTGCCCGCTTACTACCGTAATCCCAACAAGATCACAATCTTTTTTCTCAAGTAGATAAGTTAAACACAAGGCATCGTCAATATCACATCCGATATCGGTATCCAGTATCACTTTCTTCATTTTTCTTCCCCATAAAACACTTTCTGTCTTTTATCTATTGTGTTTTTATTTTCGATCCCAATAAAACAATACTACAAAGTATCTATTTATAAAATTATATTACTAAAACCTGTTTTGCAATTATTATATCACAAAATATTCAAAAGCACAATATAGACCTTTTATTCTATAATTTAAATACGACTTTATATACAAAAATACAAAAAAACAAAGCTAAAACGCAAACAACATCCAGACTCTGTTTATAGAAGAAAAGTAAAAATATAATTTGGCAAACTCATTATAAAAAATCTAAATGCAGTGTATACTAAATTGCTTTTAGTAAAAACATAAAAGAACTTCGAACAACACGATCTCTTCATTACGAAAAAGAATAATCTTAAACGCCGCTTATGCCCAAACTCGGGCTGTAATCAAATTTCTCAAGAGATTCCGAGCATGCGAGGCCGATGATAAAAAATAACGCTGAACCCAAAATACATCGGGTTCAACGTCACAGTGTAAAGAGGAACTAAAAAATGCTGGAAATTGTCACGACCGTCATAATTTTTTACAAGAAAAGAGAGCCTGTCAAACACCTTGTTATTTTAATACAATACGCCTAAAGCAATAGGGGTACATTGTAGAAAAATGGGGTGTACAAATCACATCATTCCCAATTTCTTCATGGCCCTTACAAACACATCAGCTTCACCATTTATATTAGCGTTCTGTGTAGCTTCCATATCATACCATGCATACTCAAGACCATGAATAATAATAGGAAGTCTTTTTCCAAATTTATCAGCAATATACCCTTCTTGTTGTAGTCGCTTGGCAACTCGAGAAACGATTGTCAACAGTTCATAATGACCTGCCGGTCCTTTACCGATATAACGCATTTCACTATCATAACAAGAATCATCCTCGTAACCGATATTTTCGATACCATTCTCTCTGTACCATTCAAAAAGCAAATCAGTTAATTCATCGGGGTTGTCAGGATCAATAATTGGTGTTTCGTCTTTACGCCAAAAGGCGTAGTTCCACCGTTCCTCATCATATTGTCCAGCGTTCCCACAATCTTCTTCCGTATTGTAACTGATTGCACAATATGACACATTTTGAAATTCTTTATATTTGTATGTCTCATTCGAATATACAAAAAACGAAATTGCATAAATATCTTTTTCTGACCAATTTGCAATAATGGATTTAACTTTAGAGTATATCATATCAGCAATCAAAATCATTGTACGTCCCCACCATTATTTTATATTACTATGTTACTATAGAATTGTCAAAACGTCAATAGTTGCTTAAAATTTAACAATAGAAAAACGGTAAATTTGCAACACGATATCGACTTAAATACAAAAAGTAATCGGAAATGCCCAATTTTAGAAACCCAATAAACATACCGCCATGGAAGCGGAAATCTTCTTCATAAACAAAAAAATAGCCAGGACGCGTCCGGAGTGCGTTTGGTTCCAGTCCCTGCTAGGCGCGGGTGTCTTCATTCAAACAAAGAAAAAAGCCTGGAGCGCGAATTGGCTCCAAGCCTTGCTTGGCGGAGATGAAGAGATTTGAACTCTTGCGCCGGCAAAACCGACCTACCGGATTTCGAATGTGTTATGTGATATGGAAAGTGTTAGAAAGGAGCAGAAAATAATG
>WHHJ01000055.1 GCA_014872655.1 Clostridia bacterium
ATGATTTCCATGGTCAGCTGGTTGTGGTCGGTGGCGATGTTGGTGGTGGTGTAAATCGGCGCCAATTCATGCTGTGATGGAGAAACCTCATTGTGCTCGGTTTTTGCCAACACACCCAACTGCCACAGTTCCCGGTTCAAATCCTCCATATACGCTTCTACCCGGGGCTTGATGACGCCGAAATAATGATCGTCCATTTCCTGTCCCTTGGGCGGCTTTGCGCCAAAAAGCGTACGGCCTGTAAAAATTAAATCGCGACGCTTGTTATACATTTGCTCGTCAATTAAAAAATATTCCTGCTCCGGTCCCACAGACGTCCGCACACATTTAACCGAAGTGTTGCCAAACAATCTTAAAATGCGCATTGCCTGGCGGTTCAGCGCTTCCATCGAGCGCAGCAGCGGCGTTTTTTTATCCAATGCCTCTCCGCCGTAAGCACAAAACGCCGTAGGAATACAAAGCGTCTTTCCTTTAATAAAAGCATAAGAAGTTGGATCCCACGCCGTATATCCGCGCGCTTCAAACGTTGCCCGAAGTCCTCCTGACGGGAACGAAGACGCGTCCGGTTCGCCTTGAATCAGTTCTTTTCCGGAAAACTCCATAATGATTCGGCCATCCGGCGCCGGGGTAATAAAGCTGTCATGCTTTTCTGCGGTAATTCCGGTCAGAGGCTGAAACCAATGCGTATAATGTGTCGCACCATTGGCTACGGCCCAGTCTTTCATCGCCGCAGCCACTGCGTTTGCAACCGAAAGATTCAACTGCGCACCCTCATCAATTGTTTTTTTGAGCGTTACATATACATCCGAAGACAATCTGGCTTTCATCACTCTGTCATCGAATACTTTACATCCGAAATATTCCGCTACTGTTTCCATCTTCCAATCTCCTTTTTACTGAAATGCAGAAAGGCAAAGGCGTCCTCAAGGGATAACCCTTCAAGACGCCTTTGCCTTTCTGCACAGCATTATACACCTTTTTCTAAATATTGTCAACCCCTATTTTGAAACTTTTTTTGTCCATCCTGCAAAAATATCCAAAAAATCCGATTTTTGTCTTGACAAAATGAAAGAAATACGTTATAATATTGCAAAATGAGCAAAGGCGTTCATTGATATGCAGGATTTCTGCATACCAACGAGCGCCTTTTTTTATTATCATAACGAAAGGAACCACCCATTATGCAAAAAGAAGGTCAAGTTCGGATCCCGTCCGGCTGCGCAATTGCCGCGGTAATCTCTAAAAAAGCGGATCGGATTCCCGGGAATATAATTACCGAAGCCATGAAACCCATGCACGACCGTTCCAACGGTCTGGGCGGAGGTTTTGCCGCTTACGGAATTTATCCGGAATACAAGGATTTTTATGCCTTTCACATCTTTTTCGATCAGCGTGCAACACGGAAAAGCTGTGAACAGTTTTTAAAAGAACGATTTGAAATTATGAAGTCCGAAATGATTCCTACCCGAAAAATTCCGGCCATTACCGACGAACCTATTATATGGAGATATTTTGTGGCGCCGTTAAAATCTGTTCTTCTTTCTATGCAGCTGGATGAAAACGAATTGGTTGTCCGCACCGTTATGAAAATTAACACTGAGATGGACGGCGCCTATATTTTTTCCAGCGGTAAGAACATGGGCACCTTTAAAGCCGTCGGATTCCCGGAAGATGTCAGCACCTTTTACCGGCTGGAAGACTACGCGGGATACGCGTGGACCGCTCATGGACGGTATCCAACCAATACGCCAGGCTGGTGGGGTGGCGCACATCCGTTTACCTTGCTGGACCGGTCTGTGGTGCATAACGGCGAAATTTCTTCTTATGATGCCAATCGTCGGTTTATTGAGATGTTCGGATACCACTGCTCTCTTCAAACCGATACCGAAGTCATCACTTATATCATGGATTACTTGCTGCGTCTCCAAAAACTAACACCCCGAGAAGCCGCTTCCGTCATTGCCGCACCGTTTTGGAGCACGATCCAGAAATTGCCCGAAGAACAAAAAAAGACGTTGACTTATTTAAGAACCATCTTCTCCAGCCTGTTAATCACCGGCCCGTTTTCAATCATTATGGGCTTTACGGGTGGGCTGATGGCGCTCAATGACCGCTTAAAACTCCGTTCTATGGTGGTCGGCGAAAAAGAGGATAAAGTCTTTATCGCCAGCGAAGAAGCAGCGATTCGCATGATGGAACCCGATGCCGAAAACATTTACGCACCGGCAGGCGGGGAACCTGTTATTGTTACCGTAGAGGAGGGGCATTTATGATGAAGCAGGAATATATTTTTCCGGAATTTGAAATTGTGCGAAATGAATCTCGTTGCACCTTATGCAGAGTCTGTGAAAAACAATGCGCCAACGGCGCTCATATCTTTGACGCAGAGCGCGGGGTTTTGATCAGCGATGACAGCAAGTGTGTCAATTGCCAGCGCTGTGTGGCGTTTTGTCCGACGCATGCATTAAAAATCGTCAAAAGCAACTGTACCCTGAGGGAAAACGCCAACTGGAAAAACGAAACCATTCAGGAAATTTATAAACAAGCTAACAGCGGCGGCGTTCTTTTATCTTCCATGGGAAATCCCAAGCCGCTGCCCGTTTACTGGGACCGCATTTTGATCAATGCATCCCAGGTAACCAACCCGCCGATCGATCCGCTGAGGGAACCGATGGAAACGCAAGTGTTTTTAGGGAAAAAGCCCGAAAAGATTGAACGAAACTCCTCTGGGAAAATAAAATGTGAACTCCCTACGCAACTTTCCTTGCAATTACCGGTTTTGTTTTCTGCGATGAGTTACGGTTCGATCAGCTACAACGCGCATGCAAGTTTGGCAAAAGCCGCCGAAGCGCTGGGGATTTGCTACAACACCGGTGAAGGCGGATTGCACGAAGACTTTTACCGATACGGTAAAAATACGATTGTTCAGGTAGCTTCCGGCAGATTCGGCGTACATCGCGCCTATCTGGAAGCCGGCGCCGCCGTGGAAATCAAAATGGGACAAGGCGCAAAGCCCGGTATCGGCGGTCATTTGCCGGGAACTAAGATTGTCTCGGACGTCTCCAGAACCCGAATGATTCCGGAAGGTTCCGACGCGATTTCACCGGCCCCGCACCACGACATCTATTCTATCGAAGATTTACGGCAACTTGTTTTTTCTATTAAAGAAGCAACCGGATACCAAAAACCCGTTATCGTAAAAGTGGCCGCCGTTCACAACATCGCAGCGATCGCCAGCGGCATTGCCCGCAGCGGAGCGGACATCATCGCCATCGACGGATTTCGCGGCGGAACCGGCGCAGCGCCGACCCGCATTCGGGACAACGTGGGGATTCCTATCGAATTGGCACTTGCGGCCGTAGACCAACGCCTTCGCGATGAAGGGATTCGCAACCAGGTTTCCCTGATCGTCGGAGGCAGTATCCGCAGCGCAGCGGATGTTGTAAAAGCGATTGCGTTGGGCGCAGATGCATGTTATATTGCCACGGCAGCACTTCTTGCACTGGGTTGTCATTTATGCCGGACTTGTCAAAGCGGCATCTGTAACTGGGGCATCGCCACACAGCGTCCAGAACTGGTCAAACGATTAGATCCAGAAGTCGGCAGCCAACGGCTCATTCATTTGATGACAGCGTGGAAGCACGAAATCAAAGAACTGATGGGCGGAATGGGCATCAACTCCATTGAGGCCTTGCGCGGCAACCGATTGATGCTGCGCGGAATCGGCCTAACAGACCGCGAACTGTCCATTCTGGGGATTGCACATGCCGGCGAATAAGATTTCGCGTACAAAAAAAATACCGTTTTGCAGCCGATTTTTCGGCTCAAAATATTCTGTTTTTAGTATTCTTAATAAAGATTTTATCAAAGACTATAGAAAATCATAAAGAGGTGTGATATAATTGGAATGGATCAATGCCCAAGGGATGAGTGACCGACAACTCAACAATGCAATCCGGGCAGCAGGCAACACCTGTACCATTACTCATTGCTGCGGCCAGCGATTTATCGCAGCAGGGATGTCGGATCAGTCTGTTTTCATCAATGGGATCCCCGGCAATGCATTGGGGGCCTATTTAGACGGGGCGCACGTAACGGTGTTGTCCAATGCACAGGACGCCGTAGCCGACACGATGAACAGCGGAGAAATTATTGTTCACGGCAATATCGGCGACGCGGCCGGATATGCCATGCGCGGAGGAAAGATTTTTGTAAAAGGCAACGCCGGATACCGCGCGGGCATTCACATGAAAGCCTATCGTGAAAAAGTCCCCGTGCTGGTCATTGGCGGCTATGCGGGCAGTTTTTTAGGCGAATACCAGGCAGGCGGCAGAATTATCGTATTAGGGCTCGACCGCGGCAAGAAACCTATTGTGGGCAATTTCCCCTGCACGGGTATGCACGGCGGAAAAATGTTTCTGCGTTCGGATTGCCGAGAGATTTCTTTTCCGCGGCAAGTCACTGCTTCTCCGGCCACGCCGGAAGACCTGGGCGAAATCCGAGCAGACATCGCCGCCTTTTGCCAACAGTTCGGATATGAAGAACAGCAGATATTCGACGCGCCCTTTACGGTCATTACGCCGGACAGCAAGAACCCATATCAGCAAATGTATGTAGCAAATTAAAAGAAAGCAGGTAGGATCATGAGGTACTCCAAACAAGAAGTCTTGCAATATGTCAGAGAAGAAGATGTAAAATTTATTCGTCTGGCGTTTTGCGATGTCTTTGGAAAGCAAAAAAACATATCGATTATCGCAGAGGAACTTCCCCGTGCTTTTGAACACGGCATCGCCGTTGATGCCTCCTCAATTGCCGGCTTTGGAGATGAGACCCATTCAGACCTGTTTCTGCATCCGGAACCGGAAACCCTGTCCGTTTTACCCTGGAGGCCAGAAAACGGACGTGTCGTTCGGATGTTCTGCACGATTCGGGATCCGGACGGAAATATTTTTGAATGCGACACGCGGAGTTTGTTAAAAAAGGCCGTTTTGCAGGCACAACAGGCCGGAGTTGAATTTGCATTTGGCGCCGAACAGGAATTTTATCTGTTCAAACTGGATCAGGACGGCAATCCGACCAAAGAACCCTACGACACCGCCGGATATATGGATATTGCACCGGAGGACCGAGGAGAAAATGTTCGCCGAGAAATCTGCCTAACCTTAGAACAAATGGGCATTCGTCCCGAAAGTTCCCATCATGAAGAAGGTCCTGGACAAAACGAAATTGACTTTCGTTATTCCGAGCCGCTTCTGGCAGCCGATAATGCTATTACTTTCCAAACGGTCGTACGCACCGTTGCGCGGCGAAACGGTTTATGGGCCGACTTCAGTCCCAAACCATTAGAACATCAACCCGGAAACGGATTTCACATCAATATCTCTGTAAAAAGTACACAATCTCAAGATCTTCACACGCATATGATTGCCGGCATTTTGCAACATGCGCAGGAAACGACTTTGTTTTTCAATCCCGTACGGGAATCCTACCGGCGTTTTGGCAGCGACAAAGCACCTCGATACATTTCCTGGTCCAGCCAAAACCGCTCTCAATTGATCCGGATTCCTGCCGCCACCGGAGAATATCGGCGTGCAGAACTGCGCTCACCGGACTCGGCAACAAATCCTTACTTAGCCTTTGCATTGGTCATCTACGCGGCGCTGGACGGAATCCAACATCAATATCAACTTCCACCGGCCGCAGATATCAACCTGTTTACGGCAAGCGCTGAAGTCTTATCCCAATTTAAAAAATTACCTCAATCTTTAGAAGAAGCTGCCGAAGCGGCAAAGAAAAGTTCTTTTATAGCAAAATATTTGCCTAAATCCGTAATCACGGCATACTGCAAACATCAATAATTTCATCCGTTAAAAAGGAGGGGAGAGCATGGAACTGAAGCAAAGACGATACAGCGTATTGATTGTTTCTGCGGCAGAATCTTTTAATCAGTCTTTAAAGCCCCTGCTCCCCGCCACGCAATATGATCCGGTAGAAATTCAAACCAGCGTCAGTGCGGCAAAGCGGGTCATGCTTGAAAAAACATATGATTTTATTATCATCAACGCCCCGCTGCCGGATGAAAGCGGAACACGATTTGCCGTGGATATCTGTACCGAGAAAAATACCATTGTCTTACTCCTGGTGCGCAACGAACTATACGAGGAAGCGTACGACCGGTTTGTAAAATACGGCATTTTCACGCTGCCCAAACCCACATCCAAACCCATTATGCATCAAGCGCTGCAATGGATGGGCAGTGCCCGCGAACGACTGCGCAAGATGGAAAAAAAGACCATGTCTCTGGATCAAAAAATGGAAGAAATCCGTCTGGTCAACCGTGCAAAGTGGATTTTAATCAGTCAACTGAAAATGTCGGAACCCGACGCCCATCGCTATATCGAAAAACAAGCGATGGATCGCTGTGTCTCCCGCCGTGACGTCGCACAGGAAATCATCAAAACATATGAATAATTTTCTATGCTATATTGTACACTTCTCTAAATGATAAAAAACCTTAAAAAGCAATCCTTCCCGGAGCGTAAACTCCGGGATGAATTTTTTCTTCAAAAAATACTACTCTGCGTAAAAGAAATTCAAGCAAAACGCCAAAGCATAAAAACAACGCTGAACCCGAAATAACGGATTCAGCGTCTTGGTGAAGACAAGTGGACTTGAACCACCGACCCCCTGCATGTCAAGCAGGTACTCTAACCAGCTGAGCTATGCCTTCTTATCAGAACGGATATATTGTATCATAAACCCCCGCTGTTGTCAAGAGGAAGCATTGAAATATTTTTTCCGGTTGAAAATCAGCTGAAAACATGATATAATATACGCAGAAAGTCTTGCTTCGCAAGCCTCAGGATATTCGCTCCGGCGCGCATTTCATGCGCCGGCGCCATTGACGGCTTTTATGGTATAATAAAAAAACAAAAGGGGGAATCGGGATGCTGTCCGAATATTTTCCGCCCTGGCAAAAACTGACACAGGCTGAACGAGATCTCATTCAAACCCACGTACAGGATCAAACCGTTTCAGCCGGAACCTTGCTACACCGCTCTACGGAGGATTGCGCAGGGTTGATCATTGTTCGCCAAGGCCAGCTGCGCGCCTATATCACCTCGGAAGACGGCAAGCAAGTTACGCTGTACCGGCTGTTTGAACGTGATATTTGTCTGTTTTCGGCTTCTTGTATGTTTTCTGAAATCCAATTTGACATCACCATTGAAGCACAAAAGGATACGCAGTTTTGGGTCATCCCTACGCCCATCTACCAGCAGTTGATGCAATCCTCACTTGCCGTTGCCCATTACACCAATCGCATCATGGCGTCCCGCTTTTCGGAAGTGATGTGGCTGATTGAACAAATTATGTGGAAACGGTTTGACAGCAGGCTGGCAGAATTTTTAATCGAAGAAAGCCATATCGAAAACACCCAGACACTCTCCATCACTCATGAAAAAATTGCAGATCATCTGGGGACTGCCCGAGAAGTTGTTACGCGGATGCTAAAATATTTCCAAAGCGAAAACATGGTACGTCTTTCCCGAGGAACGATCCAATTGACAGATGAAGATAAGCTTCAGGCTCTGATATAATCATCCTATTTAAAAAGTTCGGCTGCTTGGCCGGGCTTTTTAAATATCTTCAAAAAAACTTGTTGTTTTTACAGTCTTTTACCCTTTTCTTGCTGTCATACACCAAAACCCTTTATCAGCAAAAACAAAAACGATTCAAACACGCACAGTATTTTCCAATAAAAGCAAAAGCCCGAAAGCGATGCTTTCGGGCTTTTGCACATTAACCTTGCGACAATTCGGCTCAAAAATTTTACGCGTTCTGCCCTTTCTTGATTCCACACGGATAAGTAGGGTCTGTCTCAAAACGGATATCGGACTCAATATATGAATAAAAATGATATCCGCCGGCCAAATGATAACAGTCAAACCCATTTTGGGATAAAATCCGACACGCCAGATAGCTGCGCAGCCCGCTGAAGCAGTTGACATAAAGTTTTTTAGCGGGATCTAATTGGCTGAGATTTTCACGCAGCTGATCCAGCGGAATATTGATCGCGCCCGAAAAATGCCCCTGCTCAAATTCTTTTTTGGTGCGTACATCCAAAAATACAACATCATCCCGCGCAGACAGAGCTTGAATATCGGACCATTGATATTGCCGGACAAGTCCTTTGCGAACATTGCTGATCACATACCCCACCATATTCACCGGGTCCTTAGCCGAAGCATACGGCGGCGCATAGGCTAAGTCCAGCTCCGTCAAATCCTGGTCGGTCATCCCGGCCCGTATCGCCGTAGCCAAAATATCTATCCGTTTATCGACGCCCTCAAACCCGACGGCCTGAGCACCCAAAATTTTCCCTGTAAGCGGATCGAAAAGTGTTTTGATCGTCATATTGGTGCTACCCGGATAATACGAAGCGTGATTGGCAGAATACGTAATCACCGTATCATATAAAACACCGGCATGGTTGGCAGATTGCTCATTAAGCCCGGTGGAGGCAACCGTCATATCAAACAATTTTAACACCGACGTTCCCTGGCTGCCGGTAAAGACGCTGTTTTTCCCGCAAATATGATCGGCCGCAATCCGCGCCTGTTTATTGGCAGGGCCGGCCAGCGCGATCAATGCAGGAGCACCGGTAACCACATGCCGCACCTGAACGGCGTCTCCCACCGCATAAATATCCGGATCGGAAGTCTGCATATGTTCATTGACCAGGATACTGTCCTTTTGTCCCAACGCCAGCCCCGCCTTTTTGGCCAAAGTGCTTTCCGGAGCAACACCCACGGCCATCACCACAAAATCCGCCTCAACCTGCCCTTTGTCCGTGATGACGCGGATTCCGTCTTCCGTCTCCTCAAAGCCGGTCACCGAGGTATTAAGCCGCAAATCCATTCCGTTGGTACGCAAATAAGCGTGGACCTGACATGCCAGATCATAATCAATCGTGGGCAAAACATGCTCGCCGCGCTGAATGACGGTCGTACGAAAACCTCTTCCGATTAAATTTTCCGCAACCTCTAATCCGATAAAGCCGCCTCCGACAACCACAACACGTTTTGTTTTTGCCAAATCCGACATCTCTTTGATCCGAAACGTGTCTTCCACGGTTCTCAGCGTCATAATCTTCGCGCTGTCAGAACCCGGCAGATGGGGATGAATCGCCTTGGCGCCCGGTGCCAAAATCAATTTATCATAAGATTCTGCATACTCCGTCCCGTCTTCTGTCCGCCGAACCATTACGATTTTCTCCCGTGGGCGAACCTCAACGACCTCGCTGTGCGTCCGCACGTCGATCCGAAACCGATTAAAAAAGCTCTGCGGCGTTTGCAATGTCAATTCCTGCTTATCTTCGATCACTTCGCCGATATAATACGGCAGCCCACAATTTGCATAAGAAATATATCCGCTGCGCTCCAGCAGCACGATCTGTGCCGTCTCATCCAGTCTGCGCAATCTGGCAGCTGCGGTAGCGCCGCCGGCAACCCCGCCTACAATAACAATTTTCATCTTTTATGCCCTCCTTATTCGATAGGTCCACGATAGGAAAGAATCCCGCCAAGATCTACAACTGCATATCCTGCTCGGCGAAGAATTCCGGCCGCGCGAGCACTCCGGGCCCCACTGTGACAATAAACATATATCGTATTTTGTTTTGGAATCTGTATCGTATGAATTTGATCTAACGGAATGTTGATACTTTTCGGAATATGCCCGGAAGCATATTCTGCCGGGGTGCGAACGTCCACTAAAGCGGCTTGTTCCTGCTCGGCAAACTCTTGGAGCTGTTGATGAATATTGCTTGTTTTGGAAAAAAATTGAAATAAACTCATCTTTCGTCGCCTCCTTTTTCTTGTTGTTTTTATTATACCCCAATTTGAAACAAAGAGCAAGTGACTTTATCACACTCTATTCTTTTATCTAAATAAAGAAATTTTTCTTTTCTCCGCGTTTTGGTAACAATGTCACGGAAAAATTTTTTTTAATCGGATATAATAATAACACAAGTAAAAAACAATTTGTTTTGAAAGGATGATACATCATGGCACAAACCATTACTCGTAATAATTTTGAAACTGAAATCATGCAAAGCGACAAACCCGTTTTATTGGACTTCTGGGCGCCCTGGTGCGGGCCTTGCAGAATGCTGGCCCCCGTCATCGATGAAGTTGCCGCGGAACGTCCGGACATCAAGGTCTGCAAAGTAAATGTAGACGAACAGCCGGAACTGGCTGCCCGCTTTAACATCATGAGCATCCCCACTTTGGTCGTAATTAAAAACGGTTCCGTACAATCCATCACGGTCGGTGCACGCAACAAGCAAGGGGTTTTAGATCTGCTGTAAATATTGAACATAACTCAAATCGCCAAGCCTATGATAGGCTTGGCGATTTTTATTATATAAACATGCAAAAATGATTTCAAATAACCCCGGCTAAACCGGATTGTCCTTCTTTTCCTGCGCAGCCTGTTCCATTATTTTTTTATTGGATAGCAATCTGGAATCTGTCGGCGATAACTGAACAGCCTTTTCCACCATTTGCAAAGCCTGCACATAATCCCCAGTAAAGTAATATCCTAAAGAGGCCAGATCATACGGCAGACTCCCCCAGGAAGCAGCCTCACAAATATAAGTGTGCGGCCGCTCTGTAATTCGAAGTGCGCATTCCGTCAGATATAAAACGCCGTACCAATTTTTTTCTTCATAAAGCATTGAGGCAAATTCCATATACGGTTCCCGCAAATAAGGAGCTTCTGCGATACTGCGATAATACCACGCACGTGCTTCTTCTCGCTCTCCTTTTTGCAAATAGGCGCGTGCAAGATATCTCATCGAAGCACATCGTTCATCTTTCCAACGAGCCTGCGGCATAGCAAGATGATGCAATAATGTTTGAATACATAAATCCCACTCTCCCCGGAACATATATTCCCGGCCAAGATAATGCATATTTCGGTCATCATCCGGTTTTTCTCTTACCGACATCTCTAATAAAGGCAGGTATTGCGCCCGGGATTTTTGAGGATCCGCATAATGGTTTAATTGCATGCCTTCCACATAAACCGTATCGTAAGGTGCTGTCTCGGTATATGCCAACACTTCGTGTACCGGATGTTCCCAGCAAAAACCATTCCGGGAATGAATTTTATCAATCCAAAAAACAACCCCTTCCGAACCATCTTCATTAAAATTCCAGGTATAACGATATTGCGCCCGTTTTGTCTGAGGTGTCCATGCATTTTCTAACAACGCTCTCCACCCCGGTTCAAATCGTTCGTCGAGATCCACACAAACACAAATATCTATATCTTGCGGAACATAATCTAAAGAACGATTTCGCGCAACATCAAACCGCCAAGGAACAATTTCTTCCTGGTAAACCGTAACCCCTGCTTTTTTTAATTTTGACACCGTTTGATCGGAGGACCCTGTATCTAACACAACAATCTGATCCGCTTCGCTCATGGATTTTACCCAAGAATCTACAAACGCTTCTTCATTTTTACAAATTGCATAAACACAAACTCGATATCGATGCATTCCCGTCATTCCTTTCACCTTGTTTTACTAATAAAAGGGGGTATTTATCATAGAAAATACCCCCTATACATTAAAGGTCGCCTAATTTATTTACAGTAATAGTACTGTCGCTATACAAAAAGTCTCCACCGCTGCCAACTACATTTAAAGTCGTCGGAGCCGTATCTGCCTCAATGATTTGCGTAAATGCAAGATTTGCGGCTTCTGTTGCAGACTGGAAATTATACCGTGCCCCCGTTCCAGAAACCGTAGATCCATTTTGCGTCAAATATAACAAAATAGACAATGGAAACGTAGCATTTGCACCAGGCGAAACCGTTCCATGAAACGAAACACTGTAATAACCGGGCTGCTGTATTACTACATCAGCCGAATTCTGCTCATGCGTAATAGAAGTTCCATTAGTTGCAGCATTTCTGTCAAAAATAAGGGAAGAATCTGATGTTCCAGATTGTGCCGGGGTAGAATACGCCGTTAAAAATTCCGGTTCCGGAGTACTACCCGTATCACCTTTAGGAATCACAAAGTCAAGAATTGCCGCTTGATTGGTTCCGCTATTTGTTACTTGTGCTTCTGTATCGGGAGCCCCAGTCTTTACCGTTCCTACCTGCACCGTAGCTGCATTTCCTTCAGATCCCGTTGGACCGGTTGGACCGGTCGGACCCGTCGGGCCGGTTGCTCCCGTTGCGCCGGTCGGACCCGTCGGGCCTGTTGCTCCTGTTGCTCCGGTGGGGCCCGTCGGGCCGGTTGCTCCTATCGGACCTGTCGCTCCTGTGGCCCCGGTCGGACCTGTTGCGCCCGTTGCGCCGGTCGGACCTATCGGGCCTGTTGCTCCTGTGGCTCCAGTCGGACCTGTCGGGCCGGTTGCACCCGTTGCCCCTGTCGGACCTGTCGGGCCGGTTGCACCCGTTGCCCCTGTCGGGCCCGTCGGGCCGGTTGCACCTGTTACTCCGGTGGCTCCCGTCGGGCCGGTTGCTCCTGTCGCTCCGGTCGGGCCGGTTGCTCCGGTGGCTCCCGTTAGACCGATCAGGCCTGTCGCTCCCGTTGGGCCTGTTGGTCCTATCGGACCCGTTGCACCTGTTGGACCTGTGGCTCCTGTCAGGCCGGTTGCTCCCGTCGGACCTGTCAGACCCGTCGCACCTGTGGGTCCCGTTGCGCCTGTCGCTCCTGTTGGACCTGTGGCTCCTGTCAGGCCGGTTGCTCCCGTCGGACCTGTCAGACCCGTCGCACCTGTGGGTCCCGTTGCGCCTGTCGCTCCTGTTGGACCTGTGGCTCCTGTCAGGCCGGTTGCTCCCGTCGGACCTGTCAGAC
>WHHJ01000056.1 GCA_014872655.1 Clostridia bacterium
TTTCAAATGCCATAATGCCTACGATTATTTTTTGAGTGATTCGATTTGCTGCTGCAACTGCGAAATGGTTGTTTCGTATGCGTCAAATTTACGAATCAGATCTAATTTTTCATCATAGTACTGCAACAAATGCAGGCCGGATTGGATACTGTCGCGCACAGCTTGTCGCGAAATTTTACTGAGTTCGGAAATTTCGGACAGGGAAAGGTCTTCTTGAAAATATAATTCAACCGCTTTTTTTTGTTTTTCTGTCAACAACTGCCCGTAATAATCCAGTAACAAGGCAATTCGATAGCGGTCCTGCTCTGAACTGATATCAATATCCGACATGACTTCTCCTGTATTGCGAACTTCCAAAATATATGTGTAAAGCCAAAATACTTTACATAAGCATATATATTATACCAGAAAAATGGATTTTGTCAAGTGGTTTTTCTAAAAAATGCGAATATTTTAAGCGCTTTTATGATATAATTCCAGTAAAGAACAATATAAAGGAGTGTTGAACATGGATGATGTACAACCTATCCCCATTCCGGAAGAACCTTTGCCAAAGCGGCATGTGGATGAAATTCGATTTTCGGGCGAAGAAATTCTGGCTTCTGATTTTTCTGATGTAGGCGGCGTTTTGCCTGCGGACGGCCCGGTGCTGGGAACGACTGCGGTTTCAGATGATTCGGTCGTTGCTTCCCCAGTACAAGAGGAAGCAGCAGAAAAGAAACAAGAGAAAAAAACAGTCCATTCAGGCAGAATGGCTGTTAAGAAATTTTTTAAGCATGTGGCAGTCTTTTTGATGTTGGTTATTTTATGTGCGATTTTTGCATGCGGAGGATACGTACTGGGCAGTAAAAAGGAAACGGTAGAAAAACTGATGAATATTCAACTGGACGGAAACGCATTGTTTGAAAAAATCGATCAGGCATTATCGACCGGTACCGCGACTTCACATTCTATCGAATTAACAACGGAAATGATGAATCAGGCTCTGCAATCCTCTTCAGAATCTTTCCGCAATCTTTATATAGAAGTGGCTGAAGATCAAACAATTCATATTAAAGGAACGTTGCAAACATCTGTTTTACAGACACAAACATCGTCTCTGCCGGAATTTTTGTTTCAGATTTTGCCGGAACAGACTGAGGTTGACATTGCTGTTGCAGCGGGATATTCAGAAGGTTCTTGCACCATTGATATTTTGTCTGCGCAGATGTTTGGCACAGCAATGGATGAGCAGTCTATAGAAAGTTTAGGTTTAAGCGAAATTGCCGAATCATATATCAATGAGCAGATTCAGGCCAATATTCCCGAGAATGTAACGCTCAATTCTATTCGTACAGAAAACGGAAAGATTTTATTGGATTTAACTTTTTAATTCTGTGGCAAAAAGCAGCGGGCTGTCATACTATATTACTGAAACTCCTGTCGTAAAATAATTCCGGATTTTGCGGCTTTGGTTTTTATAATATTGATAATTTGGAGGAATGTGAAATGGCAGATAAAAGCTGCAACAACAGTATGGATCTGCGTGAAAATGTCTGCATCAATGTGCAGCGCGTATATGACTGCTGTAAAGATCGCGATTGCATGACCGATCTGCGTGTGTATATCCCGACGGAATGTCAAGAACTGATTGACTGTGCCGTAAATATCAGAGTAAATTCTGCAGAGGTTCTGTGGACGTACATTGATGTGGAAGCGTTGCCTTTTAATAAGGGATTCTATACGGTTGATGTTAAGGTGTTCTTCAAAGTCACCTTAGATGTTTTTGGCGGTGTTGGAAGACCTCAGCGTGTAGAGGGACTTAGCTCCTTTGACAAGCGGGTTATTTTGTATGGCAGCGAAGGCAGTGTTAGAACTTATTCATCGAAATATGTTCCGCACGGCGAGGATATTGAGTTGGATACCAAGACTAACAGCCCAATTGCAACGGTAGAAGTTTTGGATCCGATCGCACTTTCTGCAAAAGTAGTGGATCCTTGTGAGCCCTGCGGCTGCGGACAGATTGATCTTTCGAGTGTTCCGTCTTGTATTTGTAACTGTTTTGAATCTTCGCTTTGCGATAATTCGAACAGCCGTCGTGTCTATGTAACGTTAGGTATGTTCTCGATCATTCGGTTAATGCGCGAGGTTCAGATTTTGGTTCCGTCTTATGACTTCTGTATTCCTGAAAAAGAATGCGAAGGTCCGACGGAGGAAGATCCCTGCGGATTGTTCTATAATATGGACTTCCCGGTAGATGAGTTCTTCCCGCCCAGACTCAGCGATGTATCCAACGCTTGCGAATGTGGGCAGAAACCCAGAAATACGCAGCCTCACTGCGGATGTGGCCGATAAACCAATTTGGATTTACATCAGACGTAAATAAACAGAAAAGCCGGGAAAGTCCCGGCTTTTTGTTTGATTTTGTCGGACAGTTGCTGGGGATGAAGTCGTTTTTTCGACAGGCTTTTTTGGTCAGACAGCGTATAATGTGAACATAAAAGACAAGCTTTGTATGGATAAAGGAGATTATAAAGATGACTCAGCGTAGTGCGGACAAGCCATTGCAATGGTCAAAAGGGAAATATCGTGTCATTTTTAAATATGCAGGGGAATGGCTTGTAGGCTTTCTGTTCTCTCATATCGTATTAGGCGGAGGATTAGCTCCGTTTGGTATTGCCTATTGTGCAAATTGCGGAATTATCGGTGTGATTGGATCCGTGGTAGGATATGCTGTAAGAGGATACGATGTTTATCGATATATGATTGCCTGCGTTGTTGCTTTCGCTGCTCATCAATTTTTGGGAAGAGTTTTACGTCTTCCGTTTGGTATTTCCGGTCTTCTTTATTGTATATGGGGAATTTTAATGGCCGGAATAGGCGGTATTTTTATTTATGAGTACTCGTTGTCTGAAAATTTCTTCTTTATTGTCAGTGGATTGTTAGGCGGCGTTTTTTCTTATGCGTTTGGCATAACCGCCCAGGTAATCAAGAAAAAATCAAGAGCGCCTGTTAAAATACGATACATATGCTTTATCGCAACCATTTCTGTTTTAACCATTGGCGTGATGTCTTTGGGAAAAATTGCGACAGGTGTTGCATCTGTGTTAATTGTATTCTTTTTGTGTTGTATGGTAAAGCAGTGCGGGTTTCTTTATGCGTGTACAACGGCAATGATTTTGTCTTTTGGTATTTACTGGTATGATAAGAATATGGGTTATCTTGTCGGAATCCTTGTTTTAGGAGCAGTTCTTGCCGGTATTTTAAAGGATTTGGGAAAGTATGCCGTCGTATTGGGCTTTGTTGCCTCCAATATTTTGGTAAATATTTATTTACGGGGTTCGTTTGATGTTTGGATGATGTTGATCTATGTTTGTGCCGGCGGGGTTTTATATCTGTTTATGCCGCAGACCTTAATGTCCCGATTGTTTCGAATTATTGCTCCGTTTGATAAAAAAAAAGAAGTGCTCGTTCTCAAGCGAAAAGTAGCAGCCGGCAACATTGTGCGGGCTCAGACTCAAAAAATGAAGAATGCAGAGGCCTTCTCCGTCGTTGAACCTATTTGCGGAAAGTGTCGTAAGAGGTTTATTTGCTGGTTGAAAAATAAAAAACAGACTTCAGAAATGTTACTGCGAATGGGAGAAGATGTTCGTCGCCCTGACTTTATTGTTCCGGCGCATTTTTCAGAAACCTGTTTGATGCCGGACCAGGTGATCGGTCGTTTGCGTGGAAAAAATGCAAAGCGTATGATGGGCTATGAGGTGAATTTTGTAAAAGCGTCAAGATCCCGTGATGGGGAGATACGCTGTGGCGATACGAGCGGCACCTTTTTAAGTGCGGACGGACGTTATGTGTTGTCTATTGCAGACGGAATGGGAAGCGGAAACAAGGCTGCACAAGAGAGCGAACATATTTCTGCGTTGATGAAAACCTTGATGTCTCGGGGATTAGACCGGCGAGATGTTTTATTATTGATCAATGACGCGCTGCGACGAATCGATTCTGAAACGACACTTGGTTTAGATGTGGCAATTATTGATTTGATGAGTGGCCGCTGTGAGTGGATGAAAGCTGATGCAGCGCCTTCGTTTGTGTTGCGTAACGGAAATGTTTTTGAATTAGGGGACGCCTCTTTACCCGTTGGCATTTTGGATGATTTAGAACTTCCGGTTCGCAGTTGTACTTTGCTGGATTCGGATATCTTGATTATGGTTTCGGACGGTTTTATGAATCACGGAACAAAGTGGCTTCGGGAATGCATTTTCCGCTTATACTGTGCGCAAAAAGATGAATTGGGCATGGCTGTGGGGTTATTGGATGCGGCGGCAAAGCGAAAATTATCTCAAAACGATGATATCAGCGTCATTGTAGCAACGATTCGGTCTGTGATTCAAACGGATTCCGCGACGGAAAAAGAGGTTGTATAGAATATATTCGGTGATATTATTTCGGTTAAAACAAAGGTTTGTCGGTGAAGTGATTTTTTAAAATTTGTTTAATATGTTCTTTTTAAAATATGCGGACGTGTGCAACGTCTGCATATTTTTTCTACAATAATATTTGAAGATTCTGTTTGCTGATCACATCGGTGAGGATATATCAAAACGAGTAGACAGAGAAAGAAATGGAAAAAAGGGAGCAAATAAAGTGAGCCTCTGTCTAAAAGAACGTCCTTACATGTCAGGTGAAATTTTGTTGACAAAAAGAGAATTGTATATTAGAATAAAATGAAAAGGTGTTTCGGAGGACTTTTATGATTTATATTGATACGGCCAGTAAGGACATTTATTATAATTTCGCGGTAGAAGAATATTTTTCTGCCGAAAAAGATTTAGGAGATAGTATCTTTTTGCTTTGGAGAACGCCGCCGATGTTGGTGATGGGACAGTTTCAGAGTATTTATCGGGAAGTGGATATGGCCTATGCCCAAGAAAAGCATATCGGTATTGCACGGCGCCGGAGCGGCGGAGGGGCGGTTTATTTAGACGAGGGGGCATGGTTGTATACTTATTGGTTTCCGCGCACCACATATGCGGATATTGATTTTCAGAAAAATTCCGCCGGGGTTGTGGATGCGCTGCGAAAGCTGGGATTAAATATTTCTTTCAGTGGAAGAAACGATATTTTAGCGGACGGAAAAAAAATATGTGGAAATGCTCGATATTGTGTAAATGGCGGCGTTTTGCATCACGGAACGTTGCTTTTTTCAACGGATATGAATGTGTTAAGCCGAGCCTTGACGCCGGACAAAGAAAAAATACAGTCTAAGGGTGTTCGTTCGGTTCGGAGCCGGGTTGCGAATATCTCGGATTTATTAAACAGTTCGATGGATTCTAACGAATTTGGTCAATATATGATAAAAGAAGTGACAAAGGATTGTGTTGAATATCAAATGACGCAAGAAGATTTGACACGAATCCGAGAAATTGCGGACAGATATCGGTCATGGGAATGGATTTACGGCAAGGAGCCAAAGTTTCAGTTCCGACGAGAAAAACGATTGCCAGGAGGGCTGCTCAGCGTAGGTGTGGATGTTCAAAACGGCAGGGTGGCAGAATTGGAGATCAACGGAGACTTTTTCTGCCGCGGAAGTATGGAAGAATTTAAGCGACTATTTGTGGGACAGAAGTTTGATCGTGAAACATTTCTTTCTTGCGTGCAAACAGGTTGCTTGGATGCGGATCATTTTTTTGATCAGATTTCATTCCATGACTTTTTAGATATTGTTTTTGGTGAAGTATGAGCGAAACATATGTGGGCAGCGTGAGTTGTGCTCATTGGGGTGTGCAACCGCTGACAAACCCGTACGGCGCTGTGTATTATAGCATTCAATGGGGGAGTTTTGAAGTGCCCGCAGCCAACGATTCTTTTTGGAATCCGTAAAACTTGTATAACCAGGAGTTTGAGTCGATCAATCGGATCATCATTTAATGGGGTAAGCAGACGGCATGCATATTGGGATGTCAATAGAAAAGAAATTGTAAGAAACAGCATCTGTTTTGTGGGAAGGTATCTGCAACCCGGGCGCTGTTTTTTGTGGAGTGGACGTCTTTTGTGGTTGTATGAATCTGGCTCGGTATTTCGATGGCGCAATGTTTGAAAAAACTCTTGAAAACTTAATTTTTTTGGGACAAACATAATCAACGGCATAAAAAAATACCTTATAATATCGGGAGGTATCAATTTATGCTGAACTTATTTTCAGGAGATTTTTTCTTCTTGATTCTGCATATTTGCGGCGCAGGAACCTTTCCACATCCATTAAGCGCTGCAAAAGAGGCCGAGTATATTGAGAAGATGCGCCAGGGTGATGAAAACGCGAGGAATTTGTTGATTGAACACAATTTGCGGCTGGTTGCGCATATTGTAAAGAAGTATTATTCGAATCCGGATGAACAGGATGATTTAATTTCAATCGGGACGATCGGGTTGATTAAAGCCGTAGATAGTTTTAAATCAGATAAAAAAACAAAGTTGGCAACCTATGCTGCAAAATGTATTGATAACGAAATTTTAATGCATTTCCGAGCTCAGAAAAAGACGGCGAATGATATTTCGATCAATGAGCAAATCGATACGGATAAAGACGGGAACGCATTGTCTCTGATAGATGTAATTGCAGAGGACGATAAAGTTTTAGACCGAATTTATAACAAGATCAGAACGGAACAATTGATTTGCGCGATTCAGAAAAAACTGGATCCGCGTGAACAGGAGATTATTTGTTTGAGATATGGTCTGACGGCTCCGGCAATGACGCAAAAAGAGACCGCACAGAGGTTGGGTATTTCGAGATCTTATGTATCAAGGCTGGAAAAGAAAGCATTGCGTATTTTGCGTGAAAGCGTAGCGATTTATACAGAATGTCCGGAAGATAAAAAAAATTCATGAAAAAAATCTTATCATTGTAGGTGTTGAAGAAAGACGGAGCAGGAGACGCATCAAAAGCGTTTTCTGCTCCTTTTTGAGAATCGGCAAATCGGGAGAAAGGAGAATAAAATTTAAGGTGGGAATGCTGGATATTTTTTGGTAAATGTATTGACTTTTTGTATGACAAGCAGTATAATCTGTATAGAAAAAATGACGGAGGGTCGAAAAATGATAGACATAATCAACGAACCGAAATACCAGGCAAAAGTATCCGAATATAACGGATGCAAAAGAATTGATTTTAAAGTGTTGGATAAGGATTGCATCATGGTGTTGCCCGATAATAAAAAAGCGGGTACCAAATGGGTTTGGCGTGCCGAATTTTTTGATGCATTTCCTGTTGTCGATATTGATCTGCTGAAGGACGGATGGGCGATTACCTATATTTGTATCAGCGATATGTACGGCAATGACGAAGCTATCGAATTGATGCATCAATATCAACAATTTGTTGTAGAAGCCTTTGACTTGGCTCCGAAGCCGGTTATTTTTGGCTTTAGCCGCGGCGGTTTATATGCTTTTAATTATGCGGCAAAATATCCGGAGTGTGTAGGTTGTTTGTATTTGGATGCTCCGGTTATGGACGTTTTATCTTGGCCGGCAGGAAGAGGGAAGAGTTTTGACGGGCAAGGAACTCCCGCAGATTGGGAAATTTGTAAAAAGGTTTTGAATCTGACGGAAGAAAATGCTGCAGATTACAAAGGCAGTCCTAAGTTCCATATTGCAGAGGTTGCGTCTCACGATATCCCGTTGATTCTGGTTTCGGGAGATGCGGATAAAGCAGCTCCGTTAGATGAGAACGGACAATTGCTGATCGATCAGTATGAGAAGTTAGGCGGAACCAAATTTAAGGCAATCATTATGCCGGGAAAGGGTCATCATCCGCATAGTGTAGAAGATCCTAAGCCGGTTTCGGATTTTATTAAAGCAGCTTTTGAAGACTGATTGGGTCTGATTAGCAAAAACCCGGGAAGATAAAAGCTTGTAGGGGGGAAATGATATGAAAAAGTTTCTCGCTTTCATCTTTTGTATTTGTTTTTGTTTCGGCCTTTTAGGCTCCGGTTTATCGATCTTTGCAGAAGAAAATTATGCAGATGCTGCTGAAATTTATATTTCGGACGATGGCATGGCGACAGCCCCGATTGTGATGAAAAAGATGGATTCGGCCCAGGATATCGAGGCTTTGGCGGAAGAAGAGCGGCCAGCTTGTGCTTTGTTTGAGGTTGACCGGAGTATGAATGTGCTGGACCAAAACGGACAGGTAATTGGAACCGCTGAGGATATCTGGAATCGTTTTTCGGAAAAAGTCGTTCCGGCTTTTTATGCCGGGAATGCAGAGGAAGGAACTGCGATTACGGATTTTTTATTAGAAAAAAATGCGATAGATGCGCTGATAGTTTCTTCTGATACAGAGACGTTGAAAGCATCTTATGAGCAGGCTCCGATGATTGGCCGAGTTTGGGACTGCATATTAGAAAATGAGCCGGGCGAGTTAGACCAGCAACTTCTTTATGATATTCATACCAAAGTAAGTGCATCGCACGCAAAAATTGTTTTGTTGGATGCGGCTTATGCGGTAAAGTCCAACACGGAGTATCTTCAGCGCTTAGCAGACAGTGTGTGGTTCCGAGCTGATACGGAAACGAACACGGAAATTTGCACTATGATCACTGCGGGCGCAAACGGGATTCTGGTACAGGACGAAACACAAGCCTATAAGATCTTTTCTTTTTTGGGAAATAATGCTGTAACGCGTAAAATTTTTGTGATCGGACATCGCGGGCTTCCCAGCAGTGTTCCGGAAAATACAACGGCGGGTGCCGTTGCAGCTGCAAAGGCAGGGGCAACCCATATTGAATGTGATATTCATTTGACGGCAGATGGTTCTGTGGTAGTTTGTCATAATGACACCACAGGTGCGATGTATAATCAGGATTTAATTATCGAAGAATCGACTTTATCCGATTTAAAATCATTGCAGCTCAAAGAGCCTACTGTTGGATATGAAGATTGCAGAATGCCTGAGTTTACGGAATACTTAAGCGCATTAAAAAGCACGTCTGCCAATATCTTTATAGAAATTAAAAGTAAACAAAATCGTTGCGTTGACGAGGCTGTGAAGATTATTAAACAACTGGGAATGCAGGACCGGGTTTACTTTATTTCTTTCTATTCGGAGCAATTGGCGTATCTGCATACGGCATATCCGGAGTTTTCGAGCGGCTATCTTACCGATGTGCCAACAGGAATCGGACCGGAGTCGATTGTAAAGCAATCTTTACTGAGGCTTCGAAAAGATAATTTTACCTGTAATCCCAGTCAGTCCGGTTGTACAGATATTTTTATGACATACATGGCGGCCCGGGGAATTACGGTTTGGCCGTGGACGGTAAACAATTTGGATGATTTTATCTCCCTGTTTAATGCAGGGGCATCCGGCATTACAACCGATCATGCCGATTGGGTGAGCGATTTCGTTGCGGATTTATCGTCTCCGTCTTCGTATGTGTTTGAGTATCGTTCGGGAACGGTCGGAAATATTTCTGTTACCGCAACAACGTACGACGGAACGCAGACACAAGTTGTGCCAAAAATGAAGATTATCGATGACGGCGGCCTCTATTAAGATGGATGAATCCGGAAATATCAGTGCGTCTAAGGCCGGAACGGCGACGGTTTTGTTTGAATACTCACAAAAGTATAAAGAAGAAGGGACGCGGTCCTGCTCTGTCTTTACACAGCCTGTAACGATTGAACTCAAGGCCGATATGTCGTTATGGATTATCGGTGGGATTGTTGGTGGATGCTTGGTTGTTGCCGCGGTCGTAACCGTCGTTGTTGTGAAGACAAGAAAAAAGAAAACAGATCCGATTGAGCCACAGAAATAATTTACTTTTATAAAGTAGATACATTTTAAAAAAAGAATGAGAGAGGATGTCCTCTCTCATTCTTTTATTTTTCGTCCTTCAAGGTAATATCGTTTTTCTTCTGTGTGTCCCATAGAAAAGGTCTTGCGCGGCAGGGCGCCGTCCACGATTACTGTTTTGAACAATTCGCTTTTTTGCGGGACGGGCAATAAAAATCCAATCGTACTTTCCGGATTTTCTGCCACTAATTTGGCTACCGCGTAATCTTCATGGATATAGTCTACGCTTCCACCCATTTTTTTAAGACAGTGATCAATAAATTCTTGTACGGTTCCTACCGTTAAATTGTGGGCAGGATTTTTTATCGAGACAAAGTGTGTTTGCCCGTCAAGTAATACAGTAAAGCGGTGATCGGTTTCGGTTGCCGGCAATTTTGTGTCACAAAAAGAAATTTGATCTTTAAAGTAGTGGGTCAGCTCCGACATGATTTCTTCCGGATTTGTTTGAAAAACAACCCGATGAATTGGTTCAAATACAAGCCCGGGATCGTGTAGATTGACCAGTTCTACCAGCGCATATCTTGCAGGATGGTTTATCAGATCGGAAGGCGAGTGTTTTTTCTTTAGATTTTCATAGCAGGTTTTTGCGGTTGCTAAAGAATGGTTTCCGTCTCCTACTGCATAAACAAGTGGAGCTTTGTTGGATAATCCGTATTTTTGTTGAAGAATTTCAGCAGAAGCCAACTGTTTTAGTGCGGATTGTATCCGCTGTATTTCTCTTTCATCCAACAACTTTCCGTAAATATGGCCGCCGTTTTGCATCAAATCAAAATCATAAACTGTTTCGAAATCCTCTTCCCGTTTCTGGATCGGTTCAATCACAGTTTGTTCCGGATCATCGATCAGAACCATAATGTGTGGAAATTCCAAAGGTGCGTCCTGCCGGATTTTGACTCGGGGCGGGATTCGTTCTACTATGGTTCCCTCTGTCGCTCGGATTGGGGTTTGCGCTCCGGGTTCAAAGGAGTAGTCCTCTAAGTCTAATTTCCCGATAATGCCTGTTCTGGTTTTTCCGCTGGAAAAGATCCGTTTTGTATAGATCATTGCATTGGAATATGTATGAAAGATTCCGGAATCCAAATATTTTTGCATATTGGCATTGATTGCGCAAATCCGTCGGTCAACATCCGGGGTATTTAAATAGATTTCCGGTAATGTCAGGTTGAGTGTTGATGGTTCATTCGCAACAAAAGTTTGTACCTTGTTCCAATATTCTGGATCTGAAGTAAATTGATCACAGGCGATAACGCTCCATTTTTCTAAATCGGTATTTTGCGGTAATAGGATGTCTGCGCTTGAAAAAGTCTGACTCATAAATAAAGGCTCCTTTATAGAATAACTGTAGCGTGGCGGGTAACATGGCACCCAATATTAACGGCAACCGGTAATCCTGCAATATGGGTGGGCAACGGTTGAATGTGTACAGCTAATGCCGTTTGCGACCCTCCGAATCCTTGGGCTCCGATGCCTGTTTGATTGATTGCTTGCAACATTGTTTGCTCCAACTGTGCATAATAAGGGTCCGGATTTGGCTGGTCCGTATCTCGAATCAACGCTTTTTTAGCTGCGAGCGCACAGCTCTCAAAGTCGCCGCCGAGACCAACCCCTACAACGATCGGGGGACAGGGGTTACTGCCTGCTTGATCTGCCACAGAGACAACAAAATTGATG
>WHHJ01000057.1 GCA_014872655.1 Clostridia bacterium
GAATTATCCTATATAATCGCTTTGTAATGCTTCCACTAAAGTGCATTTCAGAATTTGTTTTCCTCCCCAATAATATGCCAGAGCAACAAATCCAAAGATTCCTGCGATAAAAAGCACGATAGGAACAATTGGAGCCACCGCCAAAAATTCCATTGGATTCAAGGAACTTGCCATGATCATAAACCCTACCAATAATACAGTGATCGGAAGAGTAATCAGTGCAGGACGACCGCCAATCACAAGTGCTTCAATGATAAACATTTTGCGCATACTATTTGGCGTCATACCGATAGACATATATCGTGCAAACTCTCTTTTCCTTTGCCGGATAAATCCCAATGTGTTGGAAAACACGTTGGCAATTCCGATAAAGGCAAGCAACACACACAACGCCCCAATAATCAGTTTGTATCCATTCAACATGGCATCATTGTCTATCTTTTCCTGGATACGATTTTCTACTTCAAACGTAAATTGATGCTCTAGGATATTGTTTAATTCCGTTTCTATCGTACTCAATTCTGTTAAGGTTCTCTCTTTTTCCGACAGCACACGAATATAAGTGTCTGGTTCAGCATTTCCAATTGTTTCCTGAATCTGTCTCCAGGTAGAAAGAGAAACAACCTGGACTAAAGCATAATCATCATATTCTTCCCTTAGAACCGGCGGTTCCTGCGTAAAGCCCAGAACCGGGATTGTAGCGGCAGCAGACACATCTTTTTGATTGTGCAAGATCATGGTGCGCTGGCTGTCAGACAAAAATGGAACGTATTCCTTGTATCTAAAATTACTGTTTGTGCTGTCCCAGATACGGTTTAGAATTACACTTCCATTTTCCGATGAAGTAAGACCGATTTGTTCACAATATTTTGTAAAACTGCTGTCATCCATGATGACAACAGGAGTCTGAATGATATAGGAATCGTTGATTATACAATCCTCGCTTCCTGTGATTACTGCCAGTCCTCCCAGTTGTTTTACTTGATCGCTGATCGCATCTATTGGCACAGAGCAAAGCGCGTTTGCTTTTTGATAAATCACGCTGTCTGTATCATCCAAAGCGTGAATTTTATCCTTATACGTGAATTCCTCAATCTTTGTGTCTTCAATCGTCACCATAACATCCCAGGCATCCTGGTAGCGTTCAAAATAAGTATGGTTTGTACTGATGCCCGAAAGGGTAAAGAAACACAGCATTAACGTAAAGCTCAGAAAAGAAAGGGTCAGGGACAAAGTAGAAGTTCGCAACGCTTTCTTTTGCGCTTTCAATGCATTTCCGGCCAGCTCTCCTTCGGGCCCGAATAAAAGCGCAAGCATGCGTGATTTTTTTCTTCGCTTAAGCTGTAATTCGTCGATATTTTTTATAGCTTCCAGCGGGGTTAATCTACTTAATTTTCTTGCTGGCAGCCATGCAGAAATCAATACGGTTACGACAGATGCCAGAATTGTAATCACAAATATAAGTGGATGGTAAGAAAAGACCGCTTCATGCCTGCCGACCATGCCATCCGCAAGGATATTCACAATCTGTATGGCTCCAAAAGTCAAGGCAATTCCAATAAAACTTCCGAGCAAAATGGGAACTACGCAAAGAATCGCGGCTTCCTGTAAAAGACAGGCGCGAATTTGTCCCGGAGTTGCTCCTATACTGGAAAAAACACCAAATTGATGAACACGAGCGTTCATAGATACCGCAAAAGAGTGCTCAATGATCAAAATCAAAGAGGCTGATGCGATTACAAGCACAGCCAGATAAAAGGCCAGCAATAAGGGTGGGGTAGCATCCTGTGGATTATGGATGAAATATCTCGACAGCAGCAGTTCATGATAAGATACTGAACGATCAGGGACTCCCAACTGTTCTGCGATAAGAGGCATATCCTGATAAACGGTCCTCACGTTGTGAAAACAAACATCAACCACAAGCTCATGCCCATCCGATAATTCTTCATTGACTACAGCCGTTTTCACATTGGCAAAGTTTTGAATATCAGACACCACAGCTTCTTCAAATGTCCCTGTAATACGCCCTTGCCAGTTTCCTTCTTCTAAGGTAATAGATTCGATCTCGTAATTCCAGAAATTATAAAATAGGCCGCATAGCAAAGACAGAAACAAAGCAGAAATAAAGGCCGCCACAAGAACAGATATGCTGGAAGCCCGATTTTTTTTGATAAATCCTATCGAATAGTCTTTCCACATACCCTTACCTCTGTTTCTGATCGCTGATTATTTTTCCATCTTCTATGGTTATAATGCGATCGGCCTCTAAAGCAATCTTTTCATCATGGGTAATCAGAAGAATCGTCTGATCCAGATTGCGGTTAGATAATTTTAACAGGTCTATTATCTCTTCTCCATTTTTCCGGTCAAGATTTCCAGTAGGTTCATCCGCAAGCAGCAGTGCAGGACGATAGATTAAAGATCGGGCAATGGCCGCACGCTGCTGTTGCCCGCCTGACAGCTGACTAGGCAGCGCTTCCAGCTTATCTTCCATCCCCAGTGAATGCACAATCTGGTCAAAGTATTCCCGATTTGGTTTGCGCTTGTCTAGCAGAAGCGGCATAAGAATATTTTTTCTGATAGTAAGGGTCGGAATAAGATTATAAAACTGATAAACTAACCCCACCTTCCTGCGCCTGAAAATGGCCGCCTGCGTTCGATTCATTGTGGATATATCCGTTCCCTCTATCAAAATTTTTCCTTGTGTCGGTTTATCCACGCTTCCCAGAAGATGCAGCAAGGTAGACTTCCCTGAACCAGATGCCCCCACGATTGCTACAAATTCTCCTTTTTGCACTGATAAATCAATATGATCCAGCGCCACAACCTGATTATCTGCGGAACCATATACTTTTCGGACCCCTTCACATCTTAGAATTTCCATGTCGCTTTCTCCTTTCTATCTGATGGCCTTGCATACAGTATAGCAAAGTAAAGTGACATCTCAGTGACTGTATATTCTGATTTCAAAACACGCGCCGCCAGTTTGCAGATTATAAGCGGTTATGGTTCCGTTCTGTAATTCAAAAATGGAGCGGGCAAGAGCCAAGCCAATTCCGATTCCATTTCCAACGGCACGTCTCCCCCGATAAAAGCGCTCAAAAAGATGTGGCAAGTCCTCTGGATCAAAGCCTGTCCCATCATCCCATATCCGGATTTCAATATAGAGCGGATTGCTCGAATAGTTACAATGGACGATTCCTCCTGGTTGTGAATGCTCCATGCAATTTTTTAAGAGATTGATGAGAGCTTCCATTGTCCACTCTATATCCCCGAAAAATTCAATACAACCATTTTCTGGAATTTCGATAACAATATTATCTCTGCGCAATAGATCGCTCAAGTTTTCCGCCGCTAGATTTAAAACCGTGTAAAGATCCACTTTTTCGCGTTTTAATCCGAGTATTCCAGCATCAATTTTGGAAAGCATGAGCAGGGCTTCTTCCAAACGATTTAACCGTTCCAACTGCCTTTCAATCTTATTTGCATCGTCATTGGGGACTTCTTTCTTCATCAGCTGTAAAGATAGAAATGCTGCTGTAATCGGCGTTTTTAGCTGGTGCGCAATATTAGCTAGGTTGTCTGCAAAGTTTTTCTGCGCGGTAATAGCCATTTCTCTAGTTTGATAAAGTGTAGTAACAGTTTTATATATTTCATCCTGTAAAAGTGAATAATCATCTTCCTTTTTCTGTATCAACGTCCCGTCGGCCCCGATATTGATTTTCTCCAAATACTCGGTCAAGTCAACAATTCGTTGTCGATTTTTCCTTCGGAATATTAAGATTCCAAGTGCAAAGGCACAGGCAATCCCTCCAAAAAACAGGATCGGAAAAAGCAATACATCAGACGTAAAACCTTTACAAAAAGCATCCGTGCGATATCCATATTTCCCCAAATAATTGTTTCCTCTTAGTTCTTGTTCGGTCAATGAAGAATAGTCTTTTAGGCCCGCTAATAGCTGCGACTCTGTTTCCGGAGAATTTTCTATTACAACCTCACAAAATGCTGAAATATGTTCGAAGGCAATCTGCCTGTAGGTGTGCAAAAACAAAACCAATGTAAAGATCATTCCTAGAAGGAGAACCAAAAAGGGAAAAAGCAAAAGTATTTTTTGTTTCCATTTTTCACTCATTTTGTATCCTCCATACGATAGCCGAAACTTCGGATTGTTTTCAAACAAGCTGGATTGTTTAACTTTTCTCTCAGGCGTTTCATAGCGACAGTCAAAGTATTGTCATTTACATAATTTCCGCTGCAATCCCAGACATGCTCTAATAACTGACTTCTGGTAATTGTTTTCCCTTTGTTTTCCATCAGCATCAAGAGAATGCGATATTCTGGCTGGCTTATGATAATTTCTTTCTGTTGATAATAAACAGCCGTTTTCTTTTTATCTAACATCAAGTCATCACAAACGAGTCTTGTTCCTACTACGCCTTCGGCTCTCCGCAATAATGCCAAAATACGGGAATACAAAACGGTAAGGTCAAATGGCTTTACCACATAATCATCTGCGCCGCTCTGAAATCCCTTAACAATATCATAAGAATCACCCCGAACCGTTAAATAGATAATAGGCAAGGCGTTCCATCTTTCCCGAATCCAGCCGCATAATTCATTTCCCTGACCATCCGGCATATTCCAGTCCAATAAAACGACGGCGGGCAAATGATTTATCAACGCGCTTCTAACATCAGCGATCGTCTTAAAAACTGTGACCTTACAATTCTGCTGTTCCAAATATTCTTTTACGGATTTGCCAATGATTTCATCGTCTTCAGCATAATAAACTTCAATCATGATAACCTCCTAATTACCTGGTAGATTCTCTGCGACCATCTAAATTTGATAATAGACTTTATTCCAAAGTCTATTATCAAATAGTTATTTCGATCTCTTAGGAATGAGCCAAACCGTTCCCCTTTTTCTGTACATAGAATAACGTCCTGCAAAGCAACAGTAATTGATCCATCAAGAGACCCTCCCATATTTTGCCATCTTCTTTCAAAGTCATATACTTTATATTACACCTCCATATTGCTATATTATAATTTGCTCTCTCGAATAATACAAGCTGGAAAGCACACGGGCAAAAAAGAAATATCAAAAAAAAAGGCAACCACTATCAAAGAAATGATCTTTTTAGTGGCTGCATTTTTTGAATTCATCACTTAACACGGTAGAAAAGAGCTTCAAACGCTTGACAATAGTCCCCTATTTTTTGTTTTGATGCGTTTGTTTATATTATGATTGAACCCGAGCACAAGCAGCCTGCTACGCCGCTATGCCGACGGATTCTGGGTAGAAGAACCGTCCGAGGGCTGTTCGTCTGTCGTCTGATCCGGGTCCTCTTGCGCGTCAGGCGCGTCCGAAAGAACCAAATACTTACTGCTCACCCATCCGACATAATTGGCATAAGAAATATAACTCCACGTGCCGTCCTCGGATACCGCATAGCGTACCACTTCGGATCCGTCCGGGATCAGCGTCTGTTTTTCCGCACTTGTATCCGGCGCCTTACGCAAATTCAATCCGCCTTCGGCCGAAACCGTCAGCTTTTCCGATGTCGCCAGCACCGAAGACGGGGCCTGCACGCCATCGGCAGTCGGAATCTGAAGTTCGTCTTCTCCGCCATCCGGCACTTCCTGCGGCGTTTCTTCCTGCGGCAAATCCTGCGGCCGTTTGACAATTACGTCGCACGCCAACCGCCATGCGGCATTCTTCGCCGCAGACGTGATTGTTGCGCTGACACCTACTTGATTCTTACCAAAAACCAGCGTCCCGCTGCCCGCGTTCCCAAAACCGTCATCCTCAAAGGTAAATCGGCCCATGCCGCCCTCGCAAACGGCTGAACAATCTGTAATCTGCGCCGTTTTTCCGTCAGCAGCCGGCGAACTGACTTTTAAATCAAAAATAACCGTACTACCGCTGACGCTCTTAATATTTAACTCCGTTTTTCCGGTACTGTCCGTGCCGTACATCCACTGCCCGGCATAGGTTGCGTAGTCCACATTGACCACCGGTTCCGGTTCGGGTTGCTCCGGGGTTTGCGTTTCGGGCTGTGTCTGTTCCGGTTCAGGCTCCGTCTGGGGTTCTTCCACGGTCTGGGTCGGCTCCGTCTGATCCGATACGGGCGGCTCCTGCCCGAGGCTGAAAAATACCACCGCACATACCGCGCAAATCGACACCACCACCGTCGCTAACACCGCAAACAACACAATCCGGCCGCGCCCGGTCTGGGACGAAGACCCCTGCGCAGAGAAGGCGTCTTCCTGCGCCAGTAACTCATCCAACTCACTTTGAGGCCCTTCCTGCGCCTCGATTCTCTCCCGTTCCCGCGTATCCCAAAGGTTTGGAATCTCGTCCGTGTCCTCCTCTTCCGAGTCCGGATTCCGGCGCACTCCGCGCCGTTCTTTTTTAGCAAAACGCCCCGTATCCGCCACGGCAAATTCCGGCGCGGGGCCCGCTTGCTGAGGTGCCGATTCGGCCGATTCTTCAACCGGCTGCGCTCGAGATTCGTCCCCAGTTGTTTGACGACGGGCGTCACGAGCCGACTGCGCGGCCTTTCGCTCCGACGCTGCCTGGCGCGGACCTGTATACAACAAATCCACATCCTGTTCGGCTAATTCTGTTTTTTCCGATTCTAATTCGGGTTGAGAAGAAGACGACGTAGCAGCCGAAGAAGTTTTTGCCACAATCGGCTCCGAAAAAACAATCGTATCTTCCGACAAAGCCGATTCCCTTTCGGCTGCCCGCCCCGAATATTCTTTATTTTGCAGTTTTTTTCCGCACTTCGCACAAAAAGTTGCCTGCGCGCTGTTTTCGGCTCCGCAAGATTCACAGCGTTTCATCTTTTTCCTCCTATATTATCCAAAACATGTTCCCGAACAAAGCTGTCCAAAAACGGTCTGGACCCAATACGCTTTTTCTGACAACCTCCACCCTATGATGGAATGTTTGCCTGCGCTGCAACAAACCAAAAATAACCGGGCGCCCCTGATGTCACAGCGCAAAACGCCCGATTTCTTTTAAGCCAACGGATCCCTGCTTTCATGGCATCAAAACTCTTTGACCTGATATCCGCGTACCCAATCGGTCCCCAAACATCCCCATTTCACAAAACGGTTGTACAAAGGAACCAACCGAAAAACGCAACAGCCACAAAGATCCACTCCTTTATGATGTTTTCAGTATACCATATCCACGGTTAAAAGTCAATTCCTTCCATCTCATCTGCGCCCAGTACCGCCCGAGCTCTTTCGGCATGCCCCGACACAAGAAACGCTGTCTCGTCTGTTTTTTCTCAAAAATACAATTTCCTCATCACAACCACACCAAACAGATATCCTCTGCCACCCCCTAAATCAACATTCCTCCGTCACCCACCGCGCACAACAACCCTCTCCGCCTGCCTCGAAATTCCACCGCCGCCACGACCCTTTCAGACACGCTTTTTCAAACAAAAATGATTCTCGTCCCGACGCAAAATATCCCGCAGAGCAAAAACACAGGCCGTATCCTCCACATTTTCGATACACACAAAAAAAACAGATACGGCATTCACCGTATCTGTTTTTTTGTAAACAAAATTCTAACCAGATCAAGGCTGATACTGCTCGCTGGTGTAAACCAGTTTGCGCAGCGCTTCTGCCCCCTGCGCTGTCAAATAACCGTTTGCGACCTCGCTGTTCAAAAACGCATGTAGTGCCTCCACATTTCCGCCGCTAAATACCGCCTTGGCGTCAAAATATAACTGAATATATTCCTCTTGCGAGAGCGGATTTTCCGCCTTTCCATTTTGTGCCTGAGCCTCGGCCAGTTTGGCCTGTGCCTCCTGCTGTGCAAGGCTGACGATGCGCTGTTCGGTCTGATTATACTGCCGCACCTGCTCGTCAAACTCCTGCTGCCGCTGCGCGTCCTCGATCGCGTCCCGGTCATACTGGTAAGCAAAATCACGATCTGCTAAAAACCGATCCAGATACGTTTGGTACAGCGCCGCATCCCGATCGGAAAGATCACTGTATTTGCCGTACGCATAAGAACGGTCATTCTGCCAATCCGACACACTGTCACGATATCGGCCGTACGCCGTATCGTCCAGCTGCGTTAAGGCAGAAAGCTGATCATACCCATCCGTCACCGCGTCACGATACCTCTCATAAGCGCGCTGTTCCAACTGCGGAACAACCGCAGCAAGCTGCTGCATATATGCATTATACTGCTGCTGTCCGGCCGTCTGCGCATAAGAAGAGCCATATCCGCCCGTCAGCGCGGCGGCCTGTCCCATGGTATCTTTCATCGCCGTACGCCCCGCCTGCGTATACAGTTGTTCGTACCGGCGATACAATTCATCCGAAGCCGCGTCATAAGAAAACGCATCCCGGTTTAAAATCCGGTCCAAGGCCTGCCGGATACTCTCCTGATAAGCCGAAGTATACCCCTGCGGCTTTGCCTGCTCGGCAGCCGCCAGCTCCGACGCTGCCGCTGTCACTTCTTCCGAAGGACGGTAATCGTCTGCAGTGCCGTAAGAAGTGCGGGGTTTTTTATTGGTCGTACTCACTGCTTGGTTTCTCCTTTCATCTGTCGGATCGCTTCAAGGGCTTCCCCGGTCAGGTTATCCGTATCAATATGGGCAAAAAGATACCGCAGCGTTTCATCCAGCCGAAACAGATACCGCCCGATTCCGGCCAACTGCTGCTCCGGCGTTGCGCGGCCGGACCGAATCTCTTCCGGCAGCCGCAAATCAAATCCTGCCATTTTTCAACCTCCTACAACAACGTGTGAGCCGCGTCCGACAACGGTTCGTATTCCACATCAATGCCGTAAATCAGCCCGCTGCCCGTTCCCGTAAACTTCAGACAAAACCGCTGGCAGCGCAAAATCGGGATCGGTTTGCGGACAAGCTGCTTGCCCTCGCCGCGAATCCGGCAAAGCGGCACAAAATCGCCGCCGTCCGCCCGCAGCCAGATTTGGCATTCCGCATCCAGCTCCAACTGTACCCGAGGCAAAATCCGCACCGCAGCCTTTTGCTGGGTTTGCTCAAACCCAAAGTCTCCGGTCACACACGACCACTCAAACGGCTCTTCCCACGATTCATTTCCCGGCGTATCCGGTTCTCCCGCGTCCGGACAAAGTCCGTAAACCTTGCCGTTCACCAGCGCAAACGCCTGGCGCGGAGAAGAAACCATCCAACGCGCGTCCGCCTCATCCTCTACCGTAAACAAACCGCGAGCCGTGTCCAAACACATCATCCGCCGCCCCGTTTCAAACGTGGCACAAAAATAATATTTTTGTCCGCACGCCGCTGCACATACCTGCTCAAACGGCTCGTAATCGAGTGCCTGCGAAACCCTTTGCGGCAGTGCGCCGTCATAGGCATAAATCCCGTCGTACCCCTTATAATACAGCGCTCCGTTTAAAACCACCACAGACGCCGCGCATCCGACAGCCAGACCGCGGCACGGCACCGTCACCAGCTGAAATTGAGACGGAACCAATCCCAGCATCTTGTAAAGCCCGTTTTCTTTGAAAAAAATCGGACACCCGCCGTAAACGGCAGCGCCCGTAAAATCGCCGTCAGAGCCCACCGTCATCGCAAAACTGTCCATGCTGGTTCCCTCAAACTTCCGCCACGAAGCAGGATCTCCAAGCGCACAGGCATAAATTTCATGCTGCGCACTGCTGCACCCCCACAGCCGGTTCCCGCACTCCACCACAAAGTCCATCTCAGGAATGATGTTGCACAGATTCGGCGCCATCCGAAAAACGGTCACGGTCTTGCCGTCCAGTTCATAATCCCATAAGCCGCCGGCGTCGGTGATTTCCTTTACAAAACGAGCAGAACTCAGATAGATACTGTTGACGGTCATCACCAGATAATGCTCAGTAAATGTATCCAGCTGCTCCGATCCCCTTTTGATCACCGTACTTTCACCGAACGCAAGAGCCTCGATCTCCTCGACGCTCTCCTTCTCAGGGTCCGCCGCTGTCAACGTCAGCGTCTGCCCCTCTTCAAACATCGAAAAATCCGTTTTTCCGCTGTGAAACCGATCCGAAAAACGCAGATACACATCATCCTTTTCTTTCCACTCCTGCGCCTTGGCGTCATACTCATAAAACGTGACCTGGCCGTCCAGGGTCTGTTCCAGCAAAACCTTCTCGTGTTCTTCTTTCGAAAAAGTCAACGCCAGCAACTGATTGTTGCGGTCGCAGAAAAAGCAGTAATACTGAGTAGAGTTATTAAAACAAAACAGGCGCCGCAGCGAAGCATCCTGCGTATTGTAGGCCACCGCGTCCGGAAAGATCACCACCCACGCGCCCATGCCAACCATCTTTTTTTCCGTGCGGGAAAGACGAATCGGCTCTTCGGAAACACAGACCGGCTGTGTTTGGTATAGCAAATACGCGTCTCCGTCCGCATCCTGCTGCAAGCCGGCCACCGTATACAGTCCGTCCCGGTAGAGCATGCCGTACACGGTCTGCACGCCAGCCGCCGCCAGATCGTGTTCGATGCGGCGCGGACGCCGCGGCGCGGCGCACGGAAAATAATCTGCCGTCATGTTTTTCATCTGCACAAATTCGTTTTCCGCCGCAGAAGCCGACGTCTGATATCCGCCAAAAACCGATACGCCCGTCACCGACCGCGGCAAATCGTTTAATCCCGGAAGAATCATTCGTCCCACCCCGCAAGCCGAATGGCTGTCGCCTCTTTCTTCGGCAGATACCGACTGTTGATAAAATCGGCCAGTTTTTGATACCAACTCTCAAATAAAATCCGCTCGTTATTGTAACGCGCAATATCGCCGTTGGCAAAATCAATCTGTGCGCACAGCCAATGCACATACATCGCCTCAAACAGACGGTCGGCTTTTAAATCCGTCACCGCTTCACTCTCCGCATCATACTCCAACTGCTCCGGCCGATATACCAAACAGTTTTCGTGCCGCTTAAACAGTTGTTCGTTGATCTGCTGATCCAGCGCAGACAACCACTGCAATTTCTGCTCTTCCGAACAGTTGTTTCCACCCCGCAAAATGTCCGCGCGGGTAATGGCTTCCGAAACCGTCATCGGTCTTTCCCTTCTTTCTTTGGATGTTGCCGACGTCAGGCCAGACGCATCCGGCCGCTCTTGGCCGCATTTTCCGCTCGGACGGCAAACATGTTTTCTACCACTGCCGCCACGTCGGCGTCTACCTGGACCTGAACGCCCTTTTGAATGAGCATGCTTTTTCCGTTCACGCTCACAAACTGCGTGTCTCCGCATCCGTCCCGCGGGATCAGAATACTTTTTTGTTTTTTCTTGTCCATGATATCATTCTCCTTTTTTCTTTGCCGGACGCGTCTTGGATCCGGTTTCGGCGCATGCCGGGCCCGGGTTGGACC
>WHHJ01000058.1 GCA_014872655.1 Clostridia bacterium
ATATAAAAAATATCTTTTAATAAATGTGTTTTGTTTCTAAAAAACATAACAATGAAAACCTTATATTTTAATAAATTAGAAAAGGAGAAAAATAATGAAGAAAGTACTTTCAATGGTTCTTTTTTTTGCAATGATCCTATCCTTTACAACCGGATTTACCATCACATCATTAGCAGAAAAAATTACAGTTGATAAAGATCATATTATTCCATACGCACAACCAGCAGATATTCCAACCATCGATGGGAAACTTACATCAGGCGACGAGTGGGAAAATGCATTAAAAATTACTATAGATAAAAATACAGATGGGGCTTCAACTTCTGATATAGATGGAACAGGGACTACAGAAGCGTCTACAAGTTCTGCCTCGCTGGACGCTTACGTTTTATACTCTGCTACTTTAGACGGATTTGAGTCGGATGACGATATCATATGGAATTATATCCCTGGAGATGATCCTATTGGAGGTTTATACTTCCGTTTTGATGTAAAAGATACGACACAAGCATTTGCGGCAGGCGAAAATGGTCTTGGCTTGCTTAACTTAAATGCTACAGACTGCGTTCAGGTGGCTTTAAACGGTGATGTAGACAATGCCTCCTCTTCTAGCTTGACTGGCAAAGAATGGCTTTATACATTTTCCGGATATACAGCAGGTGCACCAGGAGTTGGTGAAGTTCCTAGTGGAAACGGTGCTTGGTACGAACATTGGGCTACTGGCGGCGGAAACGCACAGACACACGGTGGGTACAATGTTCAAATAAAAACAAGCATGGATGTTGATTTTGACCCAGCTTACCCACTGCCAGAAGGCGATTTGTCGACAGATGATCCCGGCTACAAAGAGTGGAAAAAACAACGTGACGATGCTTTTGAACATATCACCAATTATCGTGGATATACCATCGAAGCTTTTATTGAATGGGAAGCATTCAATATGGGTGAAGGACTGTTTGTGTTGCCGATCGAAGGTCAAAAATTGGGCATGGGGCTAATTTTACTCAACTACATGTACGATTGGGAAGGCAACGGACCGGTAGCTTCCAGACAAGCACTTGTATGGGGTAAATCGAACATTGGTAGCACAAATGATGGTTGGCCAGTCCTTGGAACTCCAGCTCTTTTCCCAACATATCAATTGGGTTCACATGAACAAACTACCACCGACTCAGACTATAGTGTTGAAGGAACGGTGACAGCTCCGATTGAAGGAAAAACATCTGTTACCCTATCCGTGACAACACCTTCAGAATCGAATCTTGTCGGAATTAAAGTAGAAGTTGCTTTCAATACAGAGAAATTAACTCTGATACAAGAAACAAATAATAGCAATTATTTTATCGGACAGATGATTCCCCATCAAACAGTATTTACAGACGCCGCAAATGGCAGAATCGCACTGACCGCTATCGCGCTAACCGGAAACAAATCCGATGTGTTTTCAGGAGGAACAGCAGATTTTGCAAAGTTGAAATTTTCTGTTGCAGACACAGCTGTTTTGGAAGACAATGATATCACCATTACGGTGACAGACGCCGTAAATGTTAACGCTGAAACTATTTTTGAAAAATTTGGAACGTCTGTCACCTATAAAGAACTTGATACTCGTGCGTTGGAAGATGCGATTGAAAAAGCACAGAAATTAAACGCTGACGAATATACCACCGACACCTTTGCCGCAGTAATGACAGAATTAGAAAAAGCATCAAACGTATTAACAAACATCTATACAACGCAGCATGATTTAGATGCAGCCGCGCAGGCTTTAGAACAGGCACTTGCATGTTTAATAAAAACATATAAAGTTGATGGCACAGTTTCGATTCCCCAATCTGGAAAAACGTCTATGCTCATTACAGTAACCACGCCTTTAAAAGCAGAACTTGCGGGAATCAAAGTAGAAGTATCTTTTAACACCGAAAAGTTGGCACTGATCACAGAAGAGTTTGAATCTGATTATTTTGTTGGCGATTTATTCCCAAGTCAAATAGAATTAGTTGATGTTACAGATTCTAAAATTTCCTTAATGTCTTTGGACATTGCAGGCAGCGAATACAATACATTTCCGGGCGGCACAGCAAACTTTGCAAACTTAAACTTTAAAATTGCACAAGATGCTGTTTTGGAAGACGGAGATATCACCATCACGGTGACAGACGCTGTAAATGTTAACGCTGAAACTATTTTTGAAAAATTCGGAACTTCTGTTACCTATCTAAGACTCAATACCAGTGCATTGGAAGCGGCAATTGAAAAAGCAAGAGAATTAAAATCCGATGAATATACTACAGAAACTTTTTCTGCAGTAATGACTGCTCTAGAAAAGGCAACAGCCACATTAACAAATGCAAATGTAACACAGGACGATATAGATGCCGCGACAAAAACTTTAGAACAATCAATTAGCGCTTTAATAAAAACCCACACAGTTGACGGCACCGTATCTGTTCCCAAATCTGGAAAGACATCTGTTTTGTGCTCCGTAACAACTCCGATAGGAGCTCAACTTACAGGAATTACCATCGCTGTTTCTTATAATAAAGAAAAGTTGACGTTGATCCCAGAACAATATGAATCCGATTATTTTGTTGGCGATTTGTTCCAGAATCAACTAGAAATGGTTGATGTTACGGATTCTAAAATTGCCTTAATGTCTTTTGGCATCGCAGATAGCGTAAATAATGCATTTCCAGGCGGGACGTCTGACTTCGTAAGATTAAACTTTAAAGTTTCAGAAGACGTCATTTTGGAAGAAGGAGACATTACCGTTACTGTGACGGATGCTGTAAACTTTGATCTTGAAACCATTACAGAAAAATTTGGAACTTCTGTTACCTATCTAAGACTCAATACCAGTGCATTGGAAGCGGCAATTGAAAAAGCAAAAGCATTGGATGAAGACTTATACACAACAGACTCTTTCCAAGCCGTCCAACAGGCATTGAGCATTGCTGAAACCGTACTCGAAAAAGAAAATGTTACACAACCAGAAGTTGACAGCGCCACCGCAACCTTGGAATCTGCAATCAACAATTTGATCAAAGTTACCATTATTGGTATTGAAATTACTGCACCAACAAAAGTCTATTATTTGATGGGCGAAGAGTTTGTCGCAGACGGTTTTACTGTACAAAATATATACCAAAACGGTAAAAAAGAATTTACAATAGGCATCTACACAGTACCGAATATGAATACCATAGGCGTAAAAGTAATAGATGTAACTGTCGGTAATTTTAAAGGTTCTTTTACGATTTACGTATCTACAAAAGGCGATATTAATGCAGATGGGAAGGTTTCTCTGGCAGATGTTATTTCTGCTGCAAGAACTGCGGTTAGTTCAGTGCAGAATGCAAATTCTGCTGAAACAATCTACGGAGATGTAATTGGAAATGACGGAAAAGTTACCTTAGCGGATGTATTAAAACTTGCAAGAGTTTCTTTAGGAGTCGATACTATAGACTAAAGAGGCACCATTCGACTTTTATACAATACAATTAAAAAAGAGTTCGGGGTGCCCCGAACTCTTTTTTAATCTCATTCAGTCTGCACTGTTTAACATATTCTTAAAAATAATACAAAAACTCTCGTCTTATTATTTTTTTCAACGACTCCCCAATTAATTCCGTAGTTTATCATGGTTATCTCGATCAAATTTTCGGACGTTCAACGCTCTCATCGCATTCAAAATAGCCAGGACGGCAACGCCGACATCGGCAAAGACCGCAGCCCACATATTGGCATATCCTAACGCTCCCAGTATCAAAATCAAAAATTTAATCACTAAAGCAAAAATAATGTTCTGATATACAATCTGTAAAGTATGCCGCGCAACTTGGACAGCGCTTACCAATTTTAACGGATCATCATTCATAATAACAACGTCTGCGGCCTCAATAGCTGCGTCCGAACCGAGACCTCCCATTGCAACTCCGACATCTGATCGGGCAATAACAGGAGCATCATTGATCCCATCACCGACAAAAACAACCTTGCCTCGAGAAGAACGTGCCGCCATTAAATGTTCCAACTGAATAACCTTATCCGCTGGTAATAATTGTGTATGAACTTCGTCTATTCCTAACTGTTGGGCAACTTGAGTACCACTTTGAGAACTGTCCCCTGTCAACAAAACCGTATGTTGAATGCCGGCCGCTTTTAAATCTGCAATCGCTTGTTTTGCGGTAGGTTTTATTTGATCTGAAATCACAATGTATCCTAAATATTGATGCTCTGCAGACACATGAACAACAGTACCATTCTCCTGAACAGATGAAATAGATACATCTTCTTTTTGCATCAATTTTTCATTGCCCACAAAATATTTTTGGTTTTCAACAACCGTGCAAACACCAAAGCCGGACAGAATCTCGCTTTTTTCAATGTTTTCAGCATGGATATCCTTCCCATAAGCACGTTTTAATGATCGCGCAATGGGGTGATCACAATAGTGTTCTGCGTAGGCAGCCTTCTCTAACAAATCGCATTCGCTGATTCCCGGCTGTGGATGAATTTCAGACACTTCAAAGGTGCCTTTCGTTAATGTCCCGGTCTTATCCATCACAACAGTCTCAGCGTGAGCAAGCGCCTCCAAATAGTTACCACCTTTTACCAGAATGCCAAGCCTGGACGCTCCGCCTATTCCTCCAAAAAAGCTGAGCGGCACTGAAATAACTAAAGCGCATGGACAAGATATCACTAGAAATGTCAATGCACGATGAACCCATTCCGCCCAATTGCCCCATATAATTGAAGGAATGACCGCCAACAGTACGGCACCGATGACAACTGCTGGAGTATAATAACGAGCAAACTTGGTAATGAAGTTTTCGGATGCGGCTTTTTGAGAAGCGGCGTTTTCTACCAATTCCAAAACTTTTGAAACAGTGGACTGCTCAAAGGGACGATTTACCCGGATCCGCAGCGTTCCATTTAAGTTAATCGCCCCGCTGAAAACCTCATCTCCGGTCTGAACATCCCGCGGCATACTTTCTCCGGTCATTGCCGAAGTATCGATCGAAGATTTTCCCTGCACGATAAACCCGTCCAGCGGAATCCGTTCTCCGGCTTTTACCACGATCACATCGCCGACAGCAACTTCATTCGGCTCCACCTGTGTTAATTGTCCCTCGCGATCTATATTGGCATAATCGGGACGAATATCCATCAAATCCGCAATCGATTTTCGGGACCGATTGACGGCATAACTCTGGAAAAGTTCCCCTACTTGATAAAAGAACATTACGGCAACAGCCTCTGCATATTCAGAAGTAAAATATGCACCAATTGTCGCAATACACATCAAAAAATTCTCATCCAGAACTTTTCCCCGAAAAATATTTCGCAGGGCTTTATATAAAACATCTCCGCCAATAACCAAGTAAGCCGGAACATAAAACAACAACTGCCAATATCCTTGAACAAGACTTGTTTTATCTAATACAAAAGCAAGAACAAATAAAACAAATCCGAGAATAATACGTATCAGTCGCTTTTTTAGCTTTTTCATTAAAAATCCCCTCTTATATATCTAAACTGCAGTCCGGATCCGCTTTCTTGCAAGCTTTTACAATATCTTTTAAAATCTGTTCTGTATCAGTATCTGACAGGTCTAATATCATTTTCTGAGACATAAAATTCACTGTAACGCTATTTACGCCTTGCACTTTCCCCACGGCACTCTCCATTTTAGCTGCACAGTTTGCGCAATCTAAATCCTGCAGTCGAATTATCTTTTTCATAAAAACTCCTCCCCTATCACTCTTGTATATGATCCATACCCTGTCCGATAATCGTCTGAACATGTAAATCTGCTAAAGAATACAACATATTTTTTCCTTCTCGACGGCTTTTTACCAACTTGCTTTGCTTCAAAATCCGCAATTGATGCGAAATGGCTGATTGCCCCATATTCAGCAATTTACTGATATCATACACACATAATTCAGATTCAAGCAATGCATACAAAATTTTTACCCTCGTAAAATCTCCAAAATTCTTAAATAAATCCGCAAGTTCACACAACTGCATATCATCGGGAATCTGGTCCAAAACAGATTGCACAGCCTGTTCATGATTATGGATATGCTTTTCTTTTTCCTGCATATTACATTCTCCTATTCATGTGAATAATTGTTCATATGTTTATATTATAACATGTTTTTCTAAAATGTCAAGGCCTTTACAAAAAAAAAGACGGTTTATTTTTATAAACCGTCTTTTTTATTTATAAAATGAATCGACTTCACAATGCTACCATACTAATGCATTAAATCCGCTCCGCCATTACAGGTATACATCCACCGTACCGAATCTCCGTCCTGTAATGTTTTTAAACTGCTGGACATTCCTACATATTCACCGTTTACATAATAAACCCAACCGCTCCCGGCTCCGCACATTTTCTCAGCCAAAGACGAAATCGCCGTTACATACTGTCCAAACATTCCCTTTTGAGATTGGATATCCAGACCGGATGCAAGCAATAAATCGTATACCGTTGCATCTTTTGAGAGCTGAAATTCTTTTTCCGCCAAAATGATACCATGGTCGGAGATCTTTTTTGCGGTCTCGTTCCCCTTTTCAAATGCGGTGACACACTCCACCTGCAATCGCACCCGAATGCCGTCCGCAGGCAAATCAGGCTTGATAGGTTCTTCAACTTCCGGTTCCGATTCCTCTTGATCTGCCGGAAATTGAGAATCCGAACTTTCTGATTGATCCGTCTGGTCCGGCGACTCTGAAACAATATCTCCCGCCGGCTGATTTTGCAGACTTCCTTGTTCATCAGGTTCTTCAGCTACAGAATTCGAATCCGCAGGTGTATCAATCGGATCCGTAGTACCACCCTCCTGCTCTGAAATGGCCTCAGAAGAAGATGGTGTTTGAACTTGTTGTTGTGAATCTTGCGCAGATATCTGCGATGATGTATCTGTTTCGGGTACAGCGCCGGAACACGCAGATAAGGTTCCTATACTGCACAATAAAAAGAGAAATAAAATCCATATCAAAGTTCGTTTCATGCAATCTCTCCTCTCCCTTAAATAACATGGTACCAAATAAACCAGTGAATGTCAAGCAAAACCGAATAAATTAGAAAAAATATCTCAAACGCCTTGCGCTCATCCACAAAATATGGTACACTATCCCTGTAATATAAAGGAGAAACATCATGAAAAATAAAGCAAAACAAACCGCTCTATGTGCTTTTATGTGCGCTTTGGCCACCATCATTATGGCGCTGGGCAGTATTATTCCGGCAGCTACATTCTGCAGCCCCGCACTGGCGATGTTAGCACTGATTCCGGTACAGGAAGAATGCGGTACAAAACAAGGAATTCTCGTATATGCAGCCACATCCTTACTGTCGTTGCTGCTTGTGCCGGATAAAGAAATTGTTATGCTATACCTTTTTCTCGGATATTATCCATTAGTTAAACTTTATTTAGATCGAATCCGAAATCGTGTTATTCGGTTTTTATCAAAATTTGCATTACTGAATGTTGCCGTTTTTTTGATGTACGCGTTATGCATCTTTTTATTCCGATTAGACAGCGTGGTACAGGAATATCAGCAAGCGACAGCGGCTATCGTTGTTATGCTATGTGTTTTGGGAAACTTTGCATTTTTTATCTATGACCTTTTGCTTGGACGGCTCCGCGTTCTTTATCGACAAAAAGCATCTCACAAATGGTTCAAATAAACGGAGGAATTATGAAAATTTTAATCAGTGCCTGTCTATGCGGGATAGGCTGTCGGTACGACGGCAAATCGATCTATTATGAGAAACTGGATCAACTCAATCAAGCACATACCTTAATTCCGATCTGTCCGGAAATTTTAGGAGGACTGCCGACACCCCGTCCTCCTGCGGAAATTCAACATCATCGAGTGATAACTTGTCAGGGGGACGATGTCACTCCGCAATACAAAAAAGGCGCGGAAGAAGCTTTAAAAATCGCTAAAATGCTGCATTGTTCCTGCGCAATTTTAAAAGAACGCAGTCCCTCTTGCGGCTGTGGAAAAATCTATGATGGCACTTTTTCTAAAACCTTAAAATCCGGAGACGGCATAACCGCAAGTATTTTAAAACAAGCCGGCATAAAAATTTTCGGCGAAAGCCAGATCGACGAGGTTTTAAAAGAAAATGAATAATAATACTACGCTTATTTATATTGAAAAAGATGAAAAATATTTGATGTTGCACCGCACCAAAAAAGAAAATGATATCAACAAAGATAAATGGATCGGGATCGGCGGACATCTTGAAAACGGAGAAAGTCCGGAAGAAGGAATCCAACGGGAAGTAACGGAAGAAACAGGCTTACGCCTGCTGCAATATCAATACCGGGGCATTATTACCTTTGTATACAACCAACAAACCGAGTACATGCATTTGTTCACCAGCAATTCCTTCGAAGGCACACTGACAGACTGTGACGAGGGGGAATTAGCATGGGTGGACAAAAAACAACTGCTGCAATATCCCCTGTGGCCCGGCGATCGAATTTTTTTAAAATTAATTACCGAGCCCTGTCCGTTCTTCTCTTTAAAACTGGTTTATCAAAACGATCTTTTAATACAGGCAAAGTTAAATGATACACAGATTGAATTATAAAAAAGAAAGAACTCCTATGGTATGGTAAAACAAAATTACCATAGGAGATATTTTTATAAAAAAGAAGAAAATATTTGCAAAGTTCTTTTTCCTCTCCCAAAGTATGATTCCGTTAACCGGATCAATCTACAAAAAAGCAAAATACAACATGATTCTATGAATAGAAAATAAAAACATATTGTCTTCGATTCAGCACCCCTGCAAAAAAACAAAAGTGCCCGGAACACGAACACCCTTCTCTCCGAGTGTCTTCTGATTTAAAAATCCAAAGCTACCCAAACGAAAAATAAAACATAAAATAACGCTGAACCCAAAACAATTTGGATTCAGCGCTATGCTGGTCGGAGTGACGTGATTTGAACACGCGACCTCTTGGTCCCGAACCAAGCACGCTACCATCTGCGCTACACCCCGAAAGAATGAAAGAATTTTCAGTACTTAAAAAGTATACCATAAAACAAATTGTTTGTCAACAGAAAATTTCAACAAATTATAGAAATAAAATGCTTCCTTTCATATATAATAAAAATAAGTATTTTTAATTTGGAAAGGAGAAAAAGAAAAATAAAAGAGTGCATCAAAAAGATATGAAAAGATTGTTAAATTTTTGTCAATCGCCTTTTATTTTTTGGAAAAATATGGTATACTACAATCAGAACAAACCACAAACGGATTCAAATACAATTCATAATGAAAACTCAAAATACAATATTCAGGAGGGTATATCAATGAGCACAGATAACAGAAAAATTGTTTTAATCGGGACCGGAATGGTCGGTATGAGTTATGCTTATGCGCTGCTGAATCAAAATGCCTGCGATGAACTGGTTTTAATTGATATCAACAAGGAGCGAGCGATGGGCGAAGCGATGGACTTAAATCACGGACTGGCCTTTTCCTCTTCGCACATGAAAATATATGCTGGGGATTATTCTGACTGCGAAACTGCAGATATTGTTGTTATCTGCGCCGGCGTTGCACAAAAAGAAGGAGAATCGCGACTGGATCTGTTGCAAAGAAACGTCGAGGTATTTCGCTCTATCATCAATCCGGTTACAGAATCCGGATTCAATGGGATCTTTCTTGTTGCAACCAATCCTGTTGACATTATGACGCATGTAACATGCACCTTGTCCGGGTTTAATCCGCGCAGAGTATTCGGCAGCGGAACGGCGTTAGACACGGCACGCCTGCGTTATATGGTCGGCGATTATTTCAGCGTAGATCCACGAAATATTCACGCTTATGTTATCGGCGAACACGGCGACAGCGAATTTGTACCCTGGTCACAAGCATTGCTGGCCACAAAACCCATTACTGAAATTATTGAACAATCCAATGGAAAATATAAATTAGAAGATCTTGAACCGATTGAGCAGGAAGTCCGCGGAGCCGCACAACGTATCATTAAAGCAAAACGGGCAACCTATTACGGAATCGGCATGGCACTGGTTCGGATTACCAAAGCGATTTTAGGGAATGAAAGCAGTGTGTTGACAGTTTCGGCTATGCTGCGCGGGGAATATGGTGTAAGCAATGTTTATGCAGGACTTCCCTGTATTGTAAACCGTAACGGAATTCAAAGCATTCTGCCCTTATCATTGTCAGAGGAAGAAATCCAAAAATTCCAGGCATCCTGCAGAACATTAAAAGAGTATTATGACGGATTAAATTTCTAATCAGAAAAAAGAGATTCCTAAAAGGGAGACACTTCGTAAAGAAGTTGTCTCCCTTATTTTTTGTTTTATTTAGATTTTTGGTATCAAAATCCGATACTCGCTGTACATATAGGCATCAATGGCGTTTTTAATAGATACACTTGACGACAAAAGAGAAGTTTATTTCTGATATTATTTCTTGAACAGTTTCTTAAAAAATTTAATTGTTTTAAAGGAAGCTTTTTCCATCATTGGTTTCGGAAAAGGTTCGTCTAACTCCCACGGAAGTGCAATTTGCATAACGGAAATTGTAAAATATTCACCATTTTGTTCGTTGGGGGAAACAAAACCGTTTGTAATAACAACCCTTAAAAACAAATCATCGTATATATCAATTTCACATTCTCCCATTGCTTTTACTGTTCCGCAAACGGTATAATCCACATTGATATAGTCGATGTAATTATCCATCTCAACACTCACTATTTCATCCGGCTTTGAAATATCAATCCCAAATTCACTTAAAAAGGCATTCAATTTTGGGAATTTATTTTTGATTTGTACATAATAATTACGACAACACACGCAGTCACAAATAGAATGTGTTTTATAATATTCTTGTGTTTTTTTAACCTCCACAGAGAAAACATATTCATCTTTTTGAATCGTTGTCATAATTTCACCTCTTTACATCTTTAATATACTATACCAC
>WHHJ01000059.1 GCA_014872655.1 Clostridia bacterium
CCTTTGTTTGTTATCCACATTATAAATCGGTATCATTTTAACTAATGTTTAACACCCTTCTGTCCATCTTTTATAAGCCAAGAACAAATTTCTCAATTGCATGTGCCACTCCGTCTTCGTCATTACTGTCTGTAACAAAATCTACAAAATCAAACAACTGCGGGTCTGCATTCTTCATCGCGACCGAGAACGCCGCATTTTTTAACATCTCCACATCATTGTTGCTGTCTCCGATTCCCATAACATGTTCCGGATCAACCCCTAAAATTCGGCATAGTGCAAGAATCCCGCTCCATTTTGAAGCCGTCGCAGAATTGATCTCCAACGCATTCTTAGAGCCGGAAGAAATTCGTATCCGAGGCTCTTGCTTAAAATAGGCCCATGCTGCATCAAAATCGGCATCACGCTTAAACAATAAATTAAATTTCTCGGCAGTAAAATCTTTTTGCCGAACCAGCTGCGCCAAGTTATCTGCTAACAATACCCTTGTTTGCATAATACGTAAATCTTGATCCGACAATCCGTATCCGTCTGAAAGATTATGTAAATAATGTGCGTCTGTCAGCAAACTGCCCTGATAATAAATTTCCAAAAAACAGTCATATTGACAAACTACCCCATACAACCACGTACATAATGAAGAATCCAGCACATCCTGATACAGTACCTCGTCCTTTTGCAAGTCTTTCACAATCGCCCCGTTTGACAGCACCGCGTACCGAAGCCCCGGCAGCCGGGATACCACTGACGGCAAACGAACTCTGCCTGTAGACGGGACAATATAAACACCCTGCGCTGCAGCTGCGGAAAACCGGTCTGCTGTTATCTGCGAAACTGTATGATCGGTTCGTAATAGGGTCCCGTCAAGATCTACTGCTACAAAATCAATTTTCATCTTTATCACCGCTTCTATTATATCAATAAAAACAAACAAACCTATGAATATTTTTTGATTTTTACATAGCAACAGCTCTTTTTTTAAAATTTCTGTGACCATTTTTATTTTTTTTAAATGCTGAAAAAAAACTATTGACAAGCCCACGTTTTTATAGTATAATATTCGAGTAGCCGCCGGTGTGATGGAATTGGCAGACGTGCTGGACTCAAAATCCAGTCCTGGCAACAGGGTGCGGGTTCGACCCCCGCCACCGGCACCATAAATAGATAAACCTGTTTCAATTTATTTTGAAACAGGTTTATTTGTTTTTTAAATAAATATGACAAATAACATGATATAACTACTTAACCCATTAATAAATTAAGACATTATGGCATATTGCTTGAGGTAATGCAGCATGCTAAAACAATAACACACAACATCCTCTCCAGTATTATAAACAAAAAAATAAAAAATTATTTTAATCCACCCAATAAGCGAGTAATTTCTGACACTTTACAGTCGAAAGGCAGGTAAGAATCATGAATGCAGATATCATAGAAAGCTATATTGAAAAGGTATATGGATATGCTATCAACCACACCTTTTCAAGAGAAGAAGCCGACGAACTTTCACAAGAAATTTTATTTACGGTTGTACGAGAGCTACCAAAACTGAAGGATGATGGAAAATTCGAACTGTGGCTTTGGGGCATTGCAAACAATGTTACAAAAGTCTTCAGACGTTACATGGGAAAACAGCGCGCGATGTATTCCTATGATACCCTTGAGAATTTGTCTTGTGAAGATGAATATGGCAGCGAAAATGAAGAGCTTTACGATTCGCTCAGAACTAAAATCGCCATGCTTTCAGAAATATATCGCAGCATCATTATTTCTTACTATTATGACGGTCTTTCAACAAAACAAATCTCTGAAAAGCTGGATATTCCGGAGGGAACAGTCACTTGGCGACTTTCAGAGGCTCGTAAAAAACTGAAAAAGGAGTGTGCAGAAATGAACGTAACCGCACTAAAACCAGCAAAGCTTCTAATTCGCATCAGTGGTGAGGGGAATTATAAAGATCCTATAAGCCCTTTTCCGTATGTTTACATCAGTGATGCTCTTTCACAAAATATTCTGTATTATTGCTATGAGTCTGCTAAATCAACGGAAGAACTTGCAAAATTATGCGGAGTTCCAGCCTATTACATCGAAGATTGCTTACAAAATCTTATAAAGCGGCAAGCGATATCGGAAGTATTGAAGGGAAAATACAGAACAGATTTTATCATCTATTCAAAGAAGGAAAGAGAATACAATGTAAAAGCAAAAGATATCTTTTTACCTATTATTGACAATTTTGTTTTGTCAATGAAAAAGCTTGCAGATTCTACTCAAAATATTGGGGTATATACGGCTGAAAAACAGAAAGAAGAACTAATCTATCTCTATGGGATTATGGCTATGGAGCATTTAAGTGAAAAATATAATCCAATTAAATGGGTAGGCGTCCTGCACGGTATGATGGCTTCCGATGGAGTTATCATGCGCATCTGATAGATGACAATCAAGCCCCCTTATTACGAATATTGGGGCGCGAAGAATCGTCTAATCTCGGAAGCAGAGGCAATTATAAGCATATTTCGTACCATTTTGCCGGTTTTTCTTATCGTGCAATGATGTTTGATAACGAAATAAATATTTGTGAGGATATCTTACTTGGAAGAAAAATTGAAGATACAGATTCGGCTGCGTCAACTATTACAAAAGGCTTTGTTTTCAAAAAGGATAACGGCGAATTGTTTGTTACGGTGCCGGCGTTTACAAAAGAGCAAAAACATCAGTTTGATGTACTGGCAGATGAGGCTTTTAAATCCTCCATTGACGAATATACTAACGCGGTTCAACAATATGTAAATGGTTACCAAAAGCTATTTCCAGAACATCTGAAAGATGATGTCACACGAGCTTGTCATTATATGTTTTTATCGCTTTATTCTACTCATATTTGCGATATAGCAAAGGAAAAAGGGCTGCTTGTTTCTCCTGGTGACGGCAGCGTATGCGATGTATTGATACAGCATAAATAGTATCCGATCTCAATACAGAGATAAGTCCAGAATGTGAACGTATTAATCATATCACAGTACCACAACATATTGTTTTGAAGATAAACTATACAAATGAAAAAACGCAGAAATGATAGAAGGAGATATATGCCCAGATCATATATATGTTGATCAGCATCCCGACTAAAATAAACATTTTGAGGTTCATGATTACCCAGAAGAGAAAAGTGTGTTACTGATATTTTCAAGTTACAGAAATCTGAAATTCACACCCCAAAATCGCAAATTTTAGCACAAAAGATATTACATTGATACCGTGATTTAATACACGAAACAACATAAGAGCATATTTCAGATCAATTAAAAAAGCTTAGGAATGCAATTAGTTAGCACAGTTTTCCCCACGCATTTATAAATAGTAAATAATTGTTGCATAGCTAGTAGAGCACTTGTACACTGCCAGTGTGGTTTAGGCTATACTCAAGAAGATATCCACCCCCTATAAGGGTGGATATCTTTTTATAATTTTAGATATAATTTCAACAAATATCTATTCTTATGAAGTTATATTAAAAAACACTATTTTAAAATAAGATATTTTTACATTAATGCTTGAAACCAACAGTTGTAAATGAAACAACTAATTGATAATTGTATTTCGTTTATTTCTATGCTATATTATTATTGCACCGGTGATAACAATTATTAAAAAAGCAAAAGGAGGGTTTCATATGCAGATTGAAATAGGGAAAAATATACGTGCGCTTCGTAAAAACAGTGGTAGAACGCAAGAAGCACTGGCAGATGCGCTGGGCGTGACAAGTCAGGCAGTCTCCCGTTGGGAAGCAGGAGGTAGTTATCCGGATCTTGAAATAGTCCCATCTATCGCCAACTACTTCGGAATTACAATTGATGAACTGTTCGGTTATCAATGTGAACGCGACAAAAAAATCAATGCGATAATCGAAAAAATTGATTCTTTCAATATTAAAGCACGAGGTGATGATGAATGGGTAGATGAGTGTATCTCGCTTTTACGCAATGGGCTTGCTGAATTTCCACAAAATGAAAAACTAATGATCACTCTTGCGGATACTCTTTCGGAAGCTGGTTGGAGACGCCACAATGAATGGCTGTACTATGATGATGAAGGCTATATCCAACACAACTATGATGAACATCAGGAAAACAAATACTGGAAAGAATCTGTAAAACTATGTGAAACGTTGATAGACACAACGCACGATTATACAATTTTTACAAGAGAAATCAATATTCTTGTTCTTCTGTACCGTAATTTGGGCGAAACCGAGAAAGCTGTAGCATACGCTAACCGAATGCCGGAACTCAAGTACTGCCGCGAACTTATGTTGGCCTCAGCAACGGACGGAAAAGAAGAAGCAAGATATATCGGAGAAGCTCTGCTAAAAATAGCGTCAGAATTTACCCAGCAGCTTGTATATGGACTTATGAACAATGTACATCATTATGAAAGTGATATGGCCATACACAAAATTAAAGGAGCAATTAACCTGTTTTATCTTATTTGTGATGATGGAAATTTGGGCCTTTACCATGGGAAATTGATACAACTTTACTTATATCTTTCAAGAATAGAATGGGAACGCGGATACCACGATGATGCATTTCGCTCTCTTGATGAAGCTTTAAAACATGCTAAATCACTGGAAGGTATATGTGATGAGCAAGAGCACAGCTACACATCTGCGCTCGTTTCTTTGGTAAAAATCAAGCCTTGTCAACCAGTAAAAATTTCTTCCGAGCTGCCAACGGATTGGCCGTTTTGGTGCAATCCAGATTATTCAGAAGTCGCAAAAGAAATGCAAGCTGATCCACGATGGGAAGATTGGGTTAAAAGGACACAACAATAGTATGTTTATTAATTATTAAAATAGCATTTTAATAATAAAAGCATTACGCGTATGTAAGATCAATATCAATCTAATCCCCATAAAAAATAAAAGCACAACATTATGAATGTTTTATTCTCATGTTGTGCTTTTATTATAAAATGTCGTAGAAGTATCTTAAAATAAGAGATGTATTTAATGTCTTTTGTTTACAAAAAAGCTCGTTTATGGTATAATATAGAAAATATAAGGAGGGGTTAAAATGAAATATTTGCTTCTGCTGCCGGGAGCAGTTTTTCCGTACATGGTATTACTGTCTCTTTACGGCCTTTTCTCCGGTTTTTTTGTGAATACCATTTATCAAAATCCCCTGTTGCTGATTCCGACCCTGTTTTTATTTTTTATTCTGGCATTGGGATGCAGTATCATTTTTTTTGCCATGGGCTCGCAAAAAAGTGGGATGCTAAAAAAGTGGCTCTTGCCAATATGATCGTGAAACTGATTCAGATTCCTGCTTACATAGTCACATTTCTATTAGGTGTTATATTTATTTTGACGATATTTACCTATGCGCTGTCCTTTTTACTTGTCTTGTTTGATTGTCTGACAATTATTCTGACAGGATTGACCGGCGCATGCGCTGCCATCCGAAGTTATAAAGAACAAAAAACAACAATAGCATTCTCCGTTGCAAACGGAATTTTACAATTTATTTTTTGTGCAGATGTCGTCTGTTGCATTTTACTTTTCGTAAAATGCAACACTCAAAAAAAGCAGTTGATGACCGGTCAAGCAGAAACGTTGATCACCTCTAATTAAAAACAAGACAATTCTATTGATTCTCGTGTACGATTCTGTACACGAGAATCTTTTTTTATTTTAAATTTCTCTTTCATACATTTTTGCATAGTAAAATACTGTACAAGATATAACTGAAAAAAACCTTATTCTTAACAGTAGAAAATACAGCAGTATCAATTCCATTAAAAGACGGCATAAAATAGAATAAAAGCTTTATTGATCTGATCCAACAACAAAATCACATTCAACCTCAACTTATCTTTTTTAAATATAAAGCAAATTCAAGCAATCAATCAAACTTTTAAAACATTACAATATCCTTACCAATAAAAGAAGAAACAGGTGAAATCTTTGTCTTCGTTGCATCGTTCTCAAAATCCTTTGCGTTGTTCTATTCTCAAACGCATTCACCCTGTAGATAAAAGCCTTTTAATTTTTATGAGCATTTTACTGATACAATCCCTTTGCAATATCTTCTTTCCGGCCGATGTCAACCAAAGTATCGGCAGCATTGATGTTGTAGTGCGCACTTCCGCCGCAGCGATTTTTAGCTATTTCCTTAGTGCAAATTTTATTCATCACGTTACAGGCTCAAGCCGTGTGTCTTCCACATCCGCTACGCATATACTGAAAATGGGAACCAATCAACAGGAATCCAACAGCAACTCCACAGTACAAGAAAAAACGGCATTAAATGAAGATTTGAAGCCGTTCCCGAAATCATCAGCAACGGATCCAAAAATAAATCAGGAAAATCCAGAAGCCAACTGCTTACAGGTTGTCATTGCGACAGGGATCGGGCTCTTCTGTCTAATTACACTATTGATACTGCGAAACTTAGTACAATTGAATATCATCTCTGTAGAGTCTGATTCTGTGCTTGCGACAATCACGCAATTTCGGGACTTTGTCTCAGGATGCGTTGGATTCTTAATTGGTTGCCCAACTCACAATAATAAAAAACCATAAGCAATTCAGGAGGTTTTTATGCCAGAAATTAAAAAAGATTTACTCAATCTACAGTATAGTGAAAACTTCGAAATCCAAGGGATACAAGAAGCCAACATTGATCTGGAGCTCACACCATCCACCCCGTCTACAGGGACAGTATATGGCGTGGTCGGAGATGGAGTAAATCCGATTCCCAATGCAACGGTTAAGTTATTTGACAGCAAAGGCATGCCCTATAAGCATACCATAACAGACGTAGATGGATCCTATTCTATGACAGATATCCCTGCAGGAACGTATAGCTTAGGGGCCGTAAAAGAAGGCTATCTGCTCAGCGATGCAGCTGGAGTAACTCTTGCAGATGGGGTAACAACCAAAATTGACCTCGTTTGTACACAAGATACAACACTTTCATTAGGTGCTATTGCGGGTGTTTTAACCATCAAGGACCCATTAGACGGATCTTCTAAGCCTCTTGCCGGAGCCAAAATCTCACTGCAAAACGCAACAGGCGAAACGCTGGCAGCAACTTACACCGCCGCAGACGGAGAGTTTGCTTTTTATGATTTGATCGACGGGGTTTATACGTTGATTTCATCCGCAGACGGTTACAAGCAAACATCAACAATGACGGCAACCATTCTTGCAGGGTCTATCGTTAACTTAACGATGACCATGGCGGTGGATACCAAAACGTACAACGGAACCGTGAGCGGAATTATTCGAAACAAATCTGGCCAGGCTGTAGCCGGTTGTTTTGTAGGTCTGTATCAAATTGTAAAGATCGCAGAGGGCTCACAGGAACAACTGGTCGCGGTAACAAAAACAAACGCGGAGGGAAAATATCTTTTCGGAGAAGTCCTCGGCGGCCAGTACCTGGTCAAAGCAAAACTCGAACAGTAAAAACAGATACGGGGCTTACCCCTGTTTGTAATTTTTGTTTAGAAACAGGTGCCGAACAAAACGCATCATGATGTCCGCGTACGCAATATGTGCGATGTAGCATCCAAATTATAACGGAAAACGGCGGCCCTAATGACCAAGTTGAATTATACTCCTGCCATAAAAACGGAAGTTGGTCCAGAATGCTTCTGTTTAGTCCCCAAATTATTTTTGGGTATTTATTTCCAGGATCTTATTGGTTGACCTTCAAACGTAAACATCGATGGATCCGACTACTTGTACGAATGCCTCCGGGAGCCAATGTCATCCTTTGCTGTAATTTCAAAAAAAACTTATTCTGTTGGAAAAATGACATCAGTTGTCAACCTTTTAATGAATGATAGAAAATAAAAAACAAGCCAATGCCGTAAAAGTAAACACACCAATGTTTTACAACAAACTCCTTTAAAATAATTTTTATATCACGGATTGTACGCCAAAACGGATGCGATCAATCACAATAAAAACTTTGATTTTATGCCTGAAAGAATCAAGATTCTTTCAGGCATTTTTACTGAACAAAAAAATTTTATTATTGTAATAAAAAAAGAATTGCAATAAATCGAAAAACATGATAAAATAATGAAAAACAGATAGAGGAGCCGTCCAAATGAAAAAAGAATATATTTTTCAAAAAGTCGATACAAATCCGACATTACACGCAGACCTATGGAACCAGATAGAAAAAGTTACATTAGATCAACAAAATTTCTGTGAACCTGACGCCCCCATTCCAACCGTTACAGCACAAGCGGTTTGTTCTGTAGAAGGAATCACGGTGCGATTTGAATCTGATGAAACCGATCCCGTCACAAGATATTCTCACGCCAATCAACCGGCTTGGTTGGACAGCTGCGTGGAATTCTTCTTTGCCCCGTATGAAGATGATAAGAAAAACTATCTGAATTTTGAACAAAGTGTCGGCGGTGCATTACTGATCCAAAAAGGACCTGATGCTGCAGACAGAACATATATTCCCCACGAAGATGACGAATTTAAAACAGAACGGCAGATCCGTTCAAACGGCTGGTGTATTCAATTTTTTATTCCTTTTAGTTTTGTGGATAAACATTTTCAGACTATGAACCGGCATTTTCGCGGCAACTTTCAATTCTGCTGTGAAGACAAAGGCGTATACCTGACTTGGAACCGGATTGAAAACCCAACACCCGCTTTTCATAAACCCGAGTATTTTGGAAATCTGATTTTGGAGCTAAGCAACTTGGACATGTAGAATATATAAATACGGAGATCGTTTATTCCGGATTTGCGAACGGTCCAAAGCCAAAATCTAAATATATGATGTGCTGCCGGCAATAAATATACAAAAAGTCTATTCTGTCTGTAACCCAGAATACAGTAGTGTTACCTGCCGGGATGCGACTAAAATACGGAATGTTGTCAGGGCAGAATAGAATTACGTAATATCTGTCTAAATCTTTCGGGGAAGATATGGATAAGACAGGGTGCCAAATGACAATCGCAAATGTTTTGCACCATCGTACCGGAGGTTCTGAAAGAAGTCAATTTGATTAGCATACAGCCCTATATAATAAAAAAGATCGCAATTATTTGTATTACATATTCTGTGATCGATTGCCCTATGAAATCGGAAAAGAAATCGTATACTGCGAAAGCAACTACGATATCATCTCTCGCATCATTGAAAAAATCACCGGCAAAAAAATAGATGAATGGGCCCTTGAAAACCTATTTAATCCCCTACACTTTGAATGTGCTGCATGGGCCAGATGTCCACAAGGACACACCTATGGCGGAGACGGATTATATCTGCGCACACAAGATCTCGTAAAACTGGGTTGGGTTTATGCAAATCACGGCATGTTTGAAGGCAAACAAATCGTCTCTGAAGAGTGGATTCAACAAGCAACTGACGTGATCAATGTGGATGTAAACGGAGATTACGGATTTGCAGTGCAACATTGTACTTATATGCGTCCGGATGAATTTTATCTTTCCGGTGCAGGCGATCAGTGTACGGTATTTCGGATAGGAAAACCTCATGCATTGGCGTTCCAGTCAGCCGGTGCGGGCGGCCACTTAGAACTGTTGAAAAAAGCCGTTGAACTGCTAAGAGATGACGAAAAGATATAAAAGAAAGAAACAGCCCTGTCGGTTAATCTATTTTGACGGTCGCTGACATCTGGAAGGTTGGAAGCTTGGCTGATTATGTAACCAATATTTCTCTTTGTTTTGCTTCTGCTACTTTTATTAGGTACATATAGCATTATGTTGTCAACCAACTACATAGATAATCGGTTGTCCGTGCCGCATCCGTTTGTTTTCTGGGCTTCTTTTCCCTACTTACCACTTGCAAAACAAGCAATATGTATGGACAAGTTTCGCTATGATCTATTATCTTTATTATCAAGCTCTTTGTTAAAACTTTTAGGAAGTTTGGATCATGACAAATTTTTCCGCTTCCTCCCAAGATATATTTCTTAAAATTGTATAAGTTCTATATCTGTCCGGGGATAAAACAACAAATAAAAAGCCGTTACATAAGTATCAAAATCAACAGCGTATTGAAGCTGTTTAAAAATGCTGTTCTATGTAACGGCTTTAAAATTTGAATAATTTATTTTTTATTACATTATATGATGAAATCTTTCTGCAAAAAATAAGATGAATTGCTGTTATTTAGCGATACTCATCCAACAACCCTCTGCACCAATTCCATTATCCGGAGGGGTAAGGATACCTTTCTCAATAAGAGCTTCAACAATGGCTCGAGTACCGGCATATTCGCGATAGAATTTGCAAATTACCATTCTCCAAGCAAATATTCTGGAACCTCTTTTTTAATTAAAGTCGCGATTTTTTCAGCAACTATTTTAGCTTCTTTTTCAAAAAATCCTTTGCAAAGTATCGTGCTAAGTTCAAAGAGTCTGTCAGAATCACTTATTAAAGAAACCAGAATCTTTGTATAAAGCATGTCTCCATCACGGAAAAGATAACCACACTCAATGGCCTTTGCAGCATGCTCCTTTTCTTCTTCAGACAATGTAGATATTGCTAAACCATCAATGGCCTGAATGGCTAACTGAATCAATGGATCGTTTGCAACATCTAGGCCACAATGGAAATGCGGCTTTATCCGAGAAATATAGATATTATCTAAGCGAATTTCAGAGAACCCACATACGTTTGTTGCACGCACACCATCCCA
>WHHJ01000006.1 GCA_014872655.1 Clostridia bacterium
CCTTTGTTTGTTATCCACATTATAAATCGGTATCATTTTAACTAATGTTTAACACACAAGAAAATAAATTTCGCCCGCTTTCGGCAAATTTTTCACCCACTCAAAGGGAGGCGTTTCGCCCGCCCCAGGGTCGGTCGGCAGACCGCTTCAAATTCATCTTAAATCGGCCGGCCGCAGCGTACGGCCTCCCGTTTTCCCGATCCGGCCGACTCGTCACGCTTGCGGTTCTTCCGCGGTCAAAGCCGCAAACTGAGAAGCCACAAAATCCGCATTCTCCAATGGTTTTTTCAACTCACTCATCCAAACCGAAGCCGTTAGAATATGCTCAAAATCCTCATAACTACTCGTCACCGCGCTTCGTGAAACCGTCACCGTTTGTCCGTCCAAATCAAAAGTAATCTGCCTCAAATCATCCAGCAGCGCAAAAGCCATCGTACTGTTATAAATCACCGTCTTTTGCACCTCGCCCTCCGGCTGGTCTATCTGGGTATAGGTTATCGTCAGGGATCCCGACTGCAAATCTGCGTCAACCTGCGGCTGATACATGCAAAACGGCAAATGCATCCACAATTCCTGCGCCGTCTGCTGCGTCATATGCTCGCTCTTATAATCCAGTACCATCTCCAGCGAATGGGTCTGTACCATCTGGCTTCCCTGCGCATACTCCGGCGAAGTTTTCGAAACAGCAGGAGCGATATAAAACAGCATAAAATAAACCAATAAAGTACTAATTGCCACCAAAATCACATTGACGCCGGTCAGTTTTTTTCGTCTTTTCATCGAATGAAACAGTTGATCAGCATCATTTTTACGGCACGCCGTCACCACCGCCTGTACACAAAACGGCACACAAAATATCAACAGCGGCACCGCATAGACGCTCACCGTATACACCACATCATACAGCGAGCCCCACTTGGCAGAAACTCGCAAAACCGTAACGATTTCTGCTCCCACAAACACCACGGCAGCCGCGATCCAGCAAATCCGGCAGGCCTGTTCCAGCCGCTGCAACCGTACCCGGCCCACCACGCGCACCGCCTGCCGGTCCTTATTCCGTGCCGCGATAAAATAAACAACAGCCAATATTAAAATACCAAACAACAAACAAATATTGATCATCCGTGCCGCCGCCGAAAAATACAACAGCCCCGAAAACCCCCAGGTCACCAGTAGCACACCCATGATCCGCTGCAAGCTCTCCGTCCGACACGTTGTCAGATAAACATCCATAACCGGCCTCCGTATTCCATCTTTCTGATTTCATCATATCATATTTTCCAACAATTGTAAAGAGCCCCCTTCAAACAAATCGATTGCATTTTTGATACAAACATGGTATAATAAGGGAATAAAAATGCTTCTTTTTCAAATATCTAATTTGACAAATAAAATAAAGGACAGATCCATATGACTTTTTTTCCGCACCCCGTTGCAAAAACCAACAATAAACAGCTCCGAACCGCTCACCTTCTTCTGCTGTGTATCGGCGGAGTTTTTTTACTTTCCTGCACCCTTCATCAAAATTTATGGTTTGATGAGACGTATTCTGTCGCACTTGCCAGAACCGATTTCTCGGGACTGATCCAATATGCATCCGCAGATGTACACCCTTTATTCTATTACATTTTGCTAAAACTCTGGTCTGTCATTGCCGGAACCAGTATTTTATCGCTGCGACTGTTCTCGTTTGTCGGCGCACAGGCTTTAGCCATTCTGGGGCTAACACACATCCGCCGAGACTTCGGTGCCCGAACAGGCTTCTGGTACAGTTTTATCATTTATACCTTAGCCGCCGTCGTCCGCTATGCGGGTGAAATCCGAATGTACACCTGGCTGCCGTTTTTTGCAACGCTGACCGCCATATACGCTTATCGCCTTTATCAGACACAAAAACCAAAGGATTATATCCTTTTTGTTCTTATGAGTCTTTGCACTGCCTACACACACTATTTTGGGCTGGTTTTTGTGTGTCTGGTCAATGCGCTGCTGTTTTTTTCCATCCTATTGGGGCGCAAAAAAAAGAGATTTTACCTGCTTGCGGCTCTTTTGCAACTGATCTGCTACATTCCGGGGTTTCTTATTCTTTGGAAACAACTGCAGTTTGTCAGAGAAGACTATTGGATCCGCGTCGAATATCCCGAAGTCTTATTTGACACCCTGGCATTCTTCTTTTTCGGTGATACGCCGGACCAAAACACGATTTTTCCCGTTTCACAAAATCAACGCATGTTCTGCACGATCTTCGGCGGTATCGTTTTTGTTGCGGTTTTTGCGGGATTGATCGGGCTCCTCATTCACCGTAAAACCAGTAAAAGAACTCCAAATTTTGCAAAAGTATCCCCTGCTACAACACCATCTTCGGATACAACAACCCATTCTTCCGATTCGGCACAACCACTCGATTGCGCCAAGACACCCGATTTGACATCTCGTTCGGGCATGCACACGCAAGACTTCGACACCTCTGCAAATTTTGCGGCCTCCGGTACCGACACACCCTCGGTCCACGCCGCATCCCGCTCCGCAGCAAATAACCAAAACCACACCTTTCCTCAAACGGAACAACCATTACCCATAAACAACAAACAAACCAGCCAACAGCACAAAGATAAAAAAAGAACCGACCCGCTAATCCCCATTCTTTTTGCATTCGGTTTATGTATTCTGGTCGTTGCGGCCGGACTGATTGCTTCTGCCATGAGGGAAAAAAGCAACATCTATTATGTTCGTTATATCATGGTCTTTACAGGGCTTTTTGCCTTTGTACTGGCGAGTTTGCTCTCCCGAATTCGTTTTTCCGGTATTCGCTTTGCCTCAGCCATCGTCCTCGTTATTCTGCTCATTATCAGAACCGTTCCCTTATATCAAACGGTCTATGATCCCAAAAACGCGGCACTGGACCAATTTGTGGAACAAAATATTACAGCAAACGATCTTGTTATCGGCGCAGATATTGAGCAGGTCAGTATCTATGCAGAAAAATTTTCAGACCGAAAAATTTATCTCTGCACACAGGATCAATGGTACGGAGAAAATCACTTTATTGGTTTTTCGGCTTATCATCCGCAAATGGAATTTGCCAAAAATATCAAAGATCTTCCCGTCCAACCGGGGCAAACGGTTTGGGTACTAGACGATGAACAACTGTCTCTCACTCAAAAACTGGTACAGTGCTTTGACTTATCCTATCTAAAACAGCCTCAGTCCATTACACTGCCCTATCATGACGTTCCGTTCGTTCTCGTATCCTTACAGGCCCTGTCATAATATCGAACAGATCTTCAGCCGCTGTTGTATCAGACTCCGGCATAAAGCGTCCTACTTTTTACACGGTTGTCTGCCCCATGCTCCCGGCAGCTTATACTTGCCCCCATTGTTCTACGCTCGCCCCGGGGGTACTCCGTACCCGGCAACTCGCTCTTTCCTCAGCGATCTACTTTTGCATTCAACGGCTTACGGTTTTTCCGCAATCTATTCTTGCGCTCGAATGCTTCCTCTCACGCCCGGGCATCTACACTTGTCCTGGGAATCACCACTCTTGTGCCCGACGACTTACGATCGCCCCATGACATACCCGGCACCTGGCGGCTTCCCTTTGCACCGAACGCCCATACTTGCACTCAGTGACTTATCTTTTCCCGAAGACGGCTCTCACGCCCGGAACTTACACTTATCCGGAAGTCACCACTCTTGTTTCCGACGACTTACGATCACCCCATGACCTACCCTGTGCCAGACGGCTACTCTTACGCCCGAGCACCTACATTTATCTCATCGGTACATTCTCGCCTCCGGCGGCCTATTCCTGCGTTCCGGCAACATCCTCTTATTGCCCCGGTAACAGATTCCGCTGTCCCAAAGCGGTTTCCCTTATCCTTCACAGACAACCCTTTCTCCTTACTCAAACTGTTTTTCTCACCGCAATCTGCTCGACGGTAAATGGAACTTTGCTCTTGCACTCCAGCAGACGACCCTTACTCCCCACGGACTACTTTGGACTACTTTTTCTCAGCAACCCTCTCTTGCCTCGGCAGACAGACCTTGTAGCCCTATAAATACCTTTGTTTCGTGCAAAACTCATTTCTTAAAATAAAAGCCGACGAAATAAAATTTAAAATCGTTTTTTATTTTTTCTTAACCCGCTAACAAAAAAGCACCGCGACCGAATCGGTCGCGGTGCTTGATATTTCAACTAATATTTTTCAATCATTAGTTTCCGAATTTTGCAGCATTCAATTTAATGCCGGGGCCCATGGTCGAAGCGACCACACAGCTCTTAATATACTGGCCTTTTGCTGCAGCCGGTTTTGCCTTTACAATCGCATTCATCAACGCGGTCAGGTTTTCGCCAACTTTCTGTGCGCCGAAAGATGCCTTTCCGATCGGGCAGTGGATAATATTCGTTTTATCCAATCTGTACTCAATTTTACCGGCTTTAATCTCTTTGATCGCCTGTGCTACATTAGCAGAAACGGTACCGGCTTTCGGGTTTGGCATCAAGCCCTTCGGACCTAAAACTTTACCCAAACGACCTACAACACCCATCATATCCGGGGTTGCAACAACAACGTCAAAATCAAACCAGTTTTCTTTCTGGATTTTAGTTACGTAGTCTTCTGCGCCCACGTAATCTGCACCAGCTTCTTCTGCCTCTTTAACCTTATCGCCTTTTGCAAAAACTAATACACGCGTTTTCTTACCCGTGCCGTGCGGCAGAACAATCGCGCCGCGAACCTGCTGATCAGCGTGACGAGAGTCAACGCCCAGCCGGACATGTACTTCAATTGTTTCGTCAAATTTGGCTGTTGCCGTCTTGCAGACGAGCTCCATGGCTTCTTCGGTGTCATACAATTTAGCAGAATCAACCAATTTTGCATTTTCAATATATTTTTTACCCTGTTTCATCTTGTAATTATCCTCCTACGTGGTTTTATACGGAAATAAATCCTCCCACGGCCGATATGCAAGCCGCAATATCGCGCCAAATCAAATGTTATTGGATATTCCCTGCTCAGTCTGCAATTTCAACGCCCATGCTGCGTGCCGTACCGGCAACCATGGACATGGCGGCTTCGATATCGTTTGCATTGAGGTCGGGCATTTTCTGCTCTGCAATCTTCTGCAACTGCTCTTTTGTGATTTTTGCCACTTTCGTTTTGTTCGGCACACCGGAACCGCTTTCGATTCCAGCAGCTTTTTTGATCAAAACAGCAGCCGGCGGCGTTTTCGTAATAAAAGAAAACGTACGGTCTGCATAAACCGTAATAACAACCGGGATAATCAATCCCATGTCATTTTTTGTTCTTTCATTAAATTCCTTGGTAAAAGCCATGATGTTTACACCATGCTGACCCAATGCAGGACCAACCGGCGGTGTCGGAGCGGCTTTTCCGGCAGGAATCTGCAATTTGATATATCCTACAACTTTTTGAGCCATTTTATTATTCCTCCAATATCATACTGAAAATAACACTTAGATCAGACTCAGCGCGTCAACGCTCACTTCGGCGGGGACATCGCGTCCGCCCATCGAAATAACGACTCTGACCTTGCCCGAATTCATATCGACACTTTCCACAATTCCGGTAAAATTGACCATCGGTCCGCTGGTTACACGAACATGATCGCCCTGATTAAACGGCGATTCGGCAACCGATTTTACCAGATCCAGCGCCTTCACTTCATCTTCTGTCAACGCAACAGGTTTGCCTTCGGGGCCAACAAAACCCGTCACACCGCGGATATTTTTAATCAACACCCACGTATCATCATTCATCACCATCTGAACCAGAACATATCCGGGGAACAGTTTGCGCTCGTTTTCCGTAACTTCGCCGCTTTCCTTAACATCCCGGACAATCTCTGTGGGAACTTTCACTTCTATGATCAGATCCTGCATGCCTCTGAGTCCAACAACGGTATCGATACTTTTTGCCACTTTATTCTCATAACCGGAATAGGTATGAATGACATACCAGCGTGCCTGCTCTGCCATAAAAAATCCTCCCAAAATCAACAGATGAATCCAACTCGAAATTTCTCAAAATCAAAGGCCAAACGGTCCGTTACCGCCCATCAGCCATACGCCGGTTTTAAAGATAATATCAATCGCAGCAATAAATACCGCGCTGATCACCACGATGACTAAAACAGTAAACGTATTGTTTGCCGTCTGTTTCGGAGAGAGCCATACGACTTTGGAAACTTCACTTTTCAGCTCTTTGAAAAATCTGCCTATCCGCCGAAAGACGTTCGGTTTTTTGTTGGCATTTTTCGCAGCAGCTTTTTTTGCGGCAGCCTTGTCCAGCTTCTTATCCGCTTTTTTTGCGGGTTTCTGCTCGGCTTTTTTTGCGCCTGCCTTCACCTTATCTTCTGCCATGCTCCTACCTCCTACTTTGTCTCTCTGTGCAAAGTATGTTTCCGGCAGAACTTGCAGAACTTATTCATTTCCAGTCTGTCCGGAGTGTTCTTTTTGTTTTTTGTTGTATTGTAGTTTCTCTGCTTGCACTCTGTGCACGCCAATACAATCTTATCCTTTCCCATTGATCGGCACCTCCTTATAAATTTGCCTCCCTTGTTTTAATTGAAAAGATGCGCAGGCAGGATCAGCCTGTTTTTCTGCAAAAAGGCAGCAGAAAAAAAGCACCTTTACGCAAGGTATCAATATTATATCACAAAATCAACGTAATTGCAAGACTTTTTTCATAAAAATTTCCGCATACTGCATATCGGTGTTGAAATTCTGCTCCCTTTCGCCGGCGGCCCTACTCGATAGCAGGGCAAAGTTTGCGGGCAAATCGTCCTCCAAACCGTTCTTTCCTGCCATTCTCGAACTCTCAATGTCCTGTTTATATCCGCTTCGGGAAACGCCCATCGCACACTGCTTTGTACAACGCCGTCGTGTATCTGCGCATTAGACGGCGTCTCCGCTATATTCGCTTTAGACAGCGCCATCGCTTATATACGCGAAGGCGCAGCAAATATCGCTGCGCCCAACTTATATCACTTCGATCAATATAAACTCATATTTTTCGGACCGCAGCTTCAAAACCCGCATCGGATTTTCTTTTGCAGAACCGTTTACTTGTACATTTCTACTGGGCTAAAGCCTGCTCCAAATCCGCAAGGATATCTTCTGCATTCTCACAGCCTACGCTTAACCGAATCAATCCCGGCGTAATCCCAGCCAAAGTCAGCGCCTCGTCCGATAACTGCCGGTGCGTTGAAGAAGCCGGATGTAGCACACAGGTCCGAATATCCGCCACATGAACGGCCAGCGTCACCAATTTTAAGCTATCAATAAACCGTACTCCGGCCTCGCGTCCGCCGCGCAGCGAAAAAGCAACCACACCGCTGCACCCGTCCGGCAAATATTTCTGCGCCAATTTTTCATACGCATTGCCGGGCAACGTCGGATATCGAACAAATTCCACCGCATCATGCGCAGCTAAAAACTCTGCTACTTTCTGTGCATTCTCACAATGCTTTTTCATCCGAAGTGGCAGCGTTTCCAGCCCCTCATTCAAGTAAAATGCGCCCTGCGCCGACTGACAGCAGCCCATATCGCGCATCAACTGTACCCGTGCCTTTACAATATACGCCAAAGCCCCAAACTGCTGCGTATACACCACGCCGTGATACGACTCATCCGGCTGGGTAAATTCCGCAAACTTTCCGCTTGCCGCCCAGTCAAACTTTCCGCTATCCACAATCACGCCGCCCATCTGTACCGCATGCCCGTCCATATATTTAGTGGTAGAATGCGTCACAATATCTGCACCGAACTCAATCGGCCGGCACAAACACGGCGTCGCAAACGTGTTGTCTATAATCAGAGGAATCCCATGCCGATGGGCAATCGTCGCAAAACGCTCAATATCAAAAACCGAGATGGTCGGATTGGTGATCGTCTCGCCAAAAATCGCTCGGGTTTTCGGGCCGATCATGGCCTCGATCTGCTCGTCCGACATATCCGAATCAAAAAACGAAACCGAAATGCCCAGTTTGCGCAACGTCACATCAAACAGGTTCACCGTTCCGCCGTACACCTCGCGGGCACACAAAAAATCATCGCCGGCGCCCATAATATTCAGCACCGCCAACATGTTCGCAGCCTGCCCCGAAGACGTGCACAGCGCGCCGGCGCCGCCCTCCAGCGCAGCAATTTTTTGTTCTACCGCATCCACCGTCGGATTTGCCAGCCGAGAATAGAAAAACCCGTTCGAAGACAAATCAAACAGTTCCTGAACATGCTCGGTCGAACTGTATTTAAAGGTGGTACTCTGATAAATTGGCAGCACGCGCGGCTGTCCGTTTTCGGGAGAATACCCTTCATGCAGACACTTGGTTTCTATTTTCATAAATTTCCCTCCAGAAAATCAGAATTTTTACAAAATACTTACAAATAACTATAGAAAAAAAACACAAGATATGGTATAATAAAGAATATTCAGAGGATAAAGACCCCATCACAGACCATTTCTGTCTGTGCCGATACAGCGGTTCTGGCAGACAAGCCGTCCTCGTTGACGCTATCTTATCCCTATCATATCCTTGCGCGCCTGTTCCCTAATGCAAAACAAACAGGCAGCTATCTATATTATTATACCATAAACCCAAAAAAATGTAAAGACCTCACACCTGTAGGTGTTTTTAGAAAGGATTTTTTAAATGCGGGGCAAATCCAAACTTAAACGATTGCTGACTTTTCTTTTAACGACAGTGATTGCACTGTCTTATATAGCGGCCGTCCCGGCCGGTACGCAGGCTGAAGAACAGACGATCGATGTCCATACCGTTTCCTGTTCTCAGGCGCTGATCATCAACACTACCGACGATATGGTTCTTTTTGACCGCGGGGCCGATCAACCGATTTTCTGCGGATATCTGCCGCAGGTGATGACGTGCATTTTGTTGCTGGAACTGGATCGAGACCTCTCCCAACAAGTGACCATTTCCAAACAGGTTTTGCAAAACACACCACAGGCCAGCACCTTAAATTTTAAAGAAGGCGACACTGTCAGCCTCGGAGATCTGGTTTTGGCCGCCCTCATGGCAAACGCGCAGGACGCCTGCGTTGCAATCGCGTTGTCTATCAGTCCGGATTTGGATACTTTCGTAGGACTCATGAATGAAAAAGCCAAACAACTGGGCGCCGAGCAAACCCACTTTGTCAATGTGCATGGATATTATACCGAAAGCGCGGCACAAATGACCACACTCTACGATGTGGCTAAGATTCTCAAATATGCGCTGAGCTTAAAAGATTTTGAAAAATACGCCAACGTCACCTACACCACCGTAACGGTCAGCGGCACACAAAAACAAATTTATACGCGTAACAGCACCATTGTCGAACAAGGCAGCCGTTATTACGTTCCCAATCTCACCGGTATCGGCATGGCATCCGACAGCCGGTGCGGGTCCGCCGTCGCAGGCGCGACTTCGACCAAAGAAATGCAGGTGCTGATTCTGGGACAAACCGACGGCGCACTCTCTCAATTATATACAGACATCAAAACCATGACCGAATACGCGCGCAACAGCTATACTACTCGTACTCTTGCAACGGCCGGGGCGACGATCCGCGAATTAAAGGTGACGCAGGGAAAAGATACGGATTATGTCGTTTTGATTGCAGAAAAAGATGTACAGGCGCTGATGGCCAATACGATTGCCCAAGAGGACATCGAAACCATTTTTGATGTTCCCGAACAAGTCAACGCCCCTATCGAAAAAGGACAAGTGTTAGGAACACTTTCCTTTGTCTATGACGGATATACGTACGGCACTGTTAACCTTACGGCAAAAACGTCCGTAGAACTGGACATGATGCAGGCCTTTACCGATAAAATCAATCACATCTTTCGCAGCCCGGCTTTTATTATCACCATTATCGTCATTATTCTATTGGTGATCCTTTACACCATCATCACCATTCACATCAATAAAAAAACGGCAAAAACGCCGAAAAAGCTCTAAACACGAGCGGATTAAAATTGACTTAGACTAACATTACGCCGCCGCTCATCCGGCGGCGTAAATCGTAAACGACACAAACTTCAAAAGTTTTTCATCTCAGCACAAATAATCCAGCCGGCTCCGTTATTTTGACTCCTACAAGCGACAAAAAGCCCAAAAGCATTCCATATCCGTAAAAAAATATCTATCCGGATAAGGCCACACACCCGTTTATCCCGCATGATGAACACAGGTATTCAAGCATCGAAAGCCTAAAGCCTTTAAATATTAGCGCAGCAGACAAACAAATCGGATCAACCTGTTTACCTCGAGGTATGAACCACCAACCAAACGCATATCGAAAATTTCCACTGTCAGCGGCGCAAAACCTATCCGAAAACCGTACAGCCCGGTTACCCTGTAACGGAATGATAAAAGGCAGTGCCCCAAATAGTTTTAACTTTGCGCGCAGCAAAATCAATCCTAGCCCTGTACATGCCGATCGCCGCCACTTAAACATCGTCAGCAAAATCATCCAATCAGATTTAACGATCCGCGGATTAAAATCCGCAAAAACCCAATACCTAAGGAGAATTTTATGCAGCGTTACTACGATTACGGAACCTATCTCAAACAAAAATACGGACAAAAGGTCTACAAACTTCCCGTCAATTTACCCGTCAGCTGCCCCAACCGGGACGGCCGGCGCGCCCACGGCGGCTGCACCTTTTGTGCGGCTGTCGGCGCCGGATTTGAAAGTTTAGATCAATCCACCCCCGTCCGCCAGCAACTTCAGCGCAACCGGGACTATATGGGTAAGACCTATCATGCACAAAAATTTATCGCCTATCTGCAAAACTTCTCCAACACCTATCTGCCTGTACAGGATTTTGAGCAAGTGCTATCCGACTGTGTCGCAGACGACATCGTCGAAATCTCTATCTCTACCCGGCCCGACTGTATTCACCATGCCTATTTAGACATCACCCAAAAGATTCACGATACATACGGCATACAGATCACCTATGAACTGGGGCTTCAGTCTGTCAACACCCAAACGCTGCGCAAAATCAACCGCGGTCACACCCTGGCAGAATATATCGGCGCCGTACAAAAAATCAAATCATACGGCTTTGGAGTCTGCACGCACCTGATCCCCAATTTACCGTACGACGAAGACGAAGATCTCATCGAAGCCGCCCAACTGCTTTCGGTTCTGAAAACCGACACAGTTAAACTGCACAACCTGTTTTTAATCGAACGTACGCCGATGGCGCAGGCCTATCAGCAAAATCAATTTCAAATCTGCACAATGGAACAGTATTTTGCACGTGTGGCGTTGTTTTTACAATACTTATCCCCACACATTGCCGTAGAACGCTTTTTTGCACGGTGCCCAGAAGAAGGCTGTGTCTTTTCCAACTGGGGCCGATCCTGGCGCTTTTTGCAAAATGAGCTGATGACATACTTCTTCCAGCACGACATTGTCCAAGGCTCGTTGTGCCACACCTATCTGGACGGCATTCTTTTCGACCATTCAAACACACCCCCGGAGAGCCTATAAAGCCTTGCCATTTTGCATACAGATCATATGCCATCTCTGCAACGGCGCATTGAAAAACTTGGGCTGTAAAAGTTTTGCAATAAAAGATAGGCTTCACAAGTCGATCGATTCTAACCATTTTTACTGCAGCCGCATTTCAGAAAGCGCACATTGTATACTCTAATCTGACACTGGTAAAAAACTTTGATAGGTAAAAAAGACCGACATGTTTCTGTCGGTCTTTTCTTTTATTCTTGCTCCAACGCGTTTTGCGTTTCATACCCATTTTCGGGAATCTTGGAAATAATTTTCTTATGTACCACCAGATATAAGATGCCGGTAAAACAGAACGACGCCGCTTCGGCAATCGGAAACGCCCACCAAATCAAGTTCACATCTCCCGAAAGTGACAACAGCCACGCCACCGGAACCAGAACCACAAGCTGTCGGGCAATCGAAATAAACATCGAATACATCCCCTTGCTCAACGCCTGAAAAACAGAACTTAAACAAATACTTACGCCTGCAAAGACAAAGCTCAGCGAAATGATTCGCAGCGCCACTTCTCCTTCGTTCAACTCAAATAATCCCAATAGTTTATCCGGTATCAATTGCATCAGCACCACGCCGATAACCATAAATACTAACGCATAAATACAAGATAAAAAGACGGCTTTCGTAAATCGTTTCCGTTTTCCAGCTCCATAGTTAAAACCCAAGATCGGAATTACGCCGTTATTCAGACCAAACACTGGCATAAATACGAAACTCTGCAATTTATAATAAACACCGAAGACCGTCGCACCAATACTGGAAACCGTCATGATAATAATATTCATCAAATAATACATCACTGAACCGATTGCCACCATGATAATGGATGGGATCCCGATTTCACAAATATTGCCGATAATTTTGAAATCCGGTAAAAATCCTTTCAGCTTTAACTGAATTTCTTTGTTAACGGCGATATTTAAAATCACGCCAAAGATAAACGCCACAATCTGTCCGATTACCGTGGCATATGCCGCTCCGGCAGCCCCCATATTCAGCCCTTTAAAATGAAAAATCGGCACTTCTTCCAAAATAAAAATCGGGTCTAAAATAATATTGATAATCGCGCCGGCCCCCTGCGTAAACATCGTATAAACCGTCCGGCCCGTTGCCTGCATAATCCGTTCAAACATAATCTGCCCAAACATGCCAAACGAAAAGACGGAACAAACACGCAAATAATCATTACCATACTGACGAACTAAATCCAGATTCAATCCGCCGTCCACCTGGGCCGCACTCAACATCCCCTGGAAATAAATATCCGTTCCAAACAAACCAAACAACAGCATCAGCACATAAAATGCCGCCGCAATCAAAAGCCCGTTACAGGCAATCCGATTGGCCAGCCGATGATCTTTTTGCCCCAACGCACGGGACAAAAGCGCGTTCATACCCACGCCGGTTCCGGTCGCCATACCGATCATCAGATTCTGTGCAGAAAAGGCTTGTCCTACCGCCGTCAGCGCTTCTGTACTGACCAAACTAACAAAATAACTGTCTACTACATTATATAAAGCCTGCACAATCATCGCCACAATGATCGGAACCGACATAGTTACGACCAATTTATTCACAGGCATAATGCCCATTTTATTCTCTTGTACCTGTGCCATTCTTTTGTCTCACCCATACCTCTTTATTTTTTAACGATAACTATATTAGTTTAACAGATTTTTATCCTAAATGCAAGTCCTGTCAAAAAAGTTTAAAAAACAAGAAGTCCACACAGAAGCCCTCGCTTCTGTGTGAAAGAAAGGATACGTCTGTAACTTTTGATTTAACCGAAAACAATTTACCAACATTTGTTGCAACAAATGTTGCTGCTCACAGATCGCCGTTTATTGGATACGCGACCGCTGCCGATTGAAAATCTTACCACCCTAATGCCTCGCTCACCTTTATTGAATACATGATCGCGATCATTTAAAATGCTTACCCTCTTCATGTTACTCATATATCTATGCCGCAATCAGGAGTACGGGAATGCCGCTTAAAATCTTTTCCGCTTTCAGATTGCCGCTGAACATTCCGCACATCGCCTCCAAAAAGCTTTGTACAGATTGATATGTCACTTCCGTTTTTATAACAAGCCACACAGCCCCCGCAAAAGACCTGTTACGCTTCTTGCCTATAAAACAGCAAGAAAATTTTATCACAAAAAAACCGATAAATCACAGGTTTTTTCCTGCAACTTATCGGGTTTATATCTTTTGCAAAAACAATTAGCTCTCTTCGTACGTTCCGGTAATCGAATATTCCACCCACTGTGCAATATTGACCGCATGGTCGCCGATACGCTCCAAGTACTTTGCAATCATCAGCAGGTCCAGGCAAAATTCTCCGTTTGAACTGTCTGAAGACACCAGCGCGATCAATTCATTTTTCACCTCTGCGAATAACGCATCTACCGTATCATCGTACTGAATAACCCGCTTTGCCAAAGACAAATCCTTTTTTACAAAAGACTGTACGCTGTCGGTCACCATTTTGATGGTCGAAAAAGCCATGTCCCGGATATGTACCTTACTGGTAGACTCATTGTCCCCGATATAACTGATCAGCTCCGCGATATCAGACGCTTGGTCGCCGATCCGCTCCATATCCGAAATCATTTTTAATGCCGAAGACACTACCCGTAAATCGGTCGCGACCGGCTGTTGCTGAAGCAGCAATTTCATACAAAGAGATTCAATATCCCGCTCTTTGATATCGATCTGTCCATCGTATTCAAATACATCTGGTAATAACGTACTGTCATTATCGAACATTGCTTTCATTGCGGTAAAAATTGCTTTTTCACACAACTGTCCCATTTGAATTAACTGAGCATTCAACTCTTCCAGCTGCTCGTCAAATTTATTTCGCATCAACCAAACCTCCCCGTAATATAATCCTCGGTACGCTTGTCGGTCGGCATCGAGAACATTTTGTCCGTTTCATCATATTCTACCACTTCTCCCAGCAAGAAGAACGCTGTCCGGTCAGATATTCTTACCGCCTGCTGCATATTGTGCGTTACCATAACAATCGTGTACTGTTTTTTCAATTCCATTGCCAAATCCTCTACTTTAGAAGTAGAAATCGGGTCCAAAGCACTGGTCGGTTCGTCCATCAACAACACCTTCGGTTCAACGGCCAACGCACGCGCAATACAAAGACGCTGCTGCTGTCCGCCCGAAAGTCCTAACGCCGATTTTTTCAGCCGGTCTTTTACCTCATCCCAAATCGCCGCATTTTTTAAAGAACGTTCCACGATCTCATCCAATTTGGCACGATTTTTGATTCCATGGGTCCGAGGTCCATATGCAACATTATCATAAATACTCATCGGGAAAGGATTGGGTTTCTGAAAAACCATTCCCACGTCCCGACGCAGCCCGTTTACGTCCACATCCGAAGAAAAAATATCCCGGTCCTCATATAAAACCTTACCCGTAATTTTAATTCCGTCAATTAAATCATTCATTCGATTCAACGTTTTGATAAATGTGGATTTTCCGCAGCCGGAAGGTCCGATCAGTGCTGTAATACTCTTTTCGGGAATCTTCATACTCACATTTTTTAACGCCTGCGTTTCGCCATACCACAAACATAAATCCTGAACTTCAATGATGCTCTTATTCATTGTTCTACTCTCCGTTTAAATATTTTTCCTACCAGCGATGCACTAAGATTGATTAATAGGGTAAACACAATCAAAATTGCCGCAATCGCAAAAGCAACTTCAAATTCACCCTGCTCTTTGGCATAAACATACAACGCAACGGTTAAGCTGGCGCCCGGATTCACCAATCCTTCAGCAGGCCCGTACAAGGTATGTGCAAATCCGGCCGTAAACAATAACGCGGCAGACTCGCCCAAAATACGGCCGACAGAAAGAATACAACCGGTAACAATGCCGTCAATCGAACTGGGAAGCACCACCGTACGAATCACCCGCCATTTGCCGGCTCCCAGTGCAAAAGCACCCTCGCGGTAACTTTGCGGAACCGTTTTAAGGCTTTCCTGCGTGGTTCGGATAATGGTTGGCAGATTCATAATAACCAGCGTGAGCGCGCCTGCCAGAATAGAAGTTTCCAACTTCAGAAATTGACAGAAAATCAGCATCCCGACAAGTCCGTATATAATGGAGGGAATACCGGAAAGGGTCTCGGACGCCAATTCAATCAATTCAACAATCCGCTTATTTTTTGCATACTCGGTCAAATAGATCGCTGCGCCCACGCCAATCGGCAACACAATAATCAGCGTTGCAATCACCAAATAAAGCGTACTTAAAATATCGGGCAGAATACCGATTGTTTTTTTCAGATAACTGGGAGAGGTGGACAACATTTGCCACGTAATATTGGGCAGTCCCTGTACCAACACATATCCCACAACAAACAAAACCAGCGCGCAAACAATCGTAACGGCTGTGTAAGTCACAACGCGCATTCCAATGCCATATGCTTTGCGCTTTTTTGAAATAGGTTTGATCATATCAATGCTCCTTTTGCCGCTTTAAAAGCATATTCAACAACACGTTAATCATCATAATAAACAGGAACAAAACCAAGGCAATCGAAAACAGGGCCTGTCTCTGCAGCCCAGAAGAATACGACATTTCACTGGCTACGGCAGTGGTCAGGAACCGAACACTCTCAAACAAAGACGGCATATTGGCAACATTTCCGGCAACCATCATCACCGCCATTGCTTCCCCGATCGCACGTCCGACACCCAAAACAATAGCCGCAGCGATACCGCTCTTTGCGGCCGGGACCGAAACACGGAAAAAGGTTTCAATCTTAGTGGCGCCCAAAGCTAAAGAGGCATCCTCATACTCTTTGGGAACCGCCTCCAACGCCGTTACCGAAACTTTAATCACAGACGGCAAAATCATCACGGCCAAAACGATAATTGCAGCAAAGAGGCTGGCTCCGTCCGGCAAATTAAAAATCTGCCGAATAAGCGGAACCAACACCAACATACCCACAAGACCGTAAACCACGGAAGGAATTCCGGCCAGTACGCCCACCGCGGACGTAATGACCGCCTTTACCTTTGCCGGAGCCATTTTTGCCAGAAAAACTGCTGCAAAAAAGCCGACCGGAACCCCAATCACAATCGCTCCGGCCGTTCCGTAAACAGAGGTTAAAATAAACGGTAAAATACCGAATTTCGGATCCGCTGCAGTCGAAGACCACTCCGTTCCGAACAAAAATTCCACCAGTCCGATTTCTTTAATAGCAGGGATTCCCGACAAAATCAGATAAATCGAAATGATCAATACACATCCGACAGCGACTAACCCCAAAATCAAAAAGATCGCATGAATGACCGTTTCCAAAATATGATACCGGCGCCGGGGCTTTTTTTCAGACAGAACTTGTTCTGAAGTTTTTGTCATAACTCATTTTCCTTTCATGTGGCAAAGACGGCGGTCCCACAAGCCGTAAGACCGCCGCAGAAATCTTTCTGATTTTTATTTTACAGGTACGGCTCCCATATCGGAGATGACAGAAGAAGCAGCGTCAGATGTAATATAGTCAAAGAAAGCCTGTGCAACATCAGACAATTTTTCGCCTGTGCGGGTAACCAGCACAAACGGACGCTGGATCACATAGCTGCCGTCTTGTACGGTTGCTTCGGTCGGAGCCACACCACCTACGGTCAAAGCCTTGATATCGTCATCAACGGCGGACAACGAAGCATAACCGATAGCCAGCGGGTTCTGAGAAACCGTTGCAATTACATCCCCTGTGGAAGTCAATTCCTGACGATATTTGCAAAGATCTTCCGTTTCTGTAATCGATTCAAATCCGTCACGGGTACCGCTTCCGGCCTCACGTCCGATCAGAACGATTTCGCCGTCCTGGCCGCCAACCTGGCTCCAGTTTGTAATTTCACCTGTGTAAATTTTTGCAATCTGTTCCAGGCTCAGATCCGAAACCGGATTGTTCTTATTCACGATCACTGCAATTCCGTCCAAAGCCAGCGTGGTACCGGTTAAGGTAGCAGCTTCTTCGTCTTTAAGTGCACGGCTCGAAAGACCGATATCGCATCTGCCTTCGGAAACAGCCGTAATACCGGAACTGGAACCGGTAGGATTGTATGTAAATTTAACACCCGGGTTTTCTGTTGTAAACGCTTCGCCCAGACCGTTGATCACTTCTTCCATCGAAGTGGAACCGTCTGTTGCAACAGACCCGCTCAATTTTTGTTCTTCCTTTCCGGAATCCTGTCCCGGATTCTCTGTCTGCGTGTTGCTGCATCCTGCAAACAACCCTACCGCCAATACACAACTCAAAAGTATTCCCAAAACTTTTCTCATTCCTCATTGCTCCTTTATAAACTTTTTCTGGAAACAAGCAAAGTATATCAGACCCATGTTAAATGCAAAAGGGGATATTTGTTAAAAACAGGTTAAAAATATCTTTTTTCCTCTGCTTTTTCGCAAAGGCTAAAAAAACGGATATGCAACCTGCCCCCAACAGCGAAAACGCCGCTGTTTGCAGAGGCTGCATATCCGTTCTAAAATTCATATCCGTTTAGAATTTTTATTTTACCACCAAGTTCACCATTTTACCCGGGATAAAAATTTCCTTGACAATCTCTTTGCCGGCAATCGCCGCCGCGACTTTCGCGTCTGCTTTCGCCGCGTCCAGAATCGTCTGTTTATCTGCAGCAGCATCAACCGTAATGACGCTGCGCAATTTACCGCAGATTTGGACCGGGATATTTAACACGGTATCCTTGATTTTCTGCTCGTCATACTCACACCAGGTTGCCTGTGCCAAAAGACCCTCAAACCCGTTTTTCTGCCACATTTCCTCTGTGATATGCGGCGCAATCGGATTGAGCAGAATCAAATATGTTCTCAATTCCGCCCGATTTAAACTGCCCTTGGCATAAATATCGTTCAACAACGACATCAGCGCGGCAATGGCCGTGTTCATCTTCAGCTGATCCATGTCTTCGGAAACTTTTTTAATCGTTTTATGGAACGCTTTTTCAAGTTCGGGCGAATAGGCATCGCCGTCTGTTACCATATCATTCAAAACCCAGACGCGGTCCAAAAACCGTTTACAGCCTTTTACGCCGTTTTCCGACCAAGGTGCCGCTTTCTCAAAGTCACCGATAAACATCTCATAAGTACGCAGGGTGTCCGCACCGAACTCGTTGACAATATCGTCGGGATTGACGACGTTGCCTCTGGATTTGGACATTTTCTCTCCGTTCGCGCCCAGAATCATCCCGTGAGACGTTCTCTTCGCATAGGGTTCCGGAGTGGGAACAACACCGATATCATACAAAAACTTATGCCAGAATCTCGAATACAACAGATGCAGCGTGGTATGCTCCATCCCGCCGTTATACCAATCCACCGGTGACCAATACGCCAACGCTTCTTTGGAAGCAAGCGCCGTATCGCAATGCGGATCCATGTACCGCAAAAAGTACCACGAAGAACCCGCCCACTGCGGCATGGTATCAGTCTCCCGCTTTGCGGGGCCTCCGCAATGCGGACAGGTGGTGTTGACCCATTCCTCGATTTTAGCCAGCGGCGACTCTCCGTTATCCGTCGGCTCATAATTTTCAACATCCGGCAGCGTCAACGGCAAATCCTTTTCATCCAGCGGAACCCAGCCGCATTTTTCGCAATAAACCATGGGGATCGGTTCGCCCCAATAACGCTGTCTGGAAAATACCCAGTCCCGCAATTTGTAGTTGGTCTTAGCCGTTCCCAACCCGTTCTGTTCCAGATAATCTAATATTTTCTTTTTGGCCTCTTCCACGCTCAATCCGTCTAAGAAGTCCGAATGGATCATCGTCCCGGTCTGGATATCCGTAAAGGCCTGCTTGGAGATATCGCCGCCCGCAACAACTTCCACCATCGGCAGATCAAACGCTTTGGCAAACGCATAGTCGCGGTCGTCGTGGGCCGGAACCGCCATGATTGCACCGGTTCCGTAACTCATCAATACATAATCCGAAACAAAAATGGGGATCTGCTGATGATTAACCGGATTGGTCGCCGTAACGCCGTCCAACTTCACGCCGGTTTTCTCTTTGACCAATTCCGTCCGTTCAAAATCACTTTTTCTGGCCGCTTCTTCCCGATATGCATCCACTTGGTCCATATTTTTAATCAGAGACTTCCATTGGTCAATATAAGGATGTTCCGGAGAAATAACCATATAAGTCGCCCCGAACAGCGTATCCGGCCGCGTAGTATAAACGGTCAGCACATCGCCTGCCGAAGTCTGGAAGCGAACTTCCGCACCGGTGGATTTGCCAATCCAGTTCTTTTGCTGCGTTTTGACTCTCGGAATATAATCCACCGTATCCAAATCCTCAATCAGCCGATCGGCATAGGCGGTAATTTTCAACATCCACTGCGTCTTGTTCCGATGAACCACTTCACTGCCGCAGCGCTCACAAACGCCGTTTACCACTTCCTCGTTGGCCAAAACGCACTTACACGAGGTACACCAGTTTACCGACATTTCCTTTTTATAGGCCAATCCTTTTTTAAACAGCTGCAAAAAGATCCACTGCGTCCATTTATAATAAGCCGGATCGGTCGTATTAATCTCTCTGGACCAGTCAAAAGAAAGACCCAAGCTGCGCAGCTGTCCCTTAAAACGTTTGATATTGTTTTCGGTAACGATTCGGGGATGAATATGATTTTTAATCGCATAGTTTTCGGTAGGCAGACCGAACGCGTCCCACCCCATCGGATACAGCACATTATACCCTTGCATTCTCTTTTTCCGAGCCACGATATCCAGCGCCGTATACGGACGCGGATGACCGACGTGCAGTCCCTGGCCGGACGGATACGGAAATTCTACCAACGCATAGTACTTGGGTTTGGTATAATCATTCGGAGCATGAAAAACCTCTTTTTCTTCCCAGATATCCTGCCACTTTTTTTCGATTTCCTTAAAATCGTACCCCATTATTCGTTCTCCCCCAATATTTCTGAAATATCTATTTGCGTACCGTCTTTCCAAAAACGTTCCAAATCGTAAAATTCACGCATTTTGGGATTATAGACGTGAACAATAATATCTTTGTAATCCAACAAAATCCAATCGCCGGAACCTTTCCCCTCTCGGTGCAGAATCTCATAGCCGCCCTGCTGCATCTGATATTCGCACTCATCCGCCAGTGCTTTGACCTGGGTGGAAGAAGAACCGGAGCAAATCACAAAATAATCGGCCAGCGATGTAATATCCTGCACTTTGATTACCCGGATATCGATCCCCTTTTTTGAATCAAGGGCCTTGACCGCCGTTTTTACCATATCAAAAATCATTTTGAATACCTCTTTTCCGAAAATTCATTATATAAATCCAATGTATCGGGATGCAAATACAGGCCTTTTTTCACATTACTTAAGATGCTGAAACGGACCTTTTCCAACGCTACCGCATCGATATCGGTTTTGGCCTTCTCCCGCAGACTCTCCACATCGGGAAACACCCGAGACGGCTCAATCAAATCCGCAACAAATAAAATCATCTCAAACCGGCCCATCCCGCGATGTCCGGTTGTATGATATAAGATTGCCCGAAACATCTGCTCATCAATACCGAATTGCGCGCGCGCAAGATAAGCGCCCGTAATCGAATGCAGCACCGCTGGACTATACCGTAGCGGCGGCGTGATTGGAACCCCATATCGCTTCAGCAGCTCGTACTGCTGCGTCTGGTCCACATTCTTTGTAATATCGTGAACCAAGCCCACAAAGGCGCTTTTTTCGCAATCTTGCCCGTAAATCTGCGCCAACTCGGCCGCCATTTGCGAAACGCCGAGACTGTGCTGATACCGGGCCGGGCTCAAGCGTGCCGCCAATATTTTCTTTGCCGCTTCAAAATCATACAAACTCATTTTTCTTTTCGCCTCGATACAGTGCATGCTGTTCTATATAATCAGCAACGGAGTCCGGGACCAGCCCCGCAATCGATTGTCCCTGTTCGATCCTCTGCCGGACTTGTGTAGAACTGACCACCTGCGGCCGGCTTTGACAAACGCGGACATCCGCCTGATACGTTTGATTTAAATGCTGGGCATATTTCTGCAGCCGCTCGGTATCGTCGCCCGTACGGGATAACGCAACCAACGTCACCTCGTGCAAAATTTGCTCAAACCGGAACCAGACCGTTTCAAACGCCAACAGCATATCGGACCCCACATATAAAAACAACGCATCCTTTGGAAATTGTTGTTTTAAATAAGAAATGGTATCGACGGTATAACTTTTGCCCTGTTTTCGGATTTCATAATCGTCCACCGTTGCCATCGTTCCCAAAGCCAATTTTACCATTTGCAGCCGATCCGCATTCGACGCCCCCGCCGTCAGCGCCTTATGGGGCGGAATCCCGGTCGGAAAAACAAAAACGCGGTCTAACCCGGCAAACCGGATAAAGTCCTTTAGCGCCGTTACATGCCCGTTATGAACGGGGTTGAATGTGCCGCCAAAAATACCGATATTCATTTTGGCAGCTCGATTTTAGGTTCTTTGGCCGGACGATATAAAACCGCTTTAGAACCAATCACCTGAACCACGTCCGCCGCCACCGCCTCGGCGATCTGAGCCGCCGCCTCGCGCACAGACAAAAGGCATGTTTCCAAACAGCGCATTTTAATCAACTCTCTGGCCTCCAATGCGTCGTCTGCCTGTTTGACGATATTGTCCGTAATCCCGTCTTTTCCGACAATCAAAATCGTATCGATCGTATTGGCAAGGCCGCGCAAATACGCCCGTTGTTTACTGGTCATTGTTTTTCCTCCAATTGGCTCATAAATTGTTTAAGCGCCGCCGCGCGATGACTGATTCGATTTTTCACCTCAGCCGGAAGCTGCGCAAACGTTTGGTCATATTCTTTCACATAAAACAGCGGATCATATCCAAATCCGTTCTCCCCGTGCGGCTCTGTTAAAATCTGTCCGTGCACCCGGCCTTCCGCCGTCACGGTCCGTCCGTCGGGATAAACCAAACAAATCGCGCATACAAACTGGGCGCTCCGATCTTCTACCCCTTGCAAATTTTTCAATAAAAGCTCATTATTCTTCTGATCATTTCCGTGTTCGCCGGCATATCTGGCAGAGAGAACCCCCGGCGCACCGCCCAAAGCGTCCACCGCCAACCCGCTGTCGTCGGCAAGGCAAGCCATCCCGGAAAGCCGCATCCCGTCATACGCTTTAATATACGCGTTTTCGGCAAAGGTTTTGCCGGTTTCTTCCGGTTCCGATACCACGCCCGCCTCGGCAAGCGTTACAATATCAAATTTCTCCTGAAGAATGTCTTTGAGCTCCTGCAATTTTTTTCGGTTATTAGAAGCCAATAGCAATTTCATCTTCATTCTTCGTCTCCTCCTACCAGCGCGCGCGCAAATTCCTGTGCATCAAAATATTGCAGATCGTCGATTTTTTCTCCGACGCCCACTAATTTAATCGGCACTCCGGTGATATCCTTTACCGCAATCGTTACGCCGCCCTTGGCCGTACCATCCAATTTGGTCAACACCACCCCGGTAATGCCAACCGCTTCTTTGAAGTCCTTCGCCTGGGCAATCGCGTTTTGTCCGGTCGTAGCGTCAACCACCAACAAAATCTCTTTATCGGCCTGCGGCAACTCGCGGTCTATAACCCGCAAAATCTTCTCCAATTCTCCCATCAGGTTTTTCTTATTATGCAGCCGCCCTGCCGTATCGCAAATCAACACGTCGGCATCGCGTGCAACGCTTGCCCGGATCCCGTCAAAGACAACCGCTGCGGGATCAGAACCGTCCTGATGTTTAATGATATCGATCCCTGCCCGTTCGGCCCAAATCGAAATCTGATCGATCGCCGCCGCACGAAACGTGTCGGCCGCCGCAATGATCACTTTTTTGCCGTCTTCCGAAAGACGATGCGCCAATTTTCCGATCGTGGTTGTTTTGCCCACGCCGTTCACGCCAACGACCAAAATCACCGAAGGCTTTGTTGCAATCTTCAGTTCGTTGTCGCCCTGCATCAACTGCGCGATAATCGACATCAATGCCTCGCGAAGCTGCTCGGTCGACTCGATTTTTTCCAGTTTGGCCTTTTCCCGCAGTTGGTCGATAATGGTTTGCGAAGTCTCATATCCAACGTCCGCCATAATCAACACTTCCAGCAATTCGTCCAAAAACTCTTCATCCACTTTGCGGAAGTTAGCGGCAATACTGTTCAGTCCGTCGCTGATTTTATCCGTCGTCTTTTTTAATCCGGCTTTAATCTTATCAAAAAAACCCATGTTTTGACTCCTCTTAGCTGTTTTCGGTTCGGCTGACGCAAGTGGTCCCAAAGCCACGCGCATCACCCGTCCCGGTTATATATGTTTTTCGATCTGGCTGACATCAATGGCAAGAATTCTGGAAATGCCCTTTTCTTTCATCGTAACGCCGTAAAGCCTGTCCGCGGCCTCCATCGTTCCTCGCCGGTGCGTAATCACAATAAACTGTGTATGCTCATGTTTGCGCAAATATTCCGCATACCGCACCACATTCACATCATCGAGCGCCGCCTCAATTTCATCCAACAGGCAAAACGGTGCCGGCCGAATGGTCAAAATCGCAAAATACAGCGCAATCGCGGTCAGAGACTGTTCTCCGCCCGAAAGCGAAGACAGGTGCTTGATAATCTTGCCGGGAGGCGCCACATAAATCTCAATCCCGGACTCCAAAACATTTTCCGGATCATCCAAAGTCAATTTGGCGCTGCCGCCGTTAAATAACTGACGAAAAACGCGTTCAAACTCGGCGTTAATCACGGCAAACTGCTGCGTGAACACCGTTGTCATCTGCTCGGTCAGTTCCGCAATCATTTTTTCAATGCTTTCTTTGGATTTTGTCAAATCCTGCACCTGTGCCCAAAGCCCGTCATAACGCTCTTTGACCTGCGTGTACTCTTCTACGGCCGTCAGATTGATTTCACCCAAAGCCCGCATCGAGGCTTTAATGGCATTGACTTTTCGCTGTGCGGCCGCAAAATCTTCAATCGGCACACAAAGCTGCTGAGCCTGTGACAGCGGCAATTCATATTCATCCCAGATTTTGGAGATGATCGTCTGTTTTTCTTCTTCAGCCGACTGGACCAAATGCGTTTGCCGCTCCAATTGTGCGGACAATTTTTCACGCTGTTCGTACAATCCCTTTTCCGATTCACGCAACTGTTGAATCTGCTGTTCCGTCTGTGTCCGTTGGGCCACTTTATTCAAAATTTCTTCTTCATTCTGCGCGGTTTGTTGCTGCAGCTGCGCCTTTTGTGCCTGCAATGCGTCAATTTTTTCGGTAAAAACAACAATCTGCTGCTCTAATCCCTCAATCTCCCGGTCTAACTGTTCCGAAGAGGCAGACTGTGTCTGAAGCTGTTGTTCCAAAACGGATAACTGCTGCTTTTCGCTTTCCAGGTCCTTTTCGTACTCCAATCGCTGTAACCGACAGTCCTGCAATTGCTGCATCCGGCTTTCTTTCTCCTCGCCGAGCGCCGCCTGCTGCTGCCGCAGCATTTCGCAAACTTCTTTTTGTGCCAAAATCGCGGCGTCGTTTTCTTCCAGCTTGCCGGTTAACACTTCACGCTGTTCCAAATGCGTGCGGCTCTGTAAAGATAGGTTTTCCAATTCCTTCTTCAAAGATTCTTCCTGTTGACGAATCGTCTGCAGCGAAGAAATACAATGGTTTAGAGCCGCGTCCGTTTTGATCTGCTCTTCTTCCAACAAGCGGATCTCCGACTGTGCATGCGACAAGTCCGACTCCGTTTGCTGCAATTGCTGCTCCAAACGTTTGACCTGCTGTTCGTCCCGGTTCATTTGTTCTTTAAGTCCGGCACACTCCTTTTTTAAATCCTCGATCTCATTGTGCCGGCTCAAAATGCCAAACTTACGCCCGGAAGAGCCGCCGGTTAACGACCCGCCGACATTCACCAGCTGGCCATCCAGCGTCACCACGCGAAACGCGTATTTATTCTGTCTTGCCAGCCGGGTTGCGCTGTCCATATCCTCGCACACCACCGTCCGGCCCAACAAATAGTCCATAATCCCGCGATATCTTGCATCAAACCGAACCAAATCCGCCGCCAGCCCCACAACGCCGTTTTCCCCCGCCCGAGGAATCGGGTCCAGGCGTTTTCCGTGAATATTGGATACCGGCAAAAACGTGGCTCTTCCCGCATTTTTGTTCTTTAAATAATAAATACAATTTTTACTGCTCTGTTCGCTGTCCGTCACAATATGCTGCAAAGAGCCGCCCAAAGCGGTCTCAATCGCGGTCGCGTATTCTTCATCCCCCTCGATCAAGTCCGCAACCGTGCCTTCCCCACCGGTCAAAACCCCTTTGCGGGATTCCTCCATAACGGTTTTGATACTGTTCTGAAACCCTTCGTAATGCTGTTGCATTCCCTGCAAAATGTGCAGTCGGTCCGTCTGACGTCCATACGTCGTCTGCGATTGCAAAAAGGCCGTTCGCGCCTGCTGCACCCGCAAATCTTCCTGCTGTTTTTTTACCAGATATCCGGCCTGAATATTTTTGGCGCTGTCCAAATCCTTTTGCAGACTGTCTTTTTTGCTTTGCAGCTGCTCCCGTTCGGCTTCCAGCGTCCCAAACCGTTCCTGCGCGTCCGAGATCTCCTGTTCGCGGCCTTGTATATGAACCGCCTGATCGTGCGTACTTTGTTCAACCGAACTGAACTCCACCCGCAAAAGTGTGTCCCGCTGTGACAACTCAGTCAAGCAATCCTGGGCTTCGGTCATCTTTTGCTGTAATGCCGCCGCCTGATCTTCTAATTGTTTGAGCGCTTGCTCGTACTGGTCCAACTGCACGTCAAAAGCCGACAGCCGCTGCTGCGCCTCGTCAAGCCGGGCCTGTTTTTCGTCCCGCTGTGCTTGGATCTGCTGGCTTTGGCCTGCATTTTCCTGCTTGGTTTTACGCAGCCGCTCAATATCCTTTTGCGCGTGTTCGATATCATTTTGTGCAACCACAATCTGAGTTTGCTGCTCGGCAATCTGTTCTGCCTGCGCAGCGCCGAAAGCGCGAATTTGTTCAATCTGCGCGGTCAATTGCTCCGAGCAGGCCAACGCCTCGGTAATTTGCGACTCTGTTTTTTGCAGCTCGGACACCGCATTTTGTAAATCCTGCGAAAACGTCTGCACCAACTGCGACGCCTCGTCTGCCTGCCGGGCCAACTCTGTCAGCCGATGCACCCACAGCGTCACTTCCAGCCCTTTTTTCTCATCTCGCAGCGCCAGATACTGTTTAGCCTTTTGCGCCTGGCTCTCCAACGGCCCCAACCGCGCCTGCAATTCCGAAACAATATCCGTCAAGCGGACAATATTATTCTGTGTTTGATTTAACCGCCGTAAACTTTCATCTTTTTTATATTTAAACTTTGCAATCCCGGCCGCTTCTTCAAACAACACACGCCGGTCTGCACTTTTGGCCCCGATAATCTCCGTAATGGCGCCCTGCCCGATAATCGAATACCCTGTTTTCCCCAACCCGGTATCCCGCAGCAATTCCTGAATATCCCGCAGGCGCACATCCGACCGATTGATAAAATACTCACTTTCCCCACTGCGGTAATAACGTCGGGTAATCGCCACCTCGTCGTATTCCAACGGCAGGGTCCGATCGCTGTTATCCAGCACCAGCGACACTTCCGCAAAGCCCATCGGCTTACGCAGCGTCGTTCCGTCAAAAATCACGTCTTCCATCTTCTGCCCGCGCAGCGTTTTCGAAGAGGTCTCCCCCATCACCCAGCGCACCGCGTCCGAGATATTGCTTTTTCCGCTTCCGTTCGGGCCGACAATGGCAGTGATTCCATCTCCGAATGCAATAACCGTCTTATCCGGAAAAGATTTAAAACCCTGAAGTTCAATATACTTTAACTGCATCGTCAACCCTCCTTTTTACACATAAAAATACAGTATATATTATACTATTTTTTTACTGATTTTGCAAGAGGAAACAAAAGGTTTTTTCACACCGTACTAAATTTAAAATACGTCTGACAACATCTTCAATATCATGTATAATAAAATTAATAATTATGTATGGGGGCTGGCAATTATGGAAAACAACAATATGGAAAACAACAGCAACGTCAACAACGGCAACGTTGATTACAGCAATGTCAATAATGACATCAACAACAGCAGCGTTGGTTACAACAACATCAATAACAACAATATCGGCAACGGCAACATGACGCCCGGTTCAAACGGGATGTCCGTGGCGGCACTGGTTTGCGGCATTCTCGGTATTGTAGGAAGCTTTATTCCTTATGTTAGTTATGTAACATTACCGCTTGCTATTTTAGGTATTATTTTCGGCGTATTGGGCCGCAAAAAGAGCACCAATAAAGGATTGGCTACGGCAGGCCTTGTATTGGGAATCATCGGCTGTGCTTTCAGCGCTATCGCTGTAATCTGCGTGGTATGCGCAATCATTGCCGCAGGTTCTTTGGTATCTATGACCTAATTTTTCACGTTTGTATAAACAGCAAAACGACATTTGCATTTGATCGGTGCAAATGTCGTTTCTTTCCATAAACATCAAAGGATGATCGTATGTATCCTACCATAGAAATTTTCGGAAAACAAATCGGTACCTACCCACTTCTTGCTGCAGCAGGCTTTTTGATTGCGGGCTTTTTAGCCTGCATTTGTGCCCGAAAGCACAAACAGAACGAAGATGACATGATTGTTTTTTTTCTCATCGCAGCGGTCGGCGCGCTAATCGGATCACACATGCTGTATGGTATTACCAATATGAAACTGATCGTCAATACGATTTCTGACCTTTCTGTCATCGATTCGTTTAAGTCATTTTTTCAATTCCTTTTTACTGCCTTTGGCGGAAGTGTCTTTTACGGCGGACTACTGGGCGGCGGTTTTGCCTGTCTGACTTATCTGAAAAAAAAGAATCTTCAGCGTTCCTTTTACTGGGATGTTGCCGCTTTTTCCGTGCCGCTCTTTCACACCTTTGGCAGAATCGGCTGTTTTTTAGGAGGTTGCTGCTACGGCGTTGAATGCCAATGGGGCTTGACCTATACCCACGCACCCGTAGATATAGCAAACGATGTGCCGCGTTTTCCTGTCCAACTTTTGGAAGCGGCATTGAATCTGATGCTGTTTGTGCTGATTTTTTTACTGTTTCAAAAACAAAAATTAAAGGGCAGGCTGATTTTTGTCTATCTGACCTGTTATCCCGTCATCCGCTTTGTGCTGGAGTTTTTCAGAGGCGATGCTTACCGCGGCTTTTTGTGGAGATTGTCCACCTCCCAAATTATCAGCTTACTGATTTTACTGGCAGAATTGATTTATTTTATTTTATATCAAATCAAAAAAAGAAAACTTTCTCGTTTAAAATAAAACATCCCATTCAAACACTCCGACAGAAAAACAAACATCTGTCGGGGTCTTTTTTTCAGCAGATGGCAAATTTTTGTCCCTCTTGCAAGCAGATTGGCACTGGTTGGCTAACACGGACGACACATCCCTAAAACTCGGATTCTCCCGCAGTGCTATTTTATCAAATATCAATCTTTTTACTTCTCACACATAACGTTTTCAAACACCCCCGAAAACCACCACACGGTATCGGGGGTTCAACAAACAAAAAAGACAGATTCCGCTCTCCAAGAAATCTGTCTTTTTTCTTTCTATCATTTTTGGAACACCATTTGTTGCGTCGCTTTTTCCGGGGCATCCAGTTCTTCTACAAAGTCTGCACAAAGCAGTTTTCCAATTTTTTCAGGGCTCAACCCAAATAAGTCCATCAATTGTTCCACGGAACCGTTTTCTACAAAACGGTCCTCCACCGCACGAACCAAAACCTGACAGTGCGGCAGCAACGCATGTAAGCGCATATAAGCCAGAATTTGCTCGCAAATCCCACCGTGTCGAATGCCTTCCTCCAGCAAAATCATGCGGTCTGGATCTCCGACTTCCTCAAACAATTTTGCATAATCAATCGGTTTCAGCCGCTTTAGCCGGATCACACGAACCGGCCCCTCACTTGCCTTTGCCGCCTCAACCGCATTGGCACACACTCGCCCATAGGTGATGATAACCGTTTGCTTTCCTGTTGCATTTGGTTTGGCGTAATCCGCATAACAGAACCCATCTTGTTCTACAAATACAGACCGGTCATAATCCTGCTGACAACCTTTCGGATACCGAATCGCAACCGGCTTGCAAGCCGACACAGCGTCTGTCAGCACTTGTGCCAACTCGGCATCATTTTCCGGACTGTATAACTCCCAGCCTGGAATATCAGATAAAAAAGAAACGTCAAAAATACCCTGATGCGTAATCCCGTCTCCGGGAACAAATCCGGCTCGATCCACGCACAAAACAAACGGAAGTTGCTGAATCGCAATATCATGAATCAACTGATCATACGAACGCTGCAAAAAACTGGAATAAACAGCAAACACAGGGATTTTTCCATTCGCAGAAAGACCTGCACAAAAAGTAACCGCATGCTCCTCAGCAATCCCCACATCAAAAAAGCGTGAAGGAACTTGTTGCGCAAAATCAGACAACCCCGTTCCATGAGCCATTGCCGCCGTCACGGCGCAAATGCGATCATCCTTTTCAGCCAGCCGGCATAAAGTCTTGCCAAACACTTCAGAAAACCCGGGGATATTCTGATCATATCGGTATCCTGTCTGTCTGTCAAACGGGGGAACGGCATGATAAAAATCGGGATGAGCTTCAGCATCCGGATAACCCGCCCCTTTTCGGGTACACACATGCACAATACCGGGAACCGCGTTACGCTTCATCTCCCGCAGAACAATCTCCATCTTTTTAATATTATTTCCGTCAATCGGTCCTAAATAATCCAACCCCAAATCTTCAAAGAAACTGCGTTGAAAGAAAATGCGCTTATTCACATCTTTAACCCATTTTGCAAAACGATAAATCACAGACCCTACAACAGGAATCCGTATCAAAAAATGATACAGTCCGTGTTTGAAAGAAAAATAACCTTGGCTAGTACGCAAATCAGACAAATAAGCCGACAACCCTCCCACATTATGAGAAATCGACATCTCATTGTCATTCAGCACCACAACCAGCCGCAAATCCTGATGTTCCGCAATATTATTCAACGCCTCATAAACCATCCCGTTTGTAAAAGAACCGTCTCCGATCACCGCTACAACCGTATGGTCGTTGCCATCTAATTTATTGGCAATGGCCAGCCCGATCGCCGCAGAAAGCGACGTGCCGCTGTGCCCGCCTCCAAAACAATCATAATCGCTTTCGCGCCGGCTTGCAAAGCCGGACAATCCGTCTTTCATCCGAATCGTACTCATTTGCGCACGGCGTCCCGTCAGCATCTTGTGCACATATGCCTGATGCCCTACGTCAAAAACAATCTGATCTCCCGGACAGTCAAAAACTCGATGCAAAGCCAGCGTCAACTCAACAACACCCAAATTTGACGCCAGGTGTCCACCCGTTTTTGAAACCGTTTCAATCAACTCTTCACGAATCTCACGAGCAAGCGCGTCAAGTTCCGCATCATTTAATTTTTTTAAATCAGCCGGAGTCTGGATTTTTTCCAAAAAACTCACTTGCGCTCGCCTCCTTAAACAAAAAATGCTTTTATGATTGAAACATAAGCCCTATTTTTATTTTTTTGCATTCCACACTCGCTTATTTACGAAAAAACGGACGGTGAGAGTCGCTCTCACCGTCCGTTGAAATTCCCAATAACAGGATTATTTCTCGATTGCGGCAACGACGCCGGAACCAACTGTCTTACCACCTTCACGGATAGCGAAACGAAGTCCCTGCTCAATAGCAATCGGTGTGATCAATTCAACATCGATTGTTACGTTATCGCCAGGCATACACATTTCAACACCGTCTTTGAGCGTGATAACGCCGGTAACGTCCGTTGTTCTGAAATAGAACTGCGGTCTGTAGTTGGAAACAAACGGCTTATGACGTCCGCCTTCTTCCTTCTTCAATACGTAAACCTCACCGGTAAATTTGGTATGAGGATGAATCGTACCGGGTTTTGCAAGAACCTGACCTCTTTCGATGTCTTTTCTGTCAATACCACGCAGCAGACAACCGATATTATCTCCAGCCTCAGCCTCATCCAAGATCTTTCTGAACATTTCAATACCGGTAACAACCGTCTTCTTGATTTCTTCTTCAAGACCAACGATTTCAACTTCTTCAGAAGTCTTCAAAACACCTCTTTCAACACGGCCGGTAGCAACCGTACCACGTCCGGTGATCGTGAAAACGTCCTCAACCGGCATCAGGAACGGCAGATTGTCGTTTCTTTCCGGAGTCGGAATGAAGGAGTCAACAGCATCCATCAACTCTTTGATGCAAGCGTATACAGGATCTTCAGGATCTGTAGATTTGCTGTCCAAAGCCAAGAAAGCAGAACCTTTGATGATCGGAGTGTCATCGCCGGGGAATTCGTACTTCGTAAGAAGCTCACGAATATCCATTTCAACGATTTCCAACAATTCGGGGTCGTCAACTTGGTCGATTTTGTTCATGAATACAACGATTGCAGGAACGCCAACCTGACGAGCCAACAAAATGTGCTCACTGGTCTGAGCCATAACACCGTCAGATGCAGCAACAACCAGGATAGCACCGTCCATCTGAGCAGCACCGGTGATCATGTTCTTGATGTAGTCGGCGTGCCCCGGGCAGTCAACGTGAGCATAGTGACGAGCATCGGTCTCATACTCAACGTGTGCGGTATTGATGGTAATACCTCTTTCTCTTTCTTCGGGAGCTTTGTCAATGTTTGCATAATCTTCAAACTGAGCCTGTCCCTTTAAAGAAAGGTACTTTGTGATTGCAGCGGTAAGAGTTGTCTTACCATGGTCAACGTGACCAATTGTACCAATGTTAACATGGGGTTTTGTTCTTTCGAATTTAGCCTTTGCCATTCGTATATCCTCCTGTAAATAATAAATTTATTGTCTGGCTTATAATTATGGTCCGAAAACCGTAATTATTCTTTCTTTGCTCTGCTGGAAATAATCTTTTCAGCAATATTTCTGGGAACCTCTGCGAAATGGCTCGGCTCCATCGTATAAACGCCACGGCCCTGTGTTTTAGAACGCAAATCGGTTGCATAACCAAACATTTCAGACAACGGTACAAATGCCGTGATTTGTTGTGCACCATTTGCAGCATCCATACCCTGGATCTGACCACGACGAGAGTTCAGGTCGCCCATAACGTCACCCATATATTCCTCAGGAACCGTTACAACCACTTTCATGATCGGCTCCGTCAAAACAGGATCTGCTTTGCGCATTGCTTCTTTAAACGCCATAGAACCGGCAATCTTAAACGCCATTTCCGAAGAGTCCACTTCATGATAAGAACCATCATAAAGCGTTACTTTAACGTCAACAACATTGTATCCGGCCAAAACACCGCTCTGCATAGCGCCCTGAATACCGGCATCAACAGCCGGGATATATTCTTTCGGGATTGCACCGCCGACAATTTTATTGATAAATTCATATCCTTTGCCCTGTTCGTTCGGCTCCAGAATGATCTTAACGTGACCGTATTGACCTTTACCACCAGACTGACGGGCATACTTGCATTCCTGATCCACAGACTTGCGAATAGTCTCTTTATAAGAAACCTGCGGCTGACCTACATTGGCTTCCACTTTGAACTCACGCAGAAGTCTGTCTACAATGATTTCCAAGTGCAGCTCACCCATACCGGCAATAATGGTCTGACCGGTTTCCTCATCGGAATACGTTTTAAACGTCGGGTCCTCTTCGGCCAACTTCATCAAAGCGATACCCATTTTTTCCTGTCCGGCTTTTGTTTTGGGCTCAATCGCAACACGGATAACCGGCTCGGGGAATTCCATAGACTCCAAGATAACCGGAGCCTTGTCATCACAAAGCGTATCACCCGTTGTTGTGTTTTTCAATCCAACAGCCGCACAGATATCGCCCGCAAATACTTCATCCACGTCTTCTCTGTGGTTGGCGTGCATTCTCAAAATACGACCAAACCGCTCTTTTGAATCCTTTACCGAGTTCAAAACTGTTGCGCCGGCTGCAACCTTTCCGGAATAAACACGGAAGAAGCACAGTTTTCCGACAAACGGGTCTGTCATAATTTTGAATGCCAAAGCAGAAAACGGTTCATTGTCATCTGCTTTTCTTTCCGTCTCTTCTCCGGTATCAGGATCAACACCCTTAATAGCCGGAATATCCAACGGAGACGGCATATAATCAACAATAGCGTCCAGCAATTTCTGAACACCTTTGTTCCGATAAGAGGTTCCGCATACAATCGGCACCATCTCATTGGCAATGGTGGCTTTCCGAATGCATGTTTTAATCTCTTTTTCCGTGATCTCTTCACCGGCAAAATACTTTTCCATCAAACTTTCGTCCTGCTCTGCGCAGTGCTCCAAAAGCTCGGTACGGTATTTTTCGGCAAGATCTTTCATATCTTCGGGGATATCTTCTATTTTGATATCCGTGCCTTCGTCGTTACAGTAAATATAGGCTTTCATCTCAACCAGATCGATCAAGCCTTTGAACGTATCCTCTGCACCGATCGGAAGCTGAATCGGAACCGCGTTACATTTTAAGCGGTCTTTCATCATATCTACAACGCGATAGAAGTTGGCACCCATGATGTCCATCTTATTCACATAAGCCATACGGGGAACCTTATACTTATCCGCCTGTCTCCAAACGGTCTCCGATTGGGGCTCAACGCCACCCTTCGCGCAGAATACGGTAACAGAACCGTCCAGAACACGCAAAGAACGCTCTACTTCAACCGTAAAGTCTACGTGGCCCGGGGTATCAATGATATTGATACGATGTCTGTTTTTCTTAACGGCCTCTACATCATGATGATAATCTGAATGAGCCCAATAACAGGTTGTTGCAGCAGAAGTAATCGTGATACCTCTTTCCTGCTCCTGAGCCATCCAGTCCATGGTAGCCGTACCGTCGTGTGTTTCACCGATTTTATGGTTAACACCCGTATAATACAGAATACGCTCTGTGGTTGTCGTTTTTCCCGCATCGATATGAGCCATAATACCTATATTTCTATAAAGTTGCAAGGGACATTGTCTTGGCATTATAAATCTCCTTTCGAAAATGCAAACGGCATTTTCTGACTAAAATATAAATTGTGCGGAAAAAAGCATTACCATCTATAATGTGCAAACGCCTTGTTGGCTTCTGCCATTTTATGAGTATCTTCTTTCTTTTTCACGGCGCCGCCCTGATTATTCACGGCGTCCAGAATCTCATTAGCCAAACGCTCTTTCATGGTTTTTTCACTTCTCTGACGAGCATACAAAGTGAGCCACCGCAAACCAAGCGTTGTACGTCTTTCAGGCCGAACTTCCATCGGAACCTGATAGTTGGATCCGCCGACACGTCTTGCTTTGACTTCGAGAAGGGGCATGATGTTTTCCATCGCCTCTTGATATACTTCAAGAGGATCTTTGCCGGACTTCTCCTTTACAATGTCAAATGCGTCGTATACGATCTTCTGAGCCACGCCCTTTTTACCGTCAAGCATTACATTGTTGATCAGTTTGGACACGAGCTTTGAACCGTATATCGGATCGGGTAAAACCTCTCTCTTAGGTACAAAACCTCTTCTTGGCACTGAACTTCCCTCCTTCATTATAATCAATGATTTCATAGGTACTCGAAAGCTGTTCACTCCCGTTAGCGCTTATTTATGATAACCACATCAAGCGGACTAACGTTTCAAAGTAAATCAAAATGTGCTTTCAACAATTTTAACCCTATTATTTTTTAGCGCCGGCTTTCGGCCGCTTTACGCCGTACTTGGAACGACCCTGCATTCTGTTTGCAACGCCCTGAGCGTCCAAAGCACCTCTGATAATATGGTAACGAACACCCGGCAGGTCTCTAACACGTCCGCCTCTAACAAGAACGACGCTGTGCTCCTGAAGATTATGTCCAATACCCGGGATATACGTTGTAACCTCGGAAGAATTCGTCAAACGAACTCTTGCGATTTTCCGCAGCGCCGAGTTCGGCTTTTTCGGAGAAGTCGTTTTTACAACTGTACAAACGCCTCTTTTTTGCGGAGAATTCTGTTCAACAACACGCTTTTTCAACGTATTCATACTCTTCTGCAATGCAGGAGCCGAAGACTTAAAAGCTTTTGCCTGTCTGCCTTTGCGTACCAATTGGTTAAATGTTGGCATACTACACCTCCTAATCTTAGATTTTTTCTATTACAACTACAGCTGCACGGACGTCAATTTTCACTGCCGCCCCCAACTGCATCATTGTAAACGATCGATTGATATCCGTTACCTGCGCTTTCTGACAGGCGTCTAACACCGACAGTACCAGATCCGCGGAAGCGTCTGAGGCCAAAAACACGGTTTCAGGCCTGCCGCTGCGAATCACCTTTATACTTTGCTTTAACCCAACGACGGTCCTGTCTGTAGGAAAATCAGACATTTCACACCTCCGAAAAGCACACGGATAAAAACGCAATACTGTAATGATTATAGCATAAAACACGCTGTTTTGCAACAGGTTTCTATTTTAAAATGAAAATTTTTAATGAACTTTTTCATTCAATCTTATGCTTCTGTATATTCTTCTCCCTGCACAAACTCAGACGAGGCAGCTGGCTCAACATCTACATTCCGGTAGCGTTCCAGACCAGTTCCGGCCGGAATCAACTTACCGATAATAACGTTTTCTTTTAAGCCGACCAACATATCTGTTTTGCCTTTGATGGCCGCATCCGTCAAGATCTTGGTAGTCTCCTGGAAGGAAGCCGCGGACAAGAAGCTCTCCGTCGCAAGCGCGGACTTCGTAATACCCAACAACACCGGTTCAACCTGCGGAGCCACAACTTCTTTTCCCTCCGCCAAGTCAGCCTGATACTGTTTGGTAATATCCAACAATTCCGATTTATCAATCACTGCACCGGCAAGCAAGGAGGTTGTTCCGGGATCTACCACCCGAACCTTCCGCATCATTTGACGAATAATAATCTCGATATGCTTATCGTTGATATCAACGCCCTGCCGACGATATACTTTCTGAACTTCAGCAGTAATGTATTCCTGAACAGCCGAAGCATCTTTGATTCTCAGGATATCCTGAGGATCCGAAGCACCAACCGTCAGCTCATCGCCCTTATCCACATGCTGACCGTCCTGTACTTTCAGCCGTGCGCCGTACGGAATCAACAAAGAAATTTCTTCACCCGTTTCGTCATCCTTAATAATGGCGTGCCGAGCATTTTTTACCTGCTGGATCGTAACCGTACCGGAAGTTTCCGCCAAAACGGAAATCACTTTCGGCCGCCGCACCTCAAACAATTCCTGAACACGCGGAAGACCTTGTGTAATATCCGAACCGGAAGCAACACCACCGGTATGGAACGTTCTCATCGTCAACTGCGTACCGGGCTCACCGATAGACTGCGCAGCAATGATACCGACCGATTCACCGACATTGACCGTATCGCTGGTTGCCAGGTTTTCGCCGTAACATCTGGCGCAGACGCCGTATTTACAGTTACAACCCAAAACAGAACGTACATGAACCTTTTTGATGCCGGCTTCTACAATCGCCGCAGCCTGTTTTTCCGTAATGGGTTTCGGGGTATCCCGAGAAACCAATACTTCGCCGGTTTGGGGATGAATAATATCGTCAACCGGGAAACGGCCCTTCAACCGCTCTGCCAGCCCTTCGATCTTTTCATCACCTTCCTGGATATCATAGACCCATACACCGGAATGCGTTCCGCAGTCATCTTCACGAATAATAACATCCTGAGAAACATCGACCAAACGCCGCGTCAAATAACCGGAGTCTGCCGTTCTCAACGCCGTATCCGCCTGACCTTTACGAGCACCTCTGGAAGAAATAAAGTATTCCAACACATTCAGTCCCTCACGGAAGTTAGCACGAATCGGAACGTCGATCGCACGACCCGATGTATTCGCCATCAATCCACGCATACCGCAAAGCTGACGGATCTGGTCAATACTTCCGCGGGCACCGGAAGTTGCCATCATCTGAATCGGATTCTTTTCACTCAGACAATTCTTCAGTTTTCCGGTCACTTCTTTGGTGGCGTCATCCCAAATCTTAACCACCTGATTATATCTTTCCGAATCGGAAATCAAACCACGTTTAAAGTGTTTAGTTACTTTTTCAACTTTCTTTTCGGCTTCGTCCAAAATTTCTGCTTTTTCAGACGGGATAATCATATCCGCAACCGAAATCGTAATCGCGCCTCGTGTAGAATATTTATACCCCTGCGCTTTAATTTTATCCAAAATATCCGCCGTCTGCGTAATGCCATGTACGCGGATACATTTGTCAATAATCTTTCCAAGCGTTTTCTTCGTTACAACAAAGTTCACTTCATAGTCAAACGCATGTTCCGGATCCGTCCGGTCAATAAAGCCCAAATCCTGCGGAATCGCCGAGTTAAAGATGATGCAGCCAACCGTGGTTACAATCACTTTCTGAACGGTTTTTCCGTCCATCTGCTTTGTTACACGCACTTTGATCGGGGCATGCATGCCGACTACGCCGGCATCATAAGCCATCAACGCCTCGTCCGGATCTTTAAAGATCTTACCGGTCTTCAACACTTTGCCGTTTTCATCAAACTGCCAAGCGCCCTCTTCATCGTCGCGTACAATCGTCAGATAGTACGAACCCAAAATCATATCCTGAGTCGGAACCGTAACCGGTTTTCCGTCCTGCGGACGCAGCAGGTTATTGGCAGAAAGCATCAAGAATCTTGCCTCAGCCTGCGCCTCTGCCGAAAGAGGAACGTGAACAGCCATCTGGTCTCCGTCGAAGTCCGCATTAAATGCCGTACAAACCAACGGATGCAGTTTCAGCGCGCGTCCTTCTACCAAAACCGGCTCGAACGCCTGGATACCCAACCGGTGCAGGGTCGGAGCACGGTTCAGCATAACCGGATATTCCTTAATGACGGATTCCAGCGCATCCCATACACAAGGATCTGCCGTTTCAACTGCTTTTTTTGCACTCTTAATATTCTGAGCCTTGCCCAAATCGGTCAACCGCTTCATGACAAACGGCTTAAACAATTCCAAAGCCATTTCTTTCGGCAATCCGCATTGATACAACTTCAATTCCGGACCGACCACGATAACGCTACGGCCGGAATAGTCAACACGTTTACCCAGCAAGTTTTGTCTGAATCGACCTTGTTTACCTTTTAAAACATCAGACAGAGATTTCAGCGCACGATTATTCGGACCGTTAACCGGTTTTCCGCGCCGGCCGTTATCAATCAGCGCATCCACAGCCTCCTGCAGCATCCGCTTTTCGTTCCGCACAATAATCTCAGGCGCATGCAGTTCCAACAATTTCTTCAAACGATTATTCCGGTTGATAACCCGACGATACAAATCGTTCAGATCCGATGTCGCAAACCGGCCGCCGTCCAACTGAACCATCGGACGAATTTCCGGCGGAATAACCGGCAGAACGTCCAAAATCATCCACTCCGGCTTATTTCCGGAAAGACGGAAAGCCTCCACAGCCTCTAACCGTTTTAACAATTTTACCCGTTTTTGTCCGACTGCTGTCTCCAGCTCTTTCTTCAACTCTTCGGACAATTGATCCAGATCCACTTCCAGCAAAAGCTTTTTAATGGATTCAGCGCCCATTCCGGCCTCAAACTCATCCCCGTAAACATCACGCATTTCCGTGTATTCTTTTTCGGTCAGAGTCTGTTTCTTCTGCAAAGCAGAGGACGGAATATTTCCCGTATTCGTTACGATATATTTACTAAAATACAATACCGATTCCAATTGCCGCGGCTGGATATCCAAAATCTGGCTCAGCCGGGAAGGAACGCCTTTAAAATACCAAATATGAGAAACCGGTGCAGCCAACTCAATATGGCCCATCCGCTCACGCCGAACCTTGGATTTTGTAATTTCTACTCCGCAGCGTTCGCAGATTTTGCCTTTATACCGAAATCTCTTATATTTTCCGCAGTGACATTCCCAGTCTTTCATCGGGCCAAAAATCCGCTCACAGAACAAACCGTCCCGTTCCGGTTTCAATGTTCTGTAATTGATGGTTTCCGGCTTCTTAACTTCGCCGTGAGACCAGGACAGAATCTTCTCCGGAGAGGCAAGACCGATCTGGATAGATTCAAACACGTTACGGTTTTTTTCTTTTCCGTTTTCGTACAATCCTTCATGATTTGTCATATCGTCTTTCCTCCCTTAAAAGTTTTCTTCTTCGATGCTGTCTTCTACGTCTGCTCCGTCAAGCATATCGTCAAAAGCATCAGACAACGCATCGTCAATTAAGTCATCAGAAGAGTCTTCTTCATCGGACATCAAATCCAAATCCAAATCTTCATCTTCGCCGGTAGTCGAGAATCCGTCCCCGTTATATTCAGTCATATATTCGTCAACGCTGCCCATCGCTTCGCTGTAATTCTCATCCGAATCATGTGCATGTTCCGGATGGTCCTCACGCATAGCCGAGCTGAACGATACATCATCATCGTCATCCAAAGAAGTCGAAATATCGATTTCTTCTTTATCTTTAGACAGCACTTTCACATCCAAACCTAACGACTGCAGCTCTTTGACAAGCACTTTAAAGGATTCCGGAATACCCGGTGCAGGGACATTCTTTCCTTTTACAATCGCCTCAAAGGTTTTTACACGACCCACAACATCGTCCGATTTTACTGTCAGCATTTCTTGCAGCGTATACGCAGCGCCGTAAGCTTCCAGCGCCCAAACTTCCATTTCTCCGAAACGCTGGCCACCGAACTGAGCTTTACCACCCAGAGGCTGCTGCGTAACCAGAGAGTACGGACCGGTCGAACGAGCATGAATCTTATCATCAACCAAGTGGTGCAGTTTCAAGAAGTACATGTAACCAACCGTTACCTTCCCGTCAAACGGCATACCCGTTCTTCCGTCATACAAAACCGTCTTTCCGTCCGGGCTGTAACCCGCCAGTTGCAGACAGTTTGTAATATCTTCTTCTTTTGCACCGTCAAAAACGGGGGTCATCACTTTCCAACCCAGCGCTTTCGCCGCCAGGCCCAGATGAACTTCCAGCACCTGCCCGATATTCATACGAGACGGAACACCCAACGGATTCAAAACGATATCCAGCGGCGTGCCATCCGGCAAGAACGGCATATCTTCCTGCGGCAGAATCCGAGAAATAACACCCTTATTTCCGTGACGTCCTGCCATTTTATCTCCCACGGAAATTTTCCGGCGCTGAGCCAGATATACTCGAACGATCTTATTGGTAGACGGAGAAAGTTCATTGGAGTTTTCCCGCGTAAAGACTTTTACATCCACTACAATACCGGATTCTCCGTGCGGAACCTTCAAACTGGTGTCCCGAACTTCACGAGACTTTTCGCCGAAAATAGCCCGCAGCAAACGCTCTTCCGCGGTCTGCTCCGCATCGCCCTTCGGCGACACACGGCCAACCAAAATATCGCCGGCACGCACTTCCGCACCGATTCGGATAATACCGTTTTCGTCCAGATTTGCAAGCAAATCTTTGCCGACACCCGGGATATCACTGGTGATTTCCTCCGGTCCTAATTTTGTTTCTTTCGCGTCGATTTCATATTCCTCAATATGAATCGACGTATAAATATCTTCTTTGACCAAACGCTCATTCAGCAATACAGCATCCTCGTAATTGTATCCTTCCCAGGTCATAAACCCGATCAGCATGTTGCGTCCCAGAGCCAATTCACCCTGGTCGGTAGAAGGACCGTCTGCAATAACCTGCCCTTTTTCAACACGCTGTCCCACATTGACAATAACATGCTGATTGATACAGGTTGCCGCATTCGAACGCAAGAACTTAATAATGCGATATTTATCCAATTCGCCTTCATCATTGCGAATCACTACTTCACGGGCATTAACGCTTTCTACAACACCGCTGTTACGAGCCAATACGCAGTCTCCGGAATCCACACCGGTGCGGTATTCCATACCGGTTCCGACAATCGGAGCCTCGGTTTTCAACAACGGCACAGCCTGACGCTGCATGTTCGAGCCCATCAATGCACGAATCGCGTCATCATTCTCCAAGAACGGAATCAACGACGTTGCCACAGAAATAACCATTCTGGGAGAAACGTCAATATAATCTACCCGATCCACATCGGTTTCCATAATCGAATCACGATAACGTACCGCCACGCGCTTGCTCTTCAAACAGCCGTTTTCATCGACCGGCTCATTCGCCTGAGCAACCACATACTCATCTTCGACGTCTGCCGTCATATACATGACGTCATTGGTCACAAAATGAGTTCCCTTTTCAACCCGACGATACGGCGCCTCAATAAAGCCATATTCATTGATCCGCGCATAACTGGAAAGATACGAAATCAAACCGATGTTCGGACCTTCCGGGGTTTCTACCGGGCACATCCGCCCGTAATGGGTATAGTGAACGTCACGCACATCAAAGCCTGCGCGGTCTCTGGTCAAACCGCCGGGACCCAATGCAGACAATCTCCGCTTATGCGTAATCGCCGCCAGCGGGTTGGTCTGGTCCATAAACTGAGACAACGGGGAAGATCCAAAGAACTCACGGATCGCCGCAATTACAGGCCGAGTATTCAGCAAACTCTGCGGCGTAATCACGTCTACAGACTGCATGTTCATCCGCTCTTTTACGGCGCGCTCCATTCTGGAAAAGCCGATCCGGAACTGATTTTGCAGCAATTCGCCTACAGACCGAATCCGTCGATTACCCAAATGGTCGATATCATCAATCGTACCAATCCCGTAGCGCAGTCCTAAAATGTAATTAATTGAAGAAAAGATATCTTCATTGCAGATCGTCATCGGGATCAATTCGCTCAACCGAGCTTTACACAGATCCAACAAATCTGCTTTGGAGGAAGCGGTCTCGGCAATTTCTTTGATCACCGAAAACTTCACCCATTCATTCACGCCTGCTGCTCGCAGCTCGTCCTTCGACACATCCTGACCAATCCGAGCCAGGTAAGCTGCTGCATTCACCATGCCGTTGGAGAATACACGGATCTCTTTTTCTTCCACATTCAAATAAACTTCAAAAACACCGGCATCTTCAATTTCATGCGCTTTTTCACGCGTAATCACTTCGCCAATATCTACTAAGATCTCGCCGGTTGTCGGATCCGAAACAGGCCGCGTCACCGCATAGCCCGAAATTCTGCCACTCAGGCACAATTTCTTATTATATTTATAACGTCCTACCCGTGTTAAGTCATACGTTCTTTCATTAAAGAACAAATTATCGATATGAGCAATCGCTCCGTCTACGGTTGCAGGTTCTCCGGGACGAAGTTTAATATACAATTCTTTTAATGCATGGTTGCGCTTGGAATCCCCAACACCCAAATCACGATGTGTAGCCGCTTCTTTTTCCAGCGTTGCATTCACGCACTCATCATCGCCGAACGTGTCGCGGATCTGCTCGTCGCTCTCAATACCAAACGCACGGATCAACGTAGTTACAGGGAACTTCTTACCCTTATCGATCCGGACAAACAAAACATCGTTTGCATCGGTTTCATACTCAATCCAGGGCCCGCGGTTCGGCATCACGGTTCCGCTGAACAATTTATTACCGCTCTTGTCCACATCCAGAGTAAAATAAACACCCGGGCTGCGAACCAACTGCGAAACAACGACACGTTCCGCACCGTTTATAATAAAGGTTCCCGTTTCTGTCATCAGCGGAAAATCGCCGAAAAAGATCGTCTGCTCCTGAATTTCTCCGGTCTCCTTGTTCGTCAGCCGGCATCTCACGCGCAATGGAGCCGAATACGTGGCGTCACGTTCTTTACACTCTTCTACAGAATACTTCGGTTCTTTGTCAATCGTATAATCAACATAATCGAGCACCACCGTACCGGTATGGTCCATTACATTGGAGGAGTCTTTTAATACCGACTTCATGCCCTCTTCCACAAACCATTTGTACGAATCAAGCTGGATGGCGATTAAGTTCGGCACTTCCTGAACCTGAGGAATCTTCGCAAAACTCACCCTTTGTGTTTGCCCCAACTGTTCATAGTGTGCTCCGACGGATTTCGGATCGACCTTTGACGTCATGCAATCATCTCCATTCAAAATTTTAAACACGGCAACCGTCATCATTTCATTATTGTCCGTTTGCCAAAACAACATCCCGTTTTATCTGCATTGTTTTGTCGCAGATTTAGGCCCCAAAAAGCCCAGAATCTTCGCAAAACTGCAGCAACAAAAACCTGTTTTTTGAAATTGACGGACACGTTCCCATTATTCATCATAACGCAGTATATAATTATATATCATTTTTGCAAGATTGTCAAGAGGATTTTTGTAAGATTTTCATGATTTTGTTAAATTTTTAAAGGTTTTTTCCAGGTTTGCCTGGCAAACCGTTCCAATCAATCCGAACACCTGAACCAAAAAAATTATTTTTTAAAAATTGTTTTTTGGCCACATCTTGCCAATTTGAAGAAATTTATCGGTCTTTTTGGCAACATCTTTGAATTCTCCAAAAACATTATTGACATTTAAATAAATACATATTATAATATAGAAAAGAATTATTTTACTGATTGAATTGCGTGGTGGAAAAATGAAACAAGGTCAAATCTGGGCACTAACCTTCTCGTTAGTTGTCTTTATTATTTTAAGTTTATTCTCTTTCGTTTTTATTCAAGGTGGACACATTCAGTGGACTCCGTTTTTTGTCGGTCTGGGCTTTTTAGCATTCGGCGTCGGCATTTGTTTGCCGGGCTTAATTCCTATTTTCAAAGGCTGGAAGCGGGCACATGATTTAAAAACCGGCAAAATTAAACCGTACCAACTCAGACGGAACCGGGTAAAAAGACGTTCTTCCTTTTACGATGCCAGCTATGCAGCTCGTATGGACGACGACGATTTTGATCCGGACAGCGGAGAATTTGAATAAAGCATTTTTTGCAAGTGGTGCAGTCGCGAAAACAGGTTCGAAAGATCGTTTTTGAGGAAAGTCCGAGCTCCCATGGGCAAGAATAGCGGATAACGTCCGCCGGAGGCAACTCTAGGGAAAGTGCAACAGAAAAGAACAGCAGCAATGCAAAGGTGAAAAGGTGGGGTAAGAGCCCACCGGGGTTATGGAGACATAACCCGTCCGTGTAAACCCTATTCGGAGCAATACCGCAAAAAAGACATCAGTGCGCCCATCACGTCTTATAGGTAGCTGGAGGTATATGGCAACATATATTCGAGATAGATGACTGCAACGGGATTTTCCCGGACAGAACTCGGCTTATAAGCTTGCAATTTTTGTAAATAAAAAAATCATCTTGTAAGAGTTTTCTTACAAGATGATTTTTCTTTTTTCAACAAAGAAAATCAATAGCACTTACGATCATTTACTTATTGTATTAAAGTATAAAGCAAAAAAAATCACAAATATTAAATCATAGTATAATACACATCGACCATAGAAACTTCCAATTTCATCCTATAGCAAATATAATATAAACCATAAGACATTTATTTGTATTCCGGATTAAAACCATCGCCCGTTCAAAGCATTCCGGATAAGACAGACGCATTTGCAAAAGGAGGAAAATTCTTATGGATTCCGAAAAGACAAAGGCAGATTTCTTAATCAGTATGGGCAAAAGAATGAAACAACAGCGAAAAGCTAAAAAGATCACACAATACCAACTGGCAGAACTGATGGATGTCACTCCTCAGATGATTTCTTCGGCCGAACTCGGTCAAAAAGCGATTCGACCCGAAAATCTGGCCAAGATGGCAAAAATCCTGGGCGTTAGCGCGGATTATCTTCTGACCGGAGAATTTTCGGACACAGATATTCGCCGTCTTCGGGACAAATTGAGTGTCTTCGGTTACGAACAGCTTCAACAAGTCGAACAAATTCTCGACGCCTGCATCCAGCTATGCACCAAAACAGATGCCACTTCACAAATAACACAAAAATAAGAGCTGCACTTGCAGCTCTTATTTTTTTCATTTTTGTATCGGCTCAGACTTCACCAAAATCGCATGCACCGCAACACGACCGTTCCCGGTCCCTTTGCAAGTGGACAAGGTCAAAATTCGACTGTCTGCATTAAACTCAAACTGCTTCAATTCGGGGATCTGATTACGCGATTGCAATTCATAAGCGTACGAAATAAAATCTTCGTCGCTTTCATATTTTATTCTCGTATAATTCCCTGTACTGATCGTATCATACCACGAAAACACCTGCCACAGCGTCGTCACTTCATCGGTCTGGATTTTAATAAAGTGATTATTGGCATCCTGCTTCCAGCGCTCCGCATTATTTAACCATTTTAAACCAAAAAATGCCCGACGACTGCGTGCATGACCGTAAACAACAGTATTCCGATTCTCTAAAATATTATTAGAACACCGGTAATCCATGTATACCGATCCGTTAATATCCCATTCGTTATAAAGATTACGGTCCAAATAATAATAATTGTCCGTTCCTTTTACCATCGCATTATTAACCGGTAAACCGTAAATCGAAGAAGGGCCCTCAAAATAAAACCATCCTACCGTGTCCGGGTTGATTTCTTTGACCAGATCCAATTCCACATGCAACAGCGGAATCTGCTCAATATCCACCTCTTCAACACCTACTGATGTGATCGGCGTGGTCAAATCGGTATCGTTTCCGTTTTGTTTGGTCGCCCACGTCTCTCTGAATCCGCCGGAGTCCTCCGGCAGAGCTAGGTCTGCAAGCAATTGTTTAAAAGCAGCCAATTCCTCTTCTGACATCCCCTGCGGAGGGATATACTCTGGATAAACCGCTGCTTCCAAAGCATCAGGTTCGGACACAGAATTCTCCTTAGCCTGACATGCGGAAAAACTAAAAGTTGTCAAACAAATCAATAAGCATAAAAAGATTTTTCGCACGATAATGCTCCTCTGTACTAAATATAGATACATTATAATATAATAATCCGCTGTTTGTCAATATCCTCATGAATAAACCTTTTGCAAACCGCATCACGGTTCTTCTGCGCTCGGTAAATTAAACTCACACAAAAAACAAAGACGGTGGCATCGCCACCGTCTTATCATCAACACTATCTGTTGCTGAGAACTTCTTTTTCGTATTTTTTCACTTCGCCAAGCCAACGGTCTGCCTCCGGCACGTTTTCACGCCGACAGAATTCATCCCATACCAAACCAAACGGCAGCGCCTTATATTCTTCCATCAAAGCCAGACGAGATGTATAATCGCCCTCTGCTTCAGCCTGCTTTAACTTGTCGCTCGGCGTCAGCAGCGCGTTCAGCAATGCTTTTTGAGTTGCCCGAACACCAATGACCCAAGCCGCAATACGGTTAATCGAAGCATCAAAGAAGTCCAATGCAATATTGACGCGGTTCAACAAATCCGAACGAACAATTTCATTGGCAATCGCCCGCAATTCATCATCCAAAATAACAACATGGTCGCTGTCCCAACGAACCGGACGGCTTACATGCAGCAACATTTCGTCCTGGAACACTGCTACCGCAGAAATCTTATCCGAAATCACTTCCGTCGGATGATAGTGTCCGGCATCCATACAAACCATAACATCCGGGTTGGCCATCGAATAGCTGTTTGCAAACTCATTCGAAACAACGGTGTAGCTTTCCAAACCGATTCCGAATACTTTGCTTTCCAACGCGTTGCGGTTATAATTCAAATTCTCAGAAACAGCAAAGATCTGATCCAAAGAATCTTTCATCAGTTGTCTGGGCAGCAATTTGTCCGCCGGAATATCTTTCGAGCCATCCGGCATCCAGAAATTCGTCACACAACGCTGACCCAACTCTTTACCAAAATATTCTGCAATTTTAATACTGCGCTTACCGTGCTCAATCCAGAAATCCCGAATTCCTTTATCCCGATTGGACAAAGTTCCCATCTCCGACTTCGGATGGCTGAAGAAAGAAGGATTAAAATCTAATCCGACTCCGTTTTTCTTTGCAAAATCAACCCAAGCCTTAAAATGCTCCGGTTCGATTTGATCGCGGTCAACAAATTTTCCGCCATTGTCCAAATACAAAGCATGAACATTGACCTTGTGCTTGCCCGGCAACAACGAAAATACATATTCGAGGTCACTGTGCAGTTCTTCTAAAGTGCGTGCCTTACCGGGATAATTTCCGGTCGTCTGAATTCCGCCGCTCAGCGAGCCTTCCGAGGATTCAAACCCGATGACGTCGTCGCCCTGCCAGCAGTGCAGCGAAATAGAAATTTTCTTTAATGCCTCAAGCACCTTTTCGGTATCGATACCTTGTTCGGCATAAATTTCTTTTGCGATTTGATATCTGTCTGCCATATCAAAAACTCCTTTATATTCACAACATATTTTATATCATTTTGAACATAATAATAACAAACGCGGAAAGGAGATGCAAAAATTGTTCTTTCAAAAAAAATCAAGATTCCTCCCCGGAATGATTGCAGGAACAGTGCTCGGCACAGCTGTCGGCGCGGCTTGTCTGATTGCAACAGACAAGAAAAAGCGCAATAAAATGATGAAAACCGTTGGCAGCTTTGGAAAAAAAATGGCTGATCAAATGCACATGTCCATGTAATTACTATAACAAATCTACCTGAAAAAGTCAAGTGCTTTTTGCAAAAACTTGACTTTTCTTTTTTTTAATGTTATACTTATATTTACAGTAGACACGATAAAGAAAGGATCGGTTCTGATGGCAGAAAATTTCATCACATATAAGGGCAGACCGTTGGTACGTACCGGCCCCATTATTTTTTACGGCGATCAAAACGAAAAATGTTATACCATGTTAACCATTCTCGATTCCAAACAGCAAAAAGATCTGATGGTTTCCGGGAAAGTGGAAATCCAGCTTTTATTAACCGATAAAAGTGTCCCGCCCGCCGAGGCCTTGATTAAAAAGACCGAAAAAGAAGGCCTCTATAAAGCCATGGACGTCGCTTCCATCTGGTTAGATATGGCCAATGCCGAAAAATAAAAAGACGGACAGAATTTTCTGTCCGTCTTTTTATTTTATAAAACTGATCAATTGCGGAACCAAATCTTCGTTAGCAGGATTTGTCGTTAGCACTTCACGCGTTTCCAAAACTTTTGCAGAGACTTCTGCCACAGCACTAGCCTCTTTTTTCGTTTTTACTTCTTTGCTGTCTACCGAAACATCCGCCACGTCGTGATCGCTGATAATCATCGGGATCGCAGAAGAACTGATTGCACTCGACACCTCATTGTAACTCGAACCTGCTACAATAGAAGTAATCCATTCCTGGTGACTCATGTTGCTTTCTTGCCAACTCCAAACGACCTTTTGCACTTCCGGCAAAGCCGCTTGTTCTTCAAGAACCGCCGCTCTTGCGATTTCGGCTTGCGGCGGATTGCAAACGGAACAGTCCGAATGGAACGCCGTTTCCTCTGTCGCATACCAATCCCCGCAGGCACACTGCATAATAATCTGATGCGGATGCTCGTCTTGCTCTACGGCTGCATATTCATGAACATGAACATTGCCGGATGCCGGGGATGCCGTTGACTTATACAAGAAATAATAACAACCGCTGACACCGAAATGGTTGGCCAAATAAGAATACGAATAAGACTCTCTCACCGGTCCGTCCGAAAAATAATGACGCGGGCCACCGAATTCATAGGAAACAATGCCTGTTTCTGTAATTTCGCGAATCACCATAGAATGCGTATAGTCGCGATTCCCGGAACGAGATTCAAATCTTAAAATATCTCCTACGCTTGCATTATTGCGAATATACGAAGCAATGTTCGAAAAATTACTGCTTGCCGAAGTGGTATAACAAACCGAGTCATACGTATCATACCCAAATGCGTTATGCCAAATCGCATTTACAAACGCATGGCACCCCGACGCATAAGCGCGTCCATTTTTATAATACGTATATCCAGCTCCGCCGATACTACGACCCAGCATTTTAGACATATACGTATCCAGCCTTTGCCCGGCGGAAGCATTGTCTGCTACCATGATCATCTGAAACATACCGACGACCAAACAAAGCATCAGCAAAAATGCCGCACCTTTCTTCATTTTGCTTCTTATACGTTCTATCAAAACAAAACCACCCTTGTTTGTATATTTGGTATAAGACCACTTAGTTATGGATTATAGCACAAATCCCATAAAATGTCAACCCCTCCCCATAATTGCCCCCAAAACCACTGAAAAATACGCGTTTTTATGGGATAGGCACCCCAAAACCAAGCTGTTTTTTAACATTCCTTATACAAACATTATAAGAAAATTTTTCATAATTGGTGCATAAATATGCCCCTTGTGCCCTATCTGTCCTACACAGATAAACATTTTGAGACAGCAAAACCGTTCTATTTTTTGCATGGTCCATTTCAGATAAAAGCGGTTAATAAAATATCTTCACGTCTATTTTCCCGGCTACAAAAACTGCGTAAAGACACGTTTTCAGTTTGATTTTCTACTCATAAGCAACATAAAAAAATGATACGTTGCCCCCTACCCACAAGACACGTTTACGGTTCGTTCTTCTTCCCCAACAGAGCAAAAATCGGTTGCTGCTTGCTGCCCACTCCCTAAACAGAAACAGAAGCTGCGTTGCTATTTATTGACCCCAAAGCAAATTTACTACCCCAAATGTAAAAAAGATTTACGTACAATCTGTTTACCAAAACAAAAAGCAGAGCGGGAAACTCCCCGCTCTGCCTATCAAACAAAAAACGCTTTTTATAGCCTGCTTTTCAGCAATTTTATAAATATTTCTGCTTCAGATCCTGTCCTAGAAGATTCACTTTTTGCTGCGCAGCCTGCTCATCTTTGGCACTGACCATGATATAAATCTTCACCTTGGGCTCCGTTCCGGACGGCCGGACCACCACCACAGACTGATCCTGCAACACATAATACAGCACATCCGATTTCGGCAATCCCAAAATGCCCTTACTGTAATCGCGCACCTCTTTGACCGCAATCCCGCCCAGTTCTGCCGGAGCATGGTCCCGCAGCTGCGCCATGAGTTTTTTCATTTTTTCTTTTCCGTCCAGCCCCTCCATATAAAGGTTGACGGTCTGCTCCATATGATATCCGTACTCTGCATAAATCTCACACAAGGCATCCCATAACGTCATACCGCGGCTGCGATAATACGCCGCCGCCTCTGCAATCAATAAAGATGCCACAACGCCGTCTTTATCGCGCGCATAGGTTCCCACTAAATATCCATAACTTTCCTCATACCCCATAACAAAGGTATTCTTTTGGGTATCCACACACTGTTCAATCTGTTCGCCGATAAACTTAAATCCAGTCAACACATTCACAATCTGTGCCCCGTACCGTTCACAAATACGGCTCGCCAACTCGGAGGTCACGATCGTCTTAACCACCAGCGGATTTTTCGGCATCGAGCCCAACTGTGCATAAGAAGACAAAATATACTGCAACAAAATCACACCGGTTTGATTTCCGGTCACCGCAACATATTCACCGTCAGATTTACGCACAACAATACCCATGCGGTCCGAATCGGGGTCTGTACCGATAATCAAATCGGAGCCCAATTTTTCCGCCAACTCGATCGCAAGCTGAAAACCCTCTTTATTCTCCGGATTGGGAGATTTTACGGTCGGAAACGTCCCATCCGGGACCATCTGCTGTTCTACCGGATGTACGTTTTCAAACCCTGCACGAGCCAAAACTTCCGGAACCAACCGCAGTCCTGCGCCGTGAAACGGCGTGTACACAATACTCAAATCGCACTGCTGCCGAATCACATCCGGACGGATGGTCTGAGCCAAAACCTGCTGCATATAAAACTCATCAAAATCTTCGTCCAGAACCGTGATCCACTCCTGTGCCTGGTCAAACGAAACCACTTTCACGTCTTCAAAAACATCCATCTTGGACATCGTATCAAAAACGACCTTTGCCTGTTCGGGGCTCAATTGAATCCCGTCAGACCAATACGCCTTATAACCGTTATACTCTTTGGGGTTATGAGAAGCGGTGATATTGATTCCCGCAATACAATTCAATTTTCGGATCGCGTAAGAAAGTTCGGGCGTCGGGCGCAGGCTGTCAAACAACCAGCATTTAATCCCGTTGGCCGCTAAAACACAACAAACTTCCTGTGAAAATTCCCGGCTCATGATCCGGCTGTCATACGCCACCGCCACGCCGCGGGCACACGCCTGCGGGCCTTCTCTTTTAATCAGTTCTGCCATCCCCTGCGTAGCGTGCCGAACCGTATACACATTCATCCGGTTTAATCCGGCGCCGAGAATGCCGCGAAGTCCGGCCGTACCAAAGGTCAACAGCCCGATAAAGCGGCTTTCGATCTGCTCTTCATCGCCCGCGATCTGTTTTAATTCCTCTTTGGTCTGCGCATCCACCACAGGGCTTTCGAGCCATTTTTTATAATTTTCCAGATACGTCATCGTCGCGTCCCCCTTATAAATTTTTTTCCAGTGCGGCGGCCAACTGATCCGGACAGGAAGTCCCACGCAATCCGCAGGGGATTCCTTTTAACCGCGCAATCACTTCCCGCGCGGGCATACCCTCCACCAGTTTAGACAATCCGGCCGTATTGCCGGCACAACCGCCGATAAACGAACAAGACACAATCCGATCTTCGTCATCTAATGTAACATGAATTTCCCGGGAGCACGTCCCCCGTGTACGGTACTCGATCTTCTTCATAGAAATCTCCTCATTTATGATATTTAATGTGATGATTGATAGTAAAAGCGCGATAAATCTGTTCCATTAAGATCACACGCATCAACTGGTGCGGAAACGTCATCGGTGAAAATGACAACTGCATATCCGCCGATTTTTTTACAGAGTCGTCCAACCCGGTAGCACTGCCTATGA
>WHHJ01000060.1 GCA_014872655.1 Clostridia bacterium
CATACATATACTATTTTATCAATTTTTTACATAGAAATCAATAGGTAAATTTAAGAAAATTCGTATTTTTTTAAATAATAACACAATTTATCTATATTTTCAATTTGATTAAAAACAGATAGGCTAACTCGAACCAGTCCAGTGTCTTCTGTTTGCAGCGTCTTGTGCGCCAGTGCAGAACAATGGTACCCGCCTCTGACGCAGATTTTGTTTTGATTTAGGTATTCTCCGATTCGTTCAGAGTGAATATCTCGGAAAGCAAAAGAAACGGTGGGTATCAGGTTTTCTCCTGAAGTATAGAGTTTTATTCCATCTATTTTTTGTAAGTTCTCTTTTAAATATTCGGTAAGGAGTTCTGTCTTTTTTCGTATATATTCCTGTTTTTTTTGCAGATATTGAATTCCGGCTCCCAGACTAATAATAGCGGGTGTATTGATTGTCCCGCTTTCCAGGTATTCCGGTAAAATGTGAGGCTGAACAGCACTTAATGAATCGACTCCGGTTCCGCCTGTAATTAACGGATCCAGATCCCGATCCTTTCTCATAAGCAGTAATCCGCTTCCTTGAATCCCAAAAAGACTTTTATGACCGGATGTGCATAAAAAATCAATTTTATCCTGTTTGAGATTGTACGAAAGGTGACCGGCGCTTTGTGATGCGTCAATTCCAAATAAAACCTCATGCCGATGAGCGATTTCAGCGGCTTTTTTGATGTCGATAATTTGTCCGGTTACGTTGGATGCATGGCACAAAAATATGAATCGTGTTTTGGGTTGGATGATATCTTCTATTTGTTCTATTGGATTTTGAGCCGAAAAACAGGTGTAAGAGATTCCTTTTTCTTTCAGCTGCTCAAGGGGACGTAACACACAATTATGCTCCATATTTGAAATAATAACATGGTCACCGGGTTGTAAAAGGCCTTTAAAAAGCATATTCACTGCGTGCGTCGCATTTTGGGTAAAAATAACATGTTCCGCATCACATCCAAAGTATGCTCCAACCGTACAACGGACATTGAATACTTTCTCGGCTGCTTGTTCAGAAAGAATATGTCCGCTTCTGCCTGGATTTGAAGTGTTGGACTGTAGAGATTGTATAACAGCTTGTAAGACTTTTCTGGGTTTTGGAAAAGTAGAGGCCGCATTGTCTAAATAAATAAGATTCTCAGATGTCATAGACGGCTCCATTCATTTTAATGTCATTGATTTCCATGATGCTTAAAGATCTGTTTAAGTCTTTCTCGTTAACACTTACGCACCACGCGCATCCATATTTTTTGTCGAAATTTTGTTTTGATATATAAGCAGAAACACCTTTGCGCTGCAGCAGTTGCTTGGCTTTTTGCGCATAAGTAACGGATTTTACGAGAATACATTTTTTCATATGATCCTTCCTTTCGTTAAAAGTCCTGTTCTATCATTCCATTATATGCAAAAGATTTGTTTTTGCTGTTGACAATTGTCGTTTTATTCCGATATAATATAATCAAAAGAAAGTAATATGGCAAAAAATGGAGAAAAATTAATGAAACTGGCTGTTTTATATCCCAAAACGCCTATTCCGGTTATCGATCAGGTCGTTGTGTCTTGGAGACCTAACGAAGAATTATGCGCGAGCGCCTCTATAGCTTGTAGCTTTGGTTTATCCGGAACAATACCTGTCGTAACACCTGTAGATAGTCCGGGCATAGGTGATCCCAGCGACTGGGTATTTGGAGATGATATTGATGGGATACGGCAAGCGATAAGCAGAGGTGCTGACGCGTTCTTTTTAAATATTCCATTGTATTCGGGGCATGTGGTTACTTCGATTATGAACCATGAATTTTGTTTTATCGGCCAACGCATTGTTCAAGGGACCCGTTTGGGAAATCGATTCTATTTCGCTTCTATCTTGCAGGAGGCGAAGTATTCGCATGTTCAGACCACTTTTTCAACGTGTGATCAACTAAGATATAACGGTCTGTATCCAGCGGTTGCAAAGCCGGTTCGAAAATCTCAGGGGAGAGGAATAAGGAGAGTCGATGATGCGGCGGATTTAAGACATCATCTTTGGGATATGGCTGCATCTGGATCTTACGGGAGAGGTCTTATTGTGCAACCTTTTCTTCCTGGCAGAGAGATTGTGATTCCGGTTTTTCCTCGTGGCTTATATCCAGACGGATTACATGATAGCGCGTGGAGTTTACCTCCCATTTTAAAAATTGATCATATAAATGGCATTTTTCCTAAGCACTATGTTCCGACAATGGCCGATTCATGTATGCGCAAGATCTGTAACGAGTGCGAAAGCATTGTTGATTTTTTTAATATAAAAGGGCCTGTCTGCTTTGAATGTCGGCAAGACAGTGCAGGGGAGTATCAAATTTTTGATATGGATCTACAGCCAGACTTATCTTTGGATTTTCTGTTTAAAAAGAGCAGTGTCCAAAATCATTTTTTAACATCATTTTTATTTTTGGGAAAAACGCAGACGGATTATTTGAATTATTTATTGTGTACCGCCTGGCCAGGAGAATTATAAATATAGATTGTAATCTGTTCGAAATATGCTCTTTCATTTTGAGAAGAGCATATTTTTTATGTCTCAATCTTGCATGCGTTGATTGTTAAATTTTTGTCATTTATGAAAAGTTCTTGTTAAAAAAATGACAATTGTAAAAATGTACAAATATCGGAAAGCAACTTTGTGAGGAGTGTAAAACCTGTTAAATTATTGTCAACCTTTTTCGATTAAAATCGTGAAAAATCAATGTTTCATACTTGAAACAAAGATCATTTTATGATATAATTTTCTAAGATATAGGTTGAAATAAAAAGAGTAAAAAATATCATTTTATTTAAATCGATTTTTTATTGTTTGAAAGAAATTTTGTTTCAGGAGGAAACGTAGTGAAAATCGTTGTATGTGTAAAACAGGTTCCTGGCACCAATAATGTTGAGGTCGATCCTGTTACCGGAACGCTGCGTCGGGACGGCGTTGAGAGCAAGATGAACCCTTATGATTTGTATGCCTTGGAACTGGGGTTGCAATTACGGGATCAATACGGAGGATCGGTTCACGTGGTTTCCATGGGGCCTAATCAGGCAAAAGCGGTTTTGTTAGAAGCCGTATATATGGGTGCCGACGGCGGGATATTGCTGAGTGACAGAAAGTTTGCCGGAGCTGATGTGTTGGCAACCAGTTATACCCTTGTCGGAGGGCTGAAGACTTTGGATTTTGATTTGATTCTGTGCGGCAAGCAGACAACAGATGGGGATACTGCTCAGGTCGGACCCGAAATGGCGGAATTTTTGGGTATTGATCATGCGACAAATGTAACGCAAGTTTTGGGCTTAGATGAAACTCAAATTACCGTTCGTCTAAACTTGGAAAATTCTGTACAGGTGCAGCAGATGAAACTGCCTTGTTTGCTTTGTGCAGATAAAGAAATCAACACACCCAGATTACCTTCTTTTCGTCGGAAATTACAGGTTCAAGAGGCGGAATGTATCCGCGTGATTTCTTTGGCTGATTTTTCGGATCAAGATGAATTACATTACGGTTTGAATGGGTCTCCCACTCATGTAGAACAAATTTTCCCGCCTGAAAAGAAGAAGTATAAAGAAATTTATGAAGGATCCGGCACTGAATTGGCCGAATCTGCTTATGAGCTGCTTCTGCAGAAAAAATTTATTTAAGTGACGGTGTTTAAGAATGGTTATTATGAAGATTCATCAAGAAAAAGTGACGCCGGCAATTGCACAGCAGCTTGTGGAGTTGTGTCCTTTTTCTGCAATTACATATCAAAATCAAAAACTGGAAATTGGGGCAAGTTGTAAAAGTTGTCGCTTATTCGCTAAAAAAGGGCCTGCCGTAGTTATTGAGTTTATCGAACAGGAAGATGCTGAGGAATTAGATCGGAGCCAGTGGAATGGTATTTGTGTCTATGCAGATTGCGAGAGGGGAGTTATCCATCCTGTCACTTATGAATTGATCGGAAAAGCAAAAGAGCTTGCGCATAATACCAATCAGCCGGTATATGTTTTGCTGATTGGATGTGAAGTGGAATCGGTTGCTCAAGAAATTTTGGCATATGGGCCGGATAAAGTTTTTGTGTATGATCGGCCGGAATTAAAAGAATTTCGTATAGGCCCCTATGCTAATGTTTTTGAAGATTTTATCGTTCGGCAAAATCCTTCCGCGTTTTTGGTCGGGGCGACTAATGTAGGTAGATCTTTGGCGCCCCGGATTGCGGCACGATTCCGGACCGGGCTGACGGCAGACTGTACACGATTGGAGATTTATCCAAATACCGATTTGGTTCAGATTCGTCCGGCTTTCGGCGGAAATATCATGGCCAAAATTTTGACGCCTAAGACAAGGCCTCAATTATGTACAGTTCGATATAAAGTTTTTTCTGCTCCGCAGAAGGTGGAACCGTTTGGAACGATTGAACAGATGCAGATTGCAGATGATCGAGTTTGCTCTTCTACAGAAATTATAGATATCAAATTAAAGCCCAAAGATATTGATATTTCGGACGCAGATGTTTTAGTTGCTGTCGGTCGTGGATTGAAGAGTAAAAGCGATATGCAGTTGGTGCAGGATTTAGCCGATTGTTTGGGTGCAGAGATTGCAGGGACGCGTCCGCTGATCGAGGCCGGTTGGTTAGATGCAAAACATCAAATCGGTTTGAGCGGCCGGACGGTAAAACCCAAATTGATTATTACTGTTGGAATTTCCGGGTCGGTTCAATTTGTTTCCGGAATGAGCGGTGCCGACTGTATTTTGGCTATAAATAGTGATAAAGATGCGCCGATTTTCAATGTTGCGCATTATGGATTTGTTGGAGATTTGTATCAGATCGTACCGGCGCTGACGGAAAAAATTCGGAAAGGGGCCATGGAGCATGTATAAAAAAGTAACGCCGGAAGATATTGAATTTTTGCGTGGGTGTGTATCTGCTGATCGGGTTTTGACCCGTCAGGAGTTGAATGAGGATTACAGTCATGATGAGTTGGCCGGAATCAAGAAGTACCCTGAAGTTTTGGTTCGTGTATTGACGACCGGAGAGATTTCTGCCATTATGACTTATGCTTATGAACAAAACATTCCCGTTGTTGTCCGCGGGGCAGGAACCGGTCTTGTTGGAGCGTGTGTTGCTGTTGAAGGCGGCATTATGATTGAAACGATTCGGATGAATCAAATTTTGGAATTAGATGAAGATAATTTGACAGTCACGGTTCAGCCAGGCGTATTATTGATGGAACTGGCTAAATTTGCAGAGGATCATGATTATCTTTATCCGCCGGATCCCGGAGAGAAATCCGCAACAATTGGAGGAAATATTAGTACCAATGCCGGTGGTATGCGTGCTGTAAAATATGGTGTAACCCGGGATTATGTTCGGGGGTTGACGATTGTTTTGCCGGATGGGACCGTACAAAAACTCGGCGGAAAAGTGGTTAAGAACAGTACGGGATATTCTCTGAAAGACTTGATCGTCGGATCGGAAGGAACCTTGGCGATTGTGACGGAGGCGATTTTAAAATTAGTTCCGTTGCCAAAAAAATCGGTTAGTTTGCTGGTTCCGTTTTCGCAGATGGAGCAAGCTATTGATGCCGTTCCGGTTATTATTAAATCGAAGGCATCGTTGACAGCTATTGAGTTTATGGAGCGTCAGACGGTTTTATATGCGGAAGAATATCTCGGTAAAAAGTTTCCGGATAACAGTGGGGAAGCTTATCTGTTGCTGACGGTTGACGGAAACGTGGCTCAGGCAGTAGACGAAGAATTAGAAAATGTTGCTAAACTATGCTTGGAACAAGGTGCGTTAGACGTTTTGATTGTGGATACCGAAGAACGGAAACAGAGTGTGTGGTCTGCACGAGGAGCCTTTTTGGAGGCGATAAAAGCTTCTGCCGGCGAGATGGATGAGTGTGATGTTGTTGTACCCCGCAGCAGCGTAGCCGAGTTTATAAAATATACTCATTCATTGGAGACTGAGTTGGGCGTGCGTATTCCGAGTTTTGGCCATGCGGGAGACGGGAATCTGCATGTATACGTTTGTCGCGACGCTTTGTCCGAAGAAGAGTTTCATCTTCGGCTCGAAGAGGCCTTTGACAAAATGTATCAGTATGCGGCTCAGCTTTCCGGTCTTGTTTCCGGAGAACACGGGATCGGATACGCTAAAAAAGAATATATGTCTCGGTTATATGGCGATACGCCGATTGAATTGATGCGAGGCATTAAAAAAGTTTTTGACCCGAAGAATATTTTAAATCCGCATAAAGTTATTTAATCAAATAAAAAAGAACAGACATGTCAACAGCATGTCTGTTCTTTTTTAGTATCTGTATGTATCCGCAGATTGGATTTTTGACTGTTGTTGCGGCACCTGTCTGGCTTGCTTTTATTTCTGCCGCAGAAATCTTTAAATCAGATTCCAAACATTAAATCCGAATATGTTGGGAACGGCCAGAGTTGTTTGTCCACAATCGTCTCCAGTTCATCGGCCACGGCACGCAAATCTGTCATCGCAGGGAGAACCACATCTTTGCAGAAGTATGCGCTTTGTTGTAAATCTGTAGTCTTCTTTAATTCTGCGGTTGCATTGTCCAACTTTTGGACTTGAGTGATAAGGTTTTCTAAAAGTGTTGAAACCTTTTCCAAAAGACCTTCTTGGAGTGTACAATGAAGATGCGGGCAAGCACTCTTTTGTGCGGTAATCGAATCGGATAAAAGCGTTGAAAATCTGCATACGGCAGGGAATATTTCTTTTTTTGCCATATCCAGCATCGTCAGCGCTTCGATTAAAACGACCTTGGAGTAATTTTCGATTAAAATTTCATACCGAGAAATTAATTCTTTTTCTGTATAAATTTTATGTTTTACAAACAAATCGATATTCTTCTGGCGAATATAAACCGGCAGTGCATCAGCTGTTGTTTTATATTCTTCCAAACCTCGTTTTTTGGCTTCCTGCGCCCATTCCTCGGAGTAGTTGTTACCGTTGAATATAATCCGCTTGTGTTTATGATATACTCTTTTAATCAATTCGGATAGGGCACCCGGAAGATCTTTCTTTCCTTCTAATTCGTCTGCGAACTGGCAGAGCTCCTCTGCTACAATCGTATTCAAAATGGTGTTGGGGCATGAGATGGACAGGGCGGATCCTAACATCCGAAATTCAAATTTATTGCCGGTAAAGGCAAACGGAGAAGTCCGGTTCCGGTCTGTGGTATCCCGCGAGAAGGTTGGCAGAACGTGAACGCCGACTTTTAATGTTGTTTTGTCTTTATTATTGTAAGGCTCGTCCTTTTCAATTGCCTCCAGAATAGCGGTTAATTCATCGCCTAAGAACATAGACACGATTGCCGGGGGAGCTTCATTCCCACCTAAACGATGATCGTTGCCCGCGCTGGCAACCGTCATTCTCAGCAGATCCTGATATTCGTCAACGGCTTTGATTACAGCGCACAAAAACAGTAAGAACTGCGCATTTTCATGCGGCGTTTTTCCTGGATTTAGCAGATTGGTTCCTGCATCCGTTGTTAGTGACCAGTTGTTGTGTTTGCCGGAGCCGTTCACCCCTTCAAACGGTTTTTCATGCAGCAAACACGCAAGTCCGTGTTTTTCAGCTGTCTTTTTCATGATTTCCATGGTTAACTGGTTGTGGTCGCAGGCAATATTGGTCGTTTCAAAAATAGGAGCCAATTCGTGTTGGGCCGGAGCGACTTCATTGTGCTCTGTCTTCACTTGGATTCCCAGTTCCCACAGTGCTTCGTCCAGATCGGCCATATATTCTTTTACTTTGGTTTTTAATACGCCGAAATAGTGGTCTTCTAACTCTTGGCCCTTCGGCGGTTTTGCACCGTACAAGGTCCGACCGGTTATCACTAAGTCTTCACGCTTTTTATATAAGTCGCGAGGGATCAAAAAGTATTCCTGTTCAGCGCCAACTGTCGTCAGTACTCGTTTAACCGTTGTATTGCCAAACAGTTTCAGAATACGCATCGCTTGTTTGTTCACCAATTCCATCGACCGCAGCAACGGTGTTTTCTTGTCTAGCGATTCACCGCCGTAAGAACAAAAGGCCGTAGGAATACAAAGAGTATCTTCTTTAATGAACGCGTACGAAGTAGGGTCCCATGCGGTGTACCCGCGTGCCTCAAAAGTGCTGCGCAGACCTCCGGAGGGGAAAGAAGATGCATCCGGTTCGCCTTTAATCAACTCTTTGCCTGAAAATTCCATGATCACGTCGCTTTCTCCTAAAGGAGAGATAAAACTGTCATGCTTTTCTGCTGTGATTCCTGTCATCGGTTGGAACCAGTGGGTAAAATGAGTACAGCCGTTTTCGATTGCCCAGTCTTTCATGGCATTGGCTACGGTATTTGCGACAGTGATATCCAGGCTGCTTCCGTCGGATATTGTCTTTTTTAAAGCTTTATAAGTATCTTTCGGCAGTTTTGCTCTCATGACATTATCATTAAAGACCTTACATCCGAAAATTTCTGATATTTTATTCATACGACCCCTCCGAGCATATTCATCATCCTTCTAATTATTATATATCAAACTGCAAAGGTTGTCAACAATCCTCGAAGTATTTTATTGGTTGTAAGAATCATATTATTGCTTTTTATACGAATGAATGGTCGTAAAAGCGTTTTTATTGTTTTATAAAAGAAAAATTAGAAGAATAAATTTTGTATTTTTTTGTGCGCGATTCTTGACAAAGATTGACGGATAGTATATAATAAGTATGTACAATAAGACAGAACCGTCATTTTGTAAATTGACGGATATTTTTTTGTGTTGCAATGTGTTCGGGTTGACGGATATATTGCAGCGAGGAGGGGTTTTATGCTAACTGCAATCGTCGGAATCAACTGGGGCGACGAAGGAAAAGGCCGGATGGTTGATTTGCTTTCGGCAGATGAAGATGTTGTTGTCAGATATCAGGGAGGCAACAATGCCGGACATACCGTAATCAATCCATTTGGTGAATTTATTTTGAATTTGCTTCCGTCCGGGATTTTTCGGTCGAATATCGTTAATGTTATGGGCAACGGCATGGTCATCGATCTGGAGCACCTATATCATGAAATTGGCAGATTAAAAGCGGCTGGTATCAAGATTTCTCCTGAAAATCTTAAAATCAGTGACAAAGCGGTTGTCGTTTTTCCATACCATGTAATGCAGGATTGTTATGAAGAAGAGCGTTTAGCAGACGCAAAATTCGGGTCTACCCGTAGAGGGATCGCTCCGGTTTACGGGGACAAGTATTTGAAGAAAGCCATTCGAATGGGAGATTTGCTTTGCCCCGAATATTTAAAAGAACGGTTGCGTGGAATTGTTGATTGGAAAAATATGACGTTGCGTGACGGATATAAACGTGACGGCGTTGAGTATGAACAGATGCTGGCGTGGGTAGAAAAATATGGTCAGGAATTAAAACCGTATATTACCGATGTTAGCTCTTATTTGGAATCGGCTGTACAAGCCGGAAAGAAGATTATGTTTGAGGCACAGCTGGGTGCTTTAAGAGATATTGATTTTGGTATTTATCCTTATACATCTTCTTCTTCCACGATTGCTGCTTATGGTCCGATCGGCGCAGGTATCCCGGGGCATTCTTTAGATCGTGTTGTAGGTATTATGAAGGCTTATTCTTCTTGCGTTGGCGAAGGCCCGTTTACTTGTGAATTTTTTGGACAAGAAGCCGATGAGCTGCGTACGGCAGGACATGAATTTGGAGCTGCGACCGGAAGACCCAGACGTGTAGGACCGTTTGATGTGGTTGCTTCACGGTATGGCGTTCGTGTTCAGGGCGCAACGGAACTTGCTTTTACCAAGTTGGATATTTTATCGATGATGGAAAAGATTCCTGTTACGGTAGCATATGATGTGGATGGCGTTCGCACCACGGAGTTTCCCACCGGAGATGCTTTAAATAAAGCAAAGCCGATCAATGAATATTTACCTGGCTGGCAGTGTGATATCAGCGCATGCCGGAAGGTGTCTGATTTGCCGAAAGAGGCTTTGGATTATATTCGATATGTTGAAAACGCGGTTGGCTGTAAAATTAAATATGTATCTGTCGGAGCAGACAGAGATGCATACATTGTGATGGATTAACTGCCCCGACGGGTTTGTCGTTTCACACTCATTTCGATTCCCGGAATGAGTGTGAAAAGCAAATAGGGATATTTTTTTAAAGAATACGGGTGATGACTATGATGAACACCAAAGAAGATGCGCTGCAGTTTATCAGCAAAAACGACGTGAAGTTTATTCGATTGGCGTTTTGTGATGTTCACGGCGTTCAAAAAAATATTTCGGTAATGCCCAGTGAGCTTGCAGGTGTTTTTGAAAAAGGCATTCCGTTTGACGCTTATTCTATCGACGGGTTTGCCGATTCGGATAAATCCAGTTTGTTTTTATTTCCGGATCCGACGACCCTGACCTTTTTGCCCTGGCGGCCGTCTCATGGCAGAGTGGTTC
>WHHJ01000061.1 GCA_014872655.1 Clostridia bacterium
CAATGCTTATCTTTTGGTCTTTGGTTCGGAATAGTGTAGTGCTGGCGGTCTATCTATTGTTTTCGGTTGCTTGCTTCTTTACCGTACATGAGCATTGATGCCCGGAATCTCATATTCCACACCGTCTGTACCGGTTGCGTATGCATAGGCATCAATCATCAGCGACCCAGCCTTGATACTGTTGTTTTTGTTGGTTACACTGTCTGTAAACCAGGCAAACGTGGTTCCGACTAACAAGGCCGCACACAGCACCAACGACACCGCGCAAAGCAGCAACGATTTTTTTGCGTTTTTCATTGTCCTGTTTCCTCCTGTTTTTTTGTTTGTCATCCTGTCCTGGTTGTCCAATATTTCTACATTTATATATAATATACCATATTTGCAATTCGTTTTCAATAGGAGAAATAAAGTTTGCGCTCAAAAAATTCACGTTTTTTTCAATCTTTTAATTTTTAAATAGACAACTTTTTGCCCCTTCTTCAACCCCAAAAAACAAACTGGTCAGCTCCGAATACAAAAATTTATGCAAGAATCATTTTTCCCAAGAACAAAGAAATCCACCTTTTTGCAAGTCGGTTTTTCACACACCAAAGAACAAGACCAACAAAAAAAACAGATATCCGAACAAGAAAAGTTCAGATATCTGTAAAATACCGGTTTATTTTTCATTCCCCGCAAAAAGCGTTTCCGATAGCCATTGCAAAAATTCAGAACGGCTCGAAAAACACAACCGCCTGAAACCGAAGGAGCTGTGTTTATATCGTCTGTCACACCGTCCGTATCAGGCAAATGTTCGTCGGATTCTGCTGCCGCATTGTCTGCAAGCGATAAACGGAAGAGAGGCAATCGCCGACTTTCTCATACTTAAAGAAGATACGACCGTCTCTATTACTCCACTATTTGTTTGAGTATCGCAATCCACGCTTGCACACTGTCTGCGCCGATCCCAGCAATTTTCAAGGTCCTGCTGTCTGCATCAGAACTCGTGATTTTGGCTCCCTTGACATTTTTTGAGCTCCACGGGGCTCTCCTCTACTGTCTACACCGGATCCTGCGACTTATTGTTCCGCGCAGTCTGTCACACAAATCGAAACTTATGCCTCCGAGCTATCTGCATCGGGGCGCGTGACTTCCGCATCCGCTCCGCTTGTATCAGAAATCCCGGGCTGTTCTTCTTCGTCTATTGCAACGGATTCCGCTGGTCCCTCTTCTTGGCTGGGATCAACCGTTCCCGTACTTTCGGCTGCAGGCATGTCGATGGTTTGAGTGCCCGCGACATCAGGTTTTACAGGTTCTTGAATGGGTTGTTTAGCCTGCACGCCATTCAAAATCGGTTGCAAACTGCCGGTGTCCAGTTGTCCGGCCTTCATTTGCTTCATCACGGCATCCGCAGTTTGCGCCACGGTTGTAAAACTGTTATTTTTCCACCAAGCTACCGCACCCGTAACAACTGTAGCCAAAATCGATACCAATTGATAAATATCATTTTCGGCAAACGGAAGCGCCTGTTTGCCGAATATCGCCAGAAACTGGTTGACTAACGCGATCAGCAAACAAATCGTCCGTGCCCATGTGTCGGGCGTGATCTTTTTGATCTTCTCCCACATATTCCTCTCTCCTTTGTGTCTTGATAATCTCCTCGGCAGATACCACTTTCAGTGTATGCAGATCGTTCATTTCGTGTTCAATAAAACTGTTTCCGCCTAAGATCTTATAAGAATGATATAACTCCTCTAACGTTGCCAGACTATAGGTTCCGATTGTTTTTTTGCGCATGTATGAAACATGCGCCTGATTGATACGGTCGCGAATCAAGTTTAACAGCGCCTGCTTGAGTTGTTCGTCGTTGCGGCTACTGGCCTCGATATATTCATCCAATCGCTGCGCCAACACTTTTAGTTCCACGCAGACTTGTCCGGAACTGTCCGAAACAATCTTTTTTACTGTATTTTCGACACCTTTCCGAACCGTCCGGGAAACCGCCTTAGCCACAACTCCGAATGCTGCTGCCACGGTAACCACGGCCCCGCAAACATATAAAACCACATCCAGATTGACATTCATTGTTTTGTATCCCAAACAGCCAAAACGGCGCTTCGGTACGGTTCTTCAACCTGCTCGATCAATTGCTGCCGGCCCTGCTCGGTATTCAGATAGGCACAACGGGAATTTTCTCCGATTTGTGTCCAAACGCCGTTGATCTGAGCCATCTCCTGTCTTAAAATGCTGACACTGTCTGCTGTGAGCATGTCCACGGTCATTTTAGTTTGTGTTTGAAGTTCCATTTTGTTCTCTCCCTTTATGAAATCGTATATTGTACCAAAAACGTACACTCATCGCCGCTGGCGGTCCCGGAAACGTCAAACACGCCAATCGATGTCCCGGAAACACCCACATACCGCGGAGCAGATGTCTGACCGAGCGTCATGGACTGATACCCGACGCCCATGGCCGGATAATACGCACAGGCAAAAGGAAGCCCCGTTGCTGAGGCGGACGCCGTGCCTGCAGGAACCTTTCCCCAGATAAGAACAATGTTTCCAACTCTCTGATAATAACATAAATTAGACGCCACTGCACCGTCACGCTGTAAGTTAAAGGTGCCGCTTTCCACTGCAAGATCCTTTGCGGAAAGCAATTTATACCAACTGCCCCACGCAACAGTCCCCAATACCGCAGACTGTGCCCGGACATATACGTCGGTTCCCAGAGAATTTCCTGTTCCAACCAAATACATCTGTGCGGATTTATCCGAAGTTTTGGATTGCATGGACAGCATTACCCCGTTTTGAGGATTGGAAACGGGCACGTTAGATGCCTGCGCCGAAAAGCTGATGACGCCGGTCGGTGCGGTATCGGCAGAATCGGAATCGGCAGTAATCACGGCATCGGTAATCCCGTATCCGCTTACAGTTGTAGGTTTTCCGGTAATATCTGCCCAGGCAGAAGTTCCGGGATCGCCTTTTTCACCTTGTTCGCCTTTATCGCCCTTGTCTCCCTTTTCGCCAGGATCTCCCTTTTTTCCGTTAAAAACCTGGGCGAAATACGTTCCGTTGCGATCGGTGATCGTGATTTGGGCACCGTTTTCCAGCTGCGTAACAGACGCTTCGGGATAAACAATACTTGCTTCAATGCGCGCGGCCTCTTCTGCGGACTGCTGCGCTTGCAGGCTAAAAGTATGTACATTTTTTAAATCCGTGTAAAACGCAGATTCTGTTCCTGCATATCCTGACTCAACTGCACCCCGGTAAGCATCCCGGACAGGGACGTAAGACTGCGCGTCTGCATCATAATAATAAAAAGTACCCGCATCGTCCCGAGCTAAAAATGAAATATATTTACCATCCGCTTGGCTCCCGTCTGCCGTAATCGGCGTATTTCGACTGCGGACAAAAACATCTTCCGGCAATCCTTCCGGAGGCTCCTGCGGGGTCAACCCTTCTGTAAAACAGGCTTGAACCACCTCCAGCAAAACGGCATTTTCTACCCGCAAAGTCTGCGCCGACGTTGTTCCCCATACGGTCAGCGTGATTTTCCCGGGCTGACTGTAAAAAGACGCCGGCAGCAACAGCGGCTCGGATAAAAGCTGATATTCGGCAGTCTGTTGCCCATCCGATATTTGCACATATCTGCTGGCCCCGTCCCAGACGTCCGAAAATTCAAAATCCAGCAAATACAAATTGGTACTGCCCGCCACGATCGGCGTTCGACTGCTCCGCAGACGCATTCGCTGCGCGTTGACTTCAATTTTTAATATGATATTGGACATTTTTTTCACCCTGTTCATCTTATCATATTCCTTCGGGGCTTTCTCCCTGATTAAACACCGAAAGAAAATTTCTTAAAGAAAAAACGAGAAGTTGACCTGGCTCCAACTTCTTTTATTTTACATCAAGCCCAAAACAAGCCGCGGAGACAAGCCAATTGTTTTGCATTGACTTTTTAGACACTTTGCGCTATACTAAAAAAAACGCTTTACACTGTATTTTAGGAGGAATTATGAACGCGCCGCAACAACTGACACAACAGCTTTTTGCCATGCAGGATCTTGGATACCGTCAATTTCAGATCAAATTGATGCCTACGGTAGACCCAGACACGGTCATTGGCATCCGGACGCCGGACCTACGACGGTTTGCCAAAGAGTACGCTAAACAGCCTCAGGCAGAAACGTTTTTAGCCCAACTGCCGCACCGATATTATGAAGAAAACAACTTGCATGCCATGATCATTGAAACGGGACGTGACTATGAAAAAGTCATGGACGCCACTGACGCTTTTTTACCCTATATCAATAACTGGGCGACGTGCGATCTGTTTTGCCCGAAAATTTTTGGCAAACATCTGCCGCAGTTATCTCAAAAAATTCCGCAATGGCTGGCCTCGGACAAAACGTATACCGTTCGATTTGGGATCGGCATGCTGATGCGATTCTTTTTAGAAGAACATTTTACGCTTGAATCGGCACAACAAGTGGCGGATATACAATCCGATGAATACTACATCAACATGATGGCCGCCTGGTATTTTGCCACCGCACTGGCCAAACAATATTCCGGCATTTTACCGTTTTTTCAAAACCGGCAGCTCCAGCCTGTCGTACAGAATATGGCCATTCAAAAAGCGATAGAAAGTCGCAGAATCTCTGACGAACAAAAACAACTTTTACGAACCATGAAAATCCGCTCATAAAATCATACAAACACCGTCGTTACAGATGATTTTGATGTTTATATAATAAAAAATATGAAAATCAAAGGACTGCTTGAAATTTTTATTGAGATTGATTTTGATTGCTGTATTCTACGAGATCTGAAAAGTCCTTATAAAAACCATTAGAAAAACCATCTTTTATCAAACATATGCCCTTTTTTTCCGGCCCTGCGGGAGTAAAATAACAGTAGAACCCGTATGCGATTCTTTTGAATACGCAAGGATCACATGATTTTGAAACAAATGTCTTGGATAAAGCCCGGATATCTGTGTAGATATCCGGGCTTTGCATTGTTTTGTTTGTCCAGAATAAAACACGCCCCAATCGATCTAGGTAAATCAAAACAACAATCGCGGCAACCGATCCCTCTAAATAAGAGGTTTTTGTATGATAGAAAAAATGAGATTGTCTAAACCGTACCGGGAAGGGGTCTTTGCAAAGATCGTTTTTGTGAGGCAGAAATGCTGTGACTTTTCAAACAGATTTACCTTACAGCCGTTATTTTTTACCCTGTTTATATCGCATATAAAATAGGATTTTCTAAACCGAAAAATTGAAATACGTCCCCATACCAAATTTGCCAATCATTCAGGAAAAAATAAGCATAAAAACAGGATCCTGAACCTTGGTACGATTGACCCGAGACATGTTCAAAATCCGAGCACTTCACACAGCCTACCTCAGTCTTCCGAAGCCTCCCGCGCGATTGCAATAACATCGGCAAGCGTGACCTTTCCGTCTGCATTGATATCAAATATTTTGATTTGATCTTCGGTCATACCAAATTTTCCAGCTGTATACTGAGCAACGAATTGAACATCGGCTAACCCGTATCCTCCGACAGTGTATTCCGACACCCAACCCATGTATACGCCGTTGCGCGTATCCTGAATAAAATACGGATGTTCGCCTTCTTTATAGTCTATAATCTTTGCTACCGTCCACGGGCCGCTGACAGGCTGCCCGGACTCTATACCATTGAGGGTAGAAAAGACGTTCCCGTTCCAATATTTTACCAAGCTGCCGATCTGATGGATCTGTGTCCAAGGTTCCAATGAAGATTCGTCTACCCAGCCGATACCGTGTTCCTGTATCGTATTCTCGCCGCCATTCCAGCCGGTGGTACAGATAAAATACCGATTACCATTATACAGAAAGATCTTTACACAGGACATATCTGCGGCCGTTGAAGAAACCTTTCCCGCATCATCATAAATATTGGCACCCGGTTTGAGTCGGTAGTTTTTTCCGATTTCCCACTTTGACTGCGGTTTCTGTTGGGGCAGTGTTGTAAAAGAAATCCCTGCTGTATTGCGCACCGCCGTAAAAGCCGGATCAAGATATAAAAGCTGTTCCGGTTTATACTGTCCGCCCGTCGCCTGCAAAACCCAGGCAGACTTGGAGTTTTTGACCCATCCGCTTCCGGACATTTTTCCCTTTCCGCAGGTCACATGCAAATGGTTTCCGGTCGCTTGACCGGTCCGCCCCTCGCGCCCGACATATTCGTATGGCTCATAAATACGTCCGGTTCGTATACCGGAAGAACCGAAATCGTCATCTTCCATGTGGACAAATTTAATGGTCAAATAATCGGTTGTGCCGTCCGGGAAATCAACCGGATCCGTGCTTTCAAACCAGGCACCGTTGGCCACTCCACGCACGCCGGTCACCTGTCCGTAAATTTTAACGCATTTCATTCGACACGGCGCGTAAAACGCTTCCCGTCCAGATGTCTGATCCGCCATATCAATCGGAAAATCCGCCGGGGAGCCCGTACTGTTTAAATAATGATTAAAACTGCCCGTATATGACTGTGTAATATTCAGCACTTTCTGTGGATATACGGCATAATTACTCATAAAAATTCCCCTTTTCAAACGATCTGCAAACAAAAAATTCTTTTGTCTGCGACTATTATTTTATTATTTAAAGTATCAGCGTTTTGTTTTAAAACCTGATGACCCAATAAAATTTTCAAATTTTTGGTATTTTTTATATAAAATATTAAAAATAGCATTGTTTTTTTGATATATTATGGTATAATAAAAGAAACACGGTCGACGGATTTCTGATCCTCAATCCGATGATAAAAAAAGAAAGGACGTTTATCATGAAATTGCCCCCATTTTTACTCAAAACAATGCTCGCCGCTCTACTTTCGGTTTGTATGGCTGCGACTTTAATCAGCTGTTCCCCCAATTCTACCGAAACAACCGAAACCCAGCAGCAAACCCCATCGGATTCTTCGGAACAAACCCAGGATCCGGCCGACACCGATGGTAACGACACACAAGATCAGCAATCTACAGAGGATCCGGATTCTTCGGACCAAGGGCAAACGGCACCCGAATTAACCAACGAAAATGTCAGAGAACTGTGCCAGGAAGCCGTTACTGTACTCGCGCAAATTGAAGGAAGAATCTATTGTTTACAGGTAGAAATGCAAGACGGGAAGCCCAAAGTATATTCTTTCCCCGATCACTCAAATGCCAATTATTATAAGTCTACACAATTTCAAAACGAGCAGCAGATGGAAGATTATTTAACCCGCTACTGTAAAATCCCGTTTACCGTTGATGAAGACCGGATTCTGCAAAATGACGACGGACTATTTATGGAGGCACCGGAATACGGCGTCAATGACTACGACCTGGCCAGCATGCAGGTCGTAAGAAAAACGGACAGCGGATATGTGATTCGGGTGGACGCCTATTCAGACACTTCCGGATATATGTCCGGGAAAGCCTTTACCGTGGAATATCTGGACGGCGTATATGCGATTACCGGACGTTCCGAAGAAGATGATTTTAATAAATACGAAGGGCTCGTACTGACCGATCCCCCGGGTGTTCCCGATACGATAGAACTCTCACTATACTATCGATAAATTTTCATCAATATACGGATCAAACAGAGTTTAAAAAATTTTGTGATAAAAATTGATGAATTTAAAATCAATTGATTTTATCAGTTGATTATCAAAGGTTTTTATTTCATGAAACAATTTTATCATTGCTCTTGCAGGGTGCCGCTTTTGCGGCACCCTTTTATAATCGATATGCCGTAGCCGAATCACTTACGGCAGAGACATACCGACAGACGGCAAGCCTCTGCTCCAATATATGCCAAACAGATCTTTTCAGACACCGGATTTGTTGAAAAAGTGGGAAAAGTCCCTTTCACACAGCGTCGATCGACTTTTCTGTACGCAAGCGCTTAAAAATGCAACCGAAATGCACTTTGTCTGCACCGGCTGGCTTTTGACAAGGTCAACGATTCTTTTTTATCTTCAGAAAAGAGGTCTTTGCGCTCCCAAACACATCCGTTTTTACGTTTATATGGATATCCGTTCACGCGCCCGACAAACAGAATGTGCCAACGCCCATCCGTCTGTCCAATCTTCCAGAAAGGATTGTTCTGCCGGATTGAGTCCGTCAAAAAAATCAATCCATTTTTTGAACAACCGCGCCGTGCAATCCGGACAAAAATCATCAAAACCGTCCTTTCCACAGCCCAAACACGGCTTTAACTGTACCACTTCATCGCTGCCGCAAACCGGACAGCAATCCCAAAATTCTTCACTGTCTCGCACCTGCGGATCCAGCCGTGCACCGCGTGTATTGGGTTGGACAAAAGACGCTGAACAATGCAGACACCGATACATATCGATCCCTCTTTTCCGCTCATTATACAAAAACAAATCACTGTGTTTTACGATGCTATTGTAAAATATTTTAAAGATCTCGTCTCCCCTTGCTCGCCCCAATAAATAATCCGATAAAATATAATAAAAAAAGACACGCTACAATCTGTCACAACAACAAAATAGCCATTTTGATTTCCTCGCCAAAGAACTCGAAACTCCGCCCACACTTTCATTTTATGCAAGTATGGGCAGAGAACGTAAACAATCGGGCACAGCCAAGCCTCGGATCTAAAAACGAATTTCCTAAAACAAAATCATATCAAACACGCGTCTTTCCGGGACAGAGAAATACGAGCAAGCCGCTGAGTCGTTAAATCCGAACAGGAAACCGGCGTGCCGAAACCGCAGACAGGACGATACAGACCTGCGCGGGCGTTAACTCCGAGCAACGCAACGGTTTGCAGAAGACTCCGCCTTGATAGCGTACCCATATGCGGGAGTGACTGCCACGATATGCGCCGTATGCCGTCACCTCCGCCGTGTTATGCCACGATATGCGCCGTACGCCTTCACCTCCGCCATGTTATGCCACGATATGCGCCGTACGCCTTCACCTCCGCCATGTTATGCTACCGTACACAACCTCGCCGCCCTATGCGGCCGTACGCCGGAACAAAAAACGGATAAGATAGAATAAAAAGCAAAAAAGAGACGCCTCTGCGTCTCTTTTTTGCGATCTATCATAAACCCCCGATAAGTCCCCGGCCTACAGCAACGTTACCCCTGCTGCCTGACAGGTATCCAACGTCTGCTGATCCCAGACAGATGCCTGGACCTGACCGATATGAACTTTATCTAAAATCAACATACATAAGCGGGACTGACCGATTCCTCCGCCGATCGTTAACGGCAAGGTACCGTCCAACACATGCTGATGAAACGGCAAAGATGCCCGTTCCATACAACCGGACTTTTCCAACTGGCGGCGCATCGACTCGGCATCCACTCGGATCCCCATACTCGACACTTCAAACGCGCAGTCCAACACTTCATTATAATACATTAAATCCCCGTTCAACGTCCAATCGTCATAATCGGGTGCCCGCCCGTCATGCTTCTGGCCGGAAGCGAGTACGTCTCCGATCTGCATGATAAATGCGACTTTCTTTTCTTTTAACAAAAGATTTTCACGTTGCTTGGGCGTTTGATCCGGATAAAGATCTTCCAGCTGCTGCGAAGTAATAAAATATACATCCGAAGACAACTGCTTATAGGGCTCCGCTGTTTTAGAAATAGCCTTGGCGATCCGGCAAACCACATCGCGCAGATAAGCCTCATTGCGGCATCCGTCCGGCAAAATCGCCTCCCAGTCCCACTGATCTACATAAATCGAATGCAGATTATCCAGTTCTTCATCGCGACGAATGGCATTCATGTCTGTCCACAGTCCGCTGCCCGGTTTAAACCCGTACCGGTGCAGAGCATACCGCTTCCACTTTGCCAGAGAATGTACCACCTGCACAATCTGCCCCGTCTCCCGGATATCAAAACTAACCGGACGCTCCACATTGTTCAAATCATCGTTCAATCCCGTTTTGGGATCCACGAACAACGGCGCGGAAACACGTGTCAAATTCAGGGCGTTTTTTAAATTTGCAACAAAATTGCGTTTAATGTCCTCGATTGCCTGCTGTGTGTGAAGAACGTCTAATCCGCGCCGTTCATCGTAGTCCGGCGGAATAACCGTTTTACTCATAAAAAAACTCCCTCTCTTTTTGTGATTACCGCATGGTTTTACTTATTATACTAAATACGATTCCGTTTGTCAAGACTGTGTGATAAACAAAAACACTGCACTTTCAGCCTTCGTCAAGTAAGACAATCGGCCGGGCGCCGCGGTTTTGGCCTGACGAAGTGCAACAAACAAAAACGCCGTACTTTCAGCCTTCGTCAAATAAGACAATCGGCCGGGCGCTGCGGTTTTGACCGGATGAGGTGCAACAAACAAAAGCGCCACGCTTTCAGCCTTCGTCAAGT
>WHHJ01000062.1 GCA_014872655.1 Clostridia bacterium
CTCCCGATTCAGGTCAACGTTCGACTGAGTCTGGGGATGAATTGCCCTCTGGTGGTGAAGAAAAGAGTCCTGATGAGCAAGATCCGAGTTCGGGTTCGGAAGTCCCCGACTCCAGTGAGGAAGATTCTGTTGGCTATGAGGATCCTCTTTCTGATATTTCTATTGCAGTTTTAGGAAATTCTATGGTAGAATCTTTATATGTGTACAATGTTCTGCCGGAAGCTGATTTGTTTTATAAAATTGGATTGAATGTAACAACCGTTTTTACTAAAAATTGTGTGAATGGAACAGGCCCGGCAATTGAAGGGTTGTCCAAAAAGCCATATGATGATATTATTTTAGTTTTTGGTATGAATGAGTTGGGTTGGAATCAAGATACATTTATACGAGACTATACTCAGGTTATAGCGCAGGTAAAACAATACCAGCCTGAAGCTACAATTTATGTGCATTCTGTAACTCCTGTTTCGGATGAAGTGAGTGCAAAAGCAGAATATGGGATTACAAACGAGCGTGTTCAAGCGTGCAATGCGGCGCTGATGCAAATGGCTCAAGAAAATGGAGTGCAGTATTTAAATGCAGATCCTGTTTTTTGTACACAAACAGGGAGTCTTGCACCGGAAGCGTCTGTAGATGGAATTCATCCGGAAATTGAATATTCCAGAAGATGGGCATATTATATTCGCAAGTGTTTGAAAGGGGTTGAACAACAATGAAGAGATTGTTAACGATTGGGATGATTTTGACTTTTATGGCAGGCATGCTCTGCGCTTGTACCAATACGGATACAACAAAAGAAATTCAAGTAGAAGACGTTTGTACCGAGATTTTATCAAAGGTGAAGTTTGATGAAGAGCCTCAGTTGGCTGACGAATCCGTTGCTCTGGCATTGTATAATATAGATCAGAATGATGTTGAAGAGTTCCGTGTTTATATGACCAGCGGTGCGTATGTGGATGAAGTTTCTGTTTGGAAGAGTTCCAATCGGCAGGCGGTTACTGATAAAATTCGGGCACGTATTGCGGAACAAAAAGACAGTTATTTAGATTATAAAGCCGAAGAAGTTCCAAAATTGGATCAAGCGGTAATTTATGAATCCGGAGATTATGTTGTCTGCTGTATTACGTCCGATGCTGAAAATGCAAAACAGGTGATAGAGTCTTGCTTTAACGGATAAAAGATTCGGAGGACGACGGTGAATTTTTCAAGTTTGGCATTTTTATTTTTATTTTTGCCGATCACGGTTATTTTATATCAATGCATCCCGGCAAAAGGAAGATATCCATTTCTGATTTTGGTTAGTTTCTTCTTTTGTGCGGTTTCAGGCCCCCTGCATGCAATCGTGCTGTTGGGGTCTGTTTTTGTCAATTATATATTAGGATTTTTAATTGCAAAGAATCGTGGTCAATCGAAAAAAGCAAAATTGTTTTTAGCTCTTTCCATTATAATCAATGTGGCTTTTCTTGCCTTTTTTAAGTATTCCGGGCTCTTTGTATCAACATTCAGTTCTTTAACAGGCATACGGGCGGCCTTTTCTGTGGCGCTTCCTTTAGGCATTTCTTTTTATACTTTTCATGCCATTTCATTTGCTGTGGATGTTTACCGTGGCACGCCATTGCCCGGAGTATTGAATTTTACAACCTATATGGTCTTGTTTCCCAAGTTGATTCAAGGCCCGATTATGCCATATCATCAATTTTTACCGCAAGTACATGCGGCTCGAAGTTCGGCAGAGGATATCAGCCGCGGGATTCGTCGATTTCTTTGCGGATTAGCCAAAAAGGTTTTGATTGCCAATTCATTGTTTAGCTTGTATCAGCAATTGTATGAGCATATGTCTGACAGTGGAACGCTCGGGGCATGGTTCTGCCTGGTTGCCTATTCACTGTTTATTTATTTTGACTTTAGCGGATATACGGATATGGCTCTTGGAATCGGAAATATGCTTGGTTTTACTTTGCCGGAGAATTTTAATTATCCGTATACTTCTCGTTCGATTTCAGATTTTTGGCGCAGATGGCATATGACGCTTGGGTCCTGGTTCCGGGATTATTTATATATTCCGCTCGGTGGAAACCGGAAGGGGACACTCCGGACTGTTTTGAATTTATTGATTGTTTGGTCCTTGACCGGATTCTGGCACGGAGCTTCCTGGAATTTTTTACTTTGGGGCATTTACTATTTTGTCCTGTTAGTGATTGAGAAGTTTCTATTCCGAGGTAAATTGGAGCGGATTCGGGGTCTGAACCATATATATGTTGTATTTTTTGTATGTATGGGTTGGATTTTATTTAGCTGCTCGGATTTGCAGGCTGTAGGGGCTTGGATAAAGGCTTTATTTACGGTCCAGAACGGAGTCGTTTTATCACAGGATTCGATGAGCATACTGTTTGCATATCTTCCGACGATTTGTATTGCTGTGATCGGATGTTTGCCGTATGGGAAACGTCTCTATAATAAAGTGCTTTCTTCCCGCAGAACGGCCTGGGTTGATTTTATTGTCAGTGTAATTGTTTTAGTTGTATGTGTAGCTGCGATCGTTAGCGGATCCTATAGTCCGTTTTTATATGCGGCCTTTTGATGGGAGGGATTACTGTGTCTAAAAAATATGCTGTTTTTTATTCTGTCTTTTTTGGCGCGGTGATGCTGTTGACGGCCATTCTGTTTTTGGTGTTGCCGAAAAAGAGTTTTTCGGAGCTTGAAAAGCGGAGTTTGCGTACCTTTCCGCAGCTGTCATATCAAACATTATCAGATGGGACATTTTGCCAATCTGCAGACCTTTATCTATGTGACCATTTCCCAGCCAGAGATACTTTTGTTGGGATTAATGCCTATTCTAATTTGCTTCTACTGCGCCATAGTCAGTCCGGGGTATATCTTGCAAAAGACGGATACTTGATCTCGGCGCCGGCAGACCGTACAAAGACCGATTATACGCAGGTGAATTTGACCAAGATCCGTGAATTTACACAACAAAATGGATTAGATACCGATATGATGCTGGTTCCCAGTACGGGTTATATTTTAGAAGATCAGCTGCTCTTTCCTCATAAGCAGTACCCGGATGAAGATGTTTTTGCTGCGGTAAAAGATGCAGGTATTGGAGAATTTATTGATTTGACAGTTTCTTTCACTTCGGAGGCTGAACGGCCAATTTATTATAAAACCGATCACCATTGGACAACCTACGGAGCTTATTTGGCTTATGCACAATATATTCAACAACAAGGAATGAAGCCTTTGTCTCCAGCAACCTTTGAAATTGAGGAATATCCGGGATTTTTTGGAACAACATATGTAAAAGCGGCCCTATGGGGAATGGGCGGAGACGTTATTGAATTGTGGAAAAATCCACAGCAACATGTTCAAGTTTCCATTTATGATTCGGAACAAGCTAATGTATACGATGACTTTTATTTTTATGACCAATTAAATGGTTCGGATAAGTATTCCGTCTTTTTTGATGAGAATCATGGAAAAGTTATTGTTGAAAACGATTCGGTAGAGTCAGGAACCTTGTTAGTTTTAAAGGATTCCTTTGCCAATGCGCTTGTTCCGTTTTTAAGTAATCATTATCACCGTATTGTTATGGTGGACATGCGGTATTACGGGTTTTCGGCCGTTTCGGATCTTGTGAAAGAGTATGATATCCAAAAAATGTTAGTTGTTTACGGCGTAGATACTTTTGTCACCGATAAAAATTTGCTGAAATTAAAATAAAAAAGAAGCCGTTTTCGGCTTCTTTTTTATTCTGTCTGTTGTTGTGTTTGAACTGTATTCGTTTGGATCCCTACGGAAGAAGCAAACGGGATGAGCATAAAACATAAACAACAGCAGACTAAGAAAATAAAGAATTTTTTCATTTTAGTCCTCCATCTTTGAAATTTTATACAAAGTATTGACTATTACCGTGTTTTGGGATATAATGTAAAGGTATTGGATATTGAAAATAAGTCTATTATATTGTATTGTGATGATATCTTTTTTATGCTTCGTAAAAGAGAAAGGAGCGCAGTTTGATGCCGAATGTTTCTAAGACAAAAACTTCTGCAAAATCAGAAAAGAAGATTCCTTCCGTCAGACGGAAGAATAAATATATAAAGACCTTTTTTTATTCTTTTGGCTTTGCTTTTATTATTCTAGGTTTATTGGCTTTGGTTTTGTTTTTAAATAGTCAGGACAGCCGGATTTTTGATTTCTCTCAGCGTTATTATGAAGAAGCGCGTCAGTATATATTAGCGGAGGATTATGCAAAGGCGGAGGAAAAGTTGCGTCAATGTATTGAACGGGACAATTCTAACGCGGACGCAATCAATCTCTTGATTGATTTGTATGAGCGGGAAGGCCGTGATGATGAAGCCATTTCGTTATTGGAGGATAGCATCAACGCAAATGCTAAAAATGCAAAAAATGATACCCTGTATCGGCGGCTGATTCAGCTGTACACAAAGCAGAATCGTTTGCAAGAGGCGATTGATGTCTTAAACAGCGCAGATTCTTATGTAAAGTCCCGCATTGCAAGTTATCGGCCTACTAGTATTATTGCCAGTCCTACTGCCGGCGTATATGATAGAGAGGTTGAGGTTGCTTTTAAATTAAAAGATGACGCTGTTATTTATTATACAATAGATGGCAGTACGCCCAATAAAGAAAGCAGCATATATGGAGAAGACACCAAGATCGTTCTTCCATACGGTTCGGTTTTGGTTCGTGCGATTGCGATCGACAATAATAATATGATTAGCGACGAATATCGCGCACAGTTCCGAATTTATAATGATAATGCACCGTATGAGTTTATTGATGAAAAAATGGAATCCATCATTCGCGCGATTTTGGGCCGGTCTTCGGGAGAAGTTTATTATCGTGAACTCAGTAAGATCACCTCTATTGACAGCCGGGTAAGTGGAGCGGATTCTTCCAAAGATATTAAATCGCTGGCTGACTTGGAAGCGTTGTCTAACTTAACTTCGGTCTATTTAAGTGGCGAAAAGGAAATTGAAGATTTTTCAAGTATTTCTAACTTGTCAAAATTAACGAGCCTTACGTTGGTAAACTGTTCCGTTAAAGGTGATTTCTTAAATAAAATCTTTAGTTTAAGCAATTTGCAGTCTTTGACCGTAACCAACAGCGGTATTACGGATTTGTCTCAAATTACGTCAATGACCAATTTAACGGTTCTCAATTTGTCGGATAATCAAATTGAAAATATTACTCCGATTGCTTCATTAAGCAAATTGCAGTCGTTAAATTTGTCGGGCAACAAAATTACCAGTGTATCTATTCTTTCGGCATTATCTTCCTTAGTGGATGTGGATTTGTCGAATAATGCAAGTTTGTCTTCGGTAGATGGTCTTGCAGGCATTTCTTCATTGACTACGCTGAAAATTTCGAATAATCCGGTAACCGATTTATCTGCATTGTCTTCTTGTATCAATCTGACAAATATTTCTGCGGATGGTACATCTTTAACTTCTTTGACTTCTTTAGCTGGAATCAATGCATTGTCTTCTTTGGATATCAGTGATACGGTTATTACAGATTTTTCTCCGTTGAAGAATTTGGCCATTAAAAACTTGACGGATACGAAATCGGGACTATCAGATATTAGCACCTTATCAGGTTGGAGAAGTTTAGAGGTTGTGGATTTGTCCGGAAATAATATTAAAGATATTTCTCCGTTAGGAAATTTAAGTAAACTTACAACGATCAATGTCAGCAATAACTCTTCTGCAAGCGGATTTTCTTCTTTGCTGAATTGTTCTAATCTGACTTTGCTGCGCGCCGAGGGTTGCAGCATTGATTCGGGCGTTTTAAATGAGTTGACATCCGGAAAAGTGACTGTTGTTAAATAGTAGAAAAATAAGGCGGGAATTATGTATGGAACCAAATGAAAAGGAATTGCAGCAAACTGAAACAGAAGAGCTTTTTAAGGTGAAGGCGGAATATACAAAAGACTCTTTTTGGGAGGCTGCCAGATTATTCCGAAGCGGATTGTTTTTGGGAATGCGAATATTCTTTTTAGTTTTATTTTTGATAGCGCTCGTTTTTGTCGGATTGAATATTCTGTCCGCAATCAACGCGGAGAATTTGAGCAGTTATATAAGTTCAGCGGGGTTGTCGACCATATTGTCCGCTTTTGTGTTGGGGTTTTCTTTATACAAAATGATTACCTTTGAGCGTTCGATGAAAAAAAGTTTTATGACGACATTAAAGCGTTCGCTCGGAGTAAAAGACTTGATGTTTTTTGAAAATTATTATCATTGTACAGGCGAAAATGATGATCGAACCATTCAATACAATACGCTTCGGTCTATTATTGAAACCGCCGATCGGTTGTTTATTTTAAGTTCTTCCAGCATGGATATCATTCCTAAGGATGCCATTGAAAAGGGCAATTATGTACAATTGAAGGAATTGATTGATAAAAAAGCTCCGTCTACGGCAAAACGGCGATATTTGAAATAGAAAAGGAAACAGACTGTGAAGATTTTGCAGTCTGTTTTTGTATTTTTCAAAAGATTAGAAAAACAATAAAAGACCTAAAATAGCATTTTTCAGATGTATATACGGCGTATGGATATGATATTTTGTAGAAAATAGAATGTTGGACGCGGATATATTATGGTATAAACAGCCAATATATAAAATGTAACAATATTGCTCTTGAAAAATATTCAAAAATCGTGTATAATAATATTTAGTACGGAATTTAATAACAAGATGAAAGGAAGTTTGAAAGCATGGAACACGCTTGCTCACATGAAGTGGAAAGAATGTGTGTTGTTACAAAGGGCCCTCATCATGGTCCGGCTCCGATTCCTGAAGAAGGAAGATGGGTCAAAGCTTACGAAATTAAAGATATTTCCGGTTTGTCGCACGGAATTGGCTGGTGCGCACCTCAACAGGGAACCTGTAAGTTGACGCTGAATGTAAAAGAAGGCGTTATTGAAGAGGCATTGGTTGAGACCATCGGTTGTTCCGGTATGACGCACTCTGCTGCAATGGCTGCAGAAATTCTTCAGGGGAAAACCATTTTGGAGGCACTGAATACAGACTTGGTCTGTGACGCTATCAACGTTGCCATGCGTGAAATCTTTAAACAGTTGGTTTATGGCCGCACACAGACAGCCTTTTCTGAGAACGGGCTTCCGATTGGCGCGTCTTTGGAAGATCTTGGTAAGGGACTTCGTTCTCAGGTTGGAACGATGTTCGCCACCAAAAAGAAGGGCGTTCGGTATTTGGAAATGGCAGAAGGCTATGTTCTGAATATTGGTTTGGATAAGAACGGTGAAGTTATTGGCTATAAGTTTGTTCATCTGGGCAAAATGATGGAGCAGATCCGCAAAGGCGTGGCTCCGGCAGAAGCTTATGAGAGCAATATCAAAACATACGGCCGGTATGATGAAGCCGTGAAGTATATCGATCCGAGAGACGAGTAAAGGGGGAACGTGTGATGTCATTGTTTGAAGGTTACGAAAGAAGAATTGATAAAATCAACATGACCCTGAAAGAGTACGGTTTTGACAATATCGAGCAAACTCGTGATTTTTGTTCTGAAAAAGGGATCGATGTTGAGTCTATAGTAAAGGGCGTACAGCCGATTGCATTTGATAATGCGGTTTGGGCTTATACGCTGGGCGCTGCTGTTGCAATTAAGAAGGGTTGCAAAGATGCTGCAAGTGCGGCAGAGGCAATCGGTATTGGTTTGCAGGCGTTTTGTATTCCGGGATCTGTTGCTGAAAACCGGAAGGTCGGGTTAGGCCATGGAAATCTGGCTGCTATGTTACTTCGTGAGCAGACGAAGTGTTTCTGCTTTTTGGCAGGACACGAAAGCTTTGCCGCCGCAGAAGGTGCGATCGGTATTGCAAGAACTGCCAATAAGGTTCGTAAAGAGCCGCTGCGTGTTATTTTGAACGGTTTAGGTAAAGATGCCGCTTATATTATTTCTAGAATCAATGGGTTTACCTATGTAGAGACGGATTACGATTTTGCAACGTCAGAATTAAAAGTCGTTCGTGAAGTTGCGTTTTCTGACGGCGAGCGCGCTAGTGTTAAAGTTTATGGCGCAAATGACGTTCAGGAAGGCGTTGCGATCATGATTAAGGAACAGGTCGACGTTTCTATTACAGGAAACTCTACCAATCCGACAAGATTCCAGCACCTGGTTGCAGGCACATATAAGAAATGGTCTTATGAAAACGGCGTGAAGTATTTCTCTGTTGCATCCGGCGGTGGAACCGGTAGAACTTTGCATCCGGATAACATGGCTGCAGGACCGGCTTCTTACGGTTTGACAGACTCCATGGGCAGAATGCATGGAGACGCACAGTTTGCAGGTTCTTCCTCTGTTCCGGCTCACGTTGAAATGATGGGCTTGATCGGCATGGGTAACAACCCGATGGTTGGTGCTACGGTTGCCGTTGCGGTTGCTGTTGAAGAAGCAAGCAAATAAGTTGTATATTCTCATATAACAACACCTTTTATTGATTTAAAAACAAGGTTTGAGTGTAAAATGCCTCAAACCTTGTTTTTTTATAAAAATTTTAATAATGAGCCATTGAATGATCGCCTGGAAAATCAATACTTGATTTTATGTGAAAAGATATCGTTGTAAATTAGGGATAAAATAAGATCATTTTTTGCAACAGCAGATATGAATCGATATATAAAAAATTTTATGATAAAATTTTCTTGAACCTCTTGACAAATCTCTCAGGATCCATTATAATAGAATTAGAATAATTCTAAAAGAGTGATAAACGTGAGATATGAAACCTGTATTTTGGAAATGATTCAAAATTCTAATGAGCATATGACAGCGGAGCAAATCTTTTTACGGTTGAAACAGCAGTATCCTGCAGTGGTGTTGGCAACCGTTTATAATAACGTGAATCATCTTTATCAACAGGGTAAGGTTCGTAAAATTAGTATAGAAGGACAGCCTGATCGGTATGATAAAAACACGAGGCATGATCATTTAGTTTGTTCCTGTTGCGGAAAATTAACAGACATCTATTTGTCGGATATTACAGCTCAATTAGAGCATCAAGTTGGTTTTTCAATCAGCGGATATGATTTAAAAGTGCAATATATATGTCCGCAATGCCGTGAGAAATAAACGATTTTCAAGATTGTTCGAGCCGTGTGCTCGTCAATATAAATAGTTAATATAGAAAAATAAGGAGGGTATGTCATGAGAAGTATTACAACATTGGATTTACAGTATGCACACAGATTTTATGGATTTAAAGGTGAAGCACAGTATCTGCACGGGCACACAGGTGTTTTAACCATTGAGGTAGAGGACACGATTGAGCCGGGCGTCAATATGGTGTTTCCTTGTAATGAGATTCAAAAGACTGCATGGTCTGTCTTAAAGAATTTTGATCATGCACTAATTTTAAGAGAAGACGATCCTTTGCTGCCTGCCGTATTGAAGGTATATGAAGAGCAGGGAATTCGCGACGGCGCTCCGCAAAACCAGATGAAGGGGCCTGCTTTTCAGACGGAATTAGCAACTGCTTATCCGGAATGTCGCCTGGTGGTAACGAAAGAAACGCTGACAGTAGAGGGCATGATTAAAATTGTTTATGATTTGCTCAAAGACAAATTAAATATTGCCAAAATTACCTTTACCAGTGGCGTGAACGCTGCCTCTGCGGAGTTTACAACAAACAATCAGATTGATCGGTGCCCGTTGTGCGGAATTGCATTGAACGAGAACGGTATTTGTCCGAAATGTGGCTATAGAAAACAGTAAATAGGATTCAGAATAGATACGGCCTGCAAAGATGCAGGTCGTATTTTTTATTTAAAATTTTAAACAATCATGACTTGAAAAGATTATGGAAGATATATTTCATGAAAAACATCTTTGAACTCATGGAAAAATTTTTTATATTGTGTTATAATTTTTGTAACGATTGAAGGTTTT
>WHHJ01000063.1 GCA_014872655.1 Clostridia bacterium
ATCGGAATCTTTTTTATTAATGATAAGGTATCTTTTTAAAAAAGGATTAACAAAAATAAAAAAAAGGGGCTTGACAAGCCTTTTTTTGTGTTATATAATGGTATATGCAAATTATGAAACAGCGAGGAGGGTATCCCAATGGTAAGAACTTACCAGCCGAAAAAGAGACAGCGCAGCAAAGAGCACGGTTTTCGGAAAAGAATGAGAACAGCCAGCGGAAGAAAAGTTTTAGCGAGAAGACGCGCAAAAGGAAGAAAACAGCTTTCTCTGTAATTGAAAATATAGGAACTGATGGGAAGCTTACGGCATAAGGGCGAAGACTATCCATCAGTTCATGTGTTTTTAGGCTCTTTTTGGAAAGAAAGCGTATGAAAAAAACAGAAAAAATCAAAGAGAATAAATTATTTCGGTATTTGTATGCAAAAGGAAAATGTGTAGCTTTTCCTCTTTTTATTATGTATTATAAAAAAAATAGGGTAAACTACAATAGGATGGGAATTACTGTCAGCAAAAAAATAGGCGGAGCTGTTGCACGGAATCGGGCAAAGCGCGTCTTAAGAGAAGCATACAGACTGTTAGAACCCGATCTTCGAGAGGGGTATGATTTTATTTTTGTCGCTCGGACAAAGACAACGCAAGTTTCGATGTTAGAAGTAAAAAAACAACTTTCGTCAGCGATGAAAAAAAACAACCTGTATTTACAGGAATCTGATTGAACATGAAAAAAATTTCTTTATTTTTGATTCGATTTTATCAGAAACATATTTCACCCGGACTTCCTGCGACATGCCGTTTTGTTCCTACTTGCTCGGATTATGCGATACAGGCAATTGAGCGGTTCGGTTTTTTGAAGGGGAGTTTGATTTCCCTTTGGCGTATTTTACGCTGTAATCCGTTTTGTAAAGGCGGATATGATCCTGTTCCCGAGAAGAGGAATAAAACAAAAAGGAGTTAAGATAATGGGTATCTTTGATACGATCTTTTCGTTTATTTATATCCCGTTTGGTTTGTTATTTAAGGGTTTGTATTATTTAATCGGCAATTACGGAGTTGCTATTATTGTTTTTGCATTAATTGCAAAATTGGCGATGATTCCGTTTGCGGTAAAACAAGAAAAAAACCGGCTGTTGATGTTGAGTGTTCAGCCAAAAATGCAGCAGCTTCAGGCAAAATATAAAGGCAATACAAGAGATCCGAAATATGCGGAAGAAATGCAGAATTTGTATCAGAATGAAGGATACAGCCCCATGAAAGGTTGTTTGCCGTCTTTGCTGCAGCTTCCGATTATCTGGGCAATTTGGACGGCCATTCGTAATCCGTTCAGTTATATTTTTAACTTTTCTAATGAACTGATTAATAAAATAGCAGAAACTTTGTATAATGCCAATATCAACGGTTTTGCTTCCGTGATCGGCGATCAGTCCAAACTTGCATCTTGGGTAGCCACAAATCAGATTCCGTTATACGGATACGCAAAAGATCCGGCGGGATTAGAGGCCATTCGCAGTTTAATTCCGGCTGATTCTAACTTTTTCCAATTAGATTTGGATTTTCATTTTTTGTTTTTTAATTTGGGAGATAAACCGGATTTCGGACAATTGTCCTGGCTGTGGTTATTCCCGATTATTTCTGGATTAACTTCATTTTTAGTTGGTTTTGTGACACAAAAAATGAATGGGGCAACACAACCGGTAGAGGGAGACCAGATGATGAAAAACAGCACGCGGATGTTGCTGATTTTCATGCCGATTTTTTCTGTTGTAATCAGTTTTGGCTTTCCTCTTGCGATTAGTTTATACTGGATTATTTCAAATGTATTTGCTCTCGTTCAGGCGATTTTGTTGCCTAAAATCATGAATAGAATGAAGAAAGAACCGGAACCTGAAATCAAAGAGAAAAAGTTAAATTATAATCAGATTGAAAAAATGGAACGTGAAAAAAATGCCGTTCAATATCCGGAAAGAAAAAAGAATAAAAAGAAAAAGAAATAGGTTTGTTGTGTTGAGAGGAATGTAAGAAAATGGAAAAGAATTTTTCTGGAAAGACATTAGAAGAAGCCATTGAAAAAGCAAGTTTGGAATTACAGGCGGACAAAGATGATTTTACTTATGAAATTGTAGAGTATCCGAATAAAGGCTTTTTGGGAATTGGCGCAAAACCGGCTGTTATTCGTGTCAACATCGGGGAAGAAGAGGAAGAAGTTCCTGCTAAAAAAGAAGCAGCCCCAAAAACAAAACCGGCCAAGCAGCCTAAAGTTCAAGAAGAAAAAAAACCGGAGGAAACACCGGTAAAAACGTTTGAACCGGATCGGGAAATTCTTTTGGTTATTGAAAATTATGTTCGTGGGCTTATGGAAAAAATGGCCTTTGACGAGTATGACTTAAAAGTAGAACAAGTCGATGAAAAAGTGATTCAGATCCGGCTGGGCGGAGAAAACGTTGCCGATTTGACGAAAAAGCAAGGCGAAATTATTGATTCGATGCAGTTAATGATTGCCTTGATGTTAAACAAAAAGACGGATAAATACTATAAATTGAATTTAGATGTAAACGATTATAAGAAAAGATCGGTTTCCCGTTTGGAAAGCTTGGCTGTAAAGACGGCAAAACAAGTTTTAAAATCTCATCGTAAAGTTACTTTGCGAGCAATGAGCGCTTATCAGCGGCGTGTGATTCATTCGAGATTACAGGATTTTCAGAATATTACAACGTATTCGATCGGAGAAGAACCCAATCGCCGGGTTGTCATTGCTTATCAAAACGGAGAAAAAAAAGCGTAAAAGACTTAGGAATAATCAATCAAAGCGGATAATGAATAGTGGAAAGATTATTCATTATCCGTTTTTATAAGGAGTAAAAATGGATTCTTTTTCTCAAGATACGATCGCCGCAATTTCAACCGCTCCGGTGATGGCCGCGGTGGGAATGATCCGAGTTAGCGGACCTCGTGCCATTGGGGTAACGCAACAAATTTTTACAAAGCCGCTTCAAAATACCCCCAATAGAAGCGTTGTTTACGGTTCTATTCAAAAAAACGGACAAGTTTTGGATCAAGTTTTGGTAACCGTTTTCCGCGCGCCGCATAGTTATACCGGCGAAGATGTTGTTGAAATTTCCTGTCATGGGAGCGTTTTTGTTTTAAAAAGCGTATTGGAATTATTGATTGAAAACGGCGTGCGCCAGGCCGAGCGCGGAGAATTTACCAAAAGGGCGTTTGTCAACGGAAAAATGGATCTTTCACAGGCAGAAGCAGTGATCGATTTGATCGAAGCCCAGTCACAAAAAGAAGTCCATCTTTCGGTGCATGCCATGGAAGGGCATTTATCGGATAAAATCCATGAAATTCGAGCGGTTTTATTGGATTTATGCTCGCGTATTTTTGCGTATGTGGATTTTCCGGATGACGGAATGGAGGATGTTCCGCCCGAACAAATGGCTCAGGTCATGGAAGAACAACTGGGACGAATTGAAAAATTGATCGGAACTTATCAAACCGGACAATTGATAAAAAACGGAATCCAAACGGTGATTTGCGGAAAGCCCAATGTCGGAAAATCCTCTTTAATGAATCAGCTAACCGGATATGATCGCAGCATCGTCACTTCGGTTTCGGGAACAACGCGGGATATTGTCAGTGAAACGATTTCGATCCACGGTCAAAAATTCATTTTGTCAGACACCGCCGGCGTACATACGGCAACGGATGAGGTCGAGCGCATCGGCGTGGAACGCGCGCTTTCACTATTAAAAAAAGCGCAAATCGTTCTTTTTGTCGCAGATTTATCCCGGCCGTTTGATGAAGAAGACCATGCTATTTTACAGCAATTGTCTCAAACTGAGGCCAAAAAGGCGTTGATTTGGAATAAAAGTGATTTGTCTCAAACTTCTTTGCCTGAGGACTTGTCGAAAATCTTTGAGGATACTTTTCGGATTAGTGCCAAGGACGGAACGGGCGTGGAAGAGGTCCGCACCTGGTTGGGCAAGATTTCCGAAACGACGCAGCAAACGGACGATATTGCCGTCAACACACGCCAATATCAATGTTTATTACGTGCTCGGGAAGCCTTGCAGCAGGCGTTAAAAAACCGAGCGTTTTCTCCAGATATCTTGTTGGAGGATTTGGAAACAGCGGTACAGGCGCTGGGAGAGACCACCGGAAAAACGGTCAGCGCCGAAATTGTAGAGCATATTTTTTCCCGTTTTTGTGTAGGGAAATAATGGAAAAAGAATTTAGGTGAACAAACGTGGAAAAATATCATGCGGGCGATTATGACCTTGCTGTTATCGGCGGTGGGCATGCCGGAATTGAAGCGGCGTTGGCCGGTGCACGCTTAGGCGTAAAAACCCTTTTATTTACCATTAATTTGGATGCGATCGGCAACATGCCGTGTAATCCGTCCATCGGCGGCAGTGCGAAAGGACATCTTGTTCGAGAAATTGACGCGCTGGGCGGTCAAATGGGTAAAACGGCGGATCAGGTCTTTTTACAAAGTCGGATGTTGAACCGGGGAAAAGGGCCTGCCGTACATTCTTTACGAATTCAAGCGGACCGGCGCGAGTATCAGACGCGGATGAAGGAAATTTTGGAACATCAGCCCGGATTAGATATCAAACAGGCGGAAATTATTGAGATAGAAACCGAAGAAAATAAGGTTTGCGGCGTGGTCACCCGTTTAGGTGCCGTATATAAAGTAAAGGCCGTTATTATTGCCAGCGGCACGTATCTGGACGGCCGCATTTTTGTCGGAGATACGTCTTATGAGGGCGGTCCGGACGGGATGTTTGCCGCGAAAGGACTGTCAGACAATCTTCGTCAGCTCGGTGTGACGCTGATGCGGTTTAAAACCGGAACCCCGGCGCGGATTCATCGGCGGTCTGTCGACTTGTCTCAGTTGGAAGTTCAGCCGGGTGATGATCCGGTTATTCCGATGAGTTTTGAAAATGAGGATCGGGATATCGGGAAAAATACGCAGGATTGTTATATTGTTTATACCAATGAGCAAACGCATCAAATTATTCGCGACAATTTACATCGTTCTCCGTTGTATTCCGGCAATATCCACGGCATTGGCCCACGATATTGTCCCAGTATTGAAGATAAGGTTGTGCGGTTTGCGGATAAGCCGCGGCATCAGTTGTTTTTAGAACCGATGGGTGCGCATACGGAAGAGATGTATCTGGGGGGCATGTCTTCTTCTTTGCCGGAAGATGTTCAGTTACAGATGATTCGGTCTTTGCCCGGCTTTTCAAACGCAAAAATCATGAGAACCGCATATGCTATAGAGTACGATTGTGTCGATCCGACAGAACTTTATGCAACGTTAGAGTTTAAGAACATTCATGGACTATACGGTGCCGGACAGTTTAACGGCACTTCGGGATATGAAGAAGCGGCGGCCCAGGGCTTGGTTGCCGGAATCAATGCGGCAAGGCAAATTCAAGGGCTTGAGGCCATTGTATTGGAGCGTACCAATTCTTATATCGGAACCTTGATTGACGATTTGGTAACCAAAGGGACCAACGAGCCCTATCGAATGATGACGTCTCGGTCGGAATACCGCTTGCTGTTGCGGCAGGACAACGCCGATCAACGGTTAACGCCGCTGGGATATGAGATTGGATTGATCAGCCAAGACAGATATGAAAAATTTACGCAAAAATGGGCAAAAATAAAAACAGAGATCCAGCGTTGCGAAAAAACATATTTGGCGCCGGATGAGCCGTTACGGCAATTATTTAGTAAAAAAGGATTTGCAGCGCCGTCTACAGGTGTTTCTTTGGCGGACTTATTGCGCCGGCCGGAAATCACTTATGCAGATCTGGCAGTGGTGGACAGCGATCGCCCGCAGTTGGAGCCTTCTGTTTGCGAACAGGTCGAAATATCGATTAAGTATGAGGGCTACATCAAGCGTCAGCTGGTTCAAGCGGAGCAGTTTAAAAAATTAGAGTCTAAAAAATTGCCGCAGGATGTGGATTACGAGCAGATTCGAGGTTTACGAAAAGAAGCTGCACAAAAGTTGAATCGGCAAAAGCCTTTGAGTATCGGCCAAGCCAGTCGAATCTCCGGGGTAAATCCGGCGGATATTTCTGTTTTGCTGATTTATTTTAATATGATTTAGGAGATGGGACAGATGGGACAACTCAATTTGGATTCGGTAAAAAAAGTATATTTTATCGGAATAGGCGGGTCCTCTATGTCGAGCCTTGCGGAGATTTTAAAACTCCGCGAATATGAAGTTTGCGGATCCGATATGCAGCAAAGCCATACGGTGGAACATCTGGAGAAGATGGGTATTGGCGTAACGGTCGGACAAAAGGCAGAGAATATCGCAAACTTCCAACCGGAGGTTGTGATCAAAACGGACGCGATCATGTCAAACAATCCGGAATTGATTTATGCCGAACAGCATCATATTCCTGTCTATCGCCGGGCCTTGTTGTTAGGGGTTCTTTTAGATGAGTATCCCATGACGGTCGGCGTTGCGGGAACACACGGAAAAACAACGACGACTTCCATGATCACGTCGATCTTTTTAACGGCAGGCAAGGATCCTTCTGCGATTATCGGCGGACATATGAAGCAGATAGACAGTTCTTATCGGATCGGAAAAAGTGATTTATGTATTTTTGAAAGCTGTGAGTTTAAAGAATCTTTTCTGCATTTTCATCCGAATATTTCAGTTATCTTAAATATTGCTCAAGATCATATGGAATATTTTAAAACGGTAGAAAATTTGATACATTCTTTCCAAACCTATCTGAAAAATACGCGTCCCGGTGGCGCGGTGATAGCCAATGCAGAAGATGAAAATAGTCTTCAAATGCTTTCCGGATATTCCGGGAAGGTAGTCACTTTTGGTTTGGAAAAGGGGGATTTTACGGCGGCAAATATCCAAATTTCTCACGGGTTGACTTCTTTCGATATTCTATATCAGAATCAGTTTTTCTGTTCGGTCGGTTTATCCGTTCCCGGCAGACATAACATAAAAAATGCTTTGGCTGCAGCGGCAGCCGCGTATACGGCAGGGTTGAGCGCTTCAGAAATCGGGCAGGGGCTGCATGCGTATACCGGAGCCCAGCGTCGGTTCGAATATCATTGTAAAATCAACGGCGCGATCGTCGCCGATGATTACGGACATCATCCCGATGCGTATCGCGTAACGTTCCAAACTGCTCGGGATATGGGGTTTAAGCGGATCATTGCCATCCATCAGCCGCATACGTATTCTCGAACCAAGATGATGATGGATGAATTTGTTGCTGTTTTAAAGACGGTGGATCATGTGTTGATTCCTCCCATTTATGCAGCGCGCGAAACCAATGATTTATATCATGTCTGCTCGCAGGATTTAGTGGATCGGTTGCCGAATGCCGAATTTGTTCCGGATTTTGAGCATATCGCGGATCGAATCAAACAAATGGCTCAGCCCGGAGATTTGTTTATCACGTTAGGCTGCGGCGATATTTATAAGGCGGCGGAATTGACGGCAAAGAAATACGGCGAAGAAATCTTTTAAATCAAATTCTTTTCAGTAAAAAAACAGGTGCATACAGCACCTGTTTTTTTTGTATGATATTTTTTTAAAGCTGGAATCCTTTTTCTTTCCAAATTTTTTCTGCTGCAATGCGTGCCTCTTCCGGTGGAACATAGTCGGTTTTGCTGCAGCACGGATAAGAAACATGACCGTTTTTGTCCGGGAAGGGATTGAGGGTGTCGTTTTCGTATTTTTTACAATCCTCCGGGTTGTTGAAATCGGGAATATCATATTGTTTTCCTTTTTCCAATGCGCTTCTCCATCCCAGAATAGCCACGCTGGACATCGTAACCGCACGGTCAACATTAAAGAACGGCTGTGTATTGGTCAAAATGCTTTGCACAAAATAATACAGCGACCAGAAGTCTCCGCCTCCGTGAGCGGCTTTTGTAGCAAAGTCTCCAAATGCGTCCCAAGTTGGTTTGTAGGTCTTTACGCCTTCTGCCGAGGAAATATGTAAAGATTCTTTATCTCCGCGTACCGTTTCCATTCCGCCTTTTTCACAGCCCAATCGGTACCAGATATTATGTTCGTAAAAAGTAGACCACCCGGTAACGCGGAACAGGGCTCCGTTGTCCATTTGGCAAAGAATTGCCGCCGTCGCGTCCGCCGCATACCGCATTTTATCTTTATTTTGTTCCGGAGCAAAAACAGATAGTGCGTTGACTGTTTTCGGCATGGTTTGAGTGACGTACATCAACGGTCCGATAGAGTGGGTTACGTAATAGGTCGAAGGCAGCCAGGAACGCCAATGATAAATGCCCGGCGACAGTTCATTAAATTCTTCTCCGCACATGGGGTGATTGTATTCTCCGTCGGCATATAAAACTTTTCCGTAATAGCCTTTTTCATATTCTTTTTTCATTTCCATCAGTGCGCACATGTAAGGGTAATTTTCGCCGATCATGTAAATTTTTCCGCTTTGGTCAGCGGCTCTTTTTAGTGCCACGCCTTCTGCCATGGTAATATTAGACAGCGTTTCACTTAATACATGTTTTCCTGCTTTCAATGCCTTAATGGCAAACGGTGCATGTTCACAAAAATAATTGCACAAAATCACCGCATCGATATCGCTGTTCAGCATCTCGTCAAAATCCGAAAAATAGGTATAGTTTTCGGGATCGCGCTGCTTGAGCCACTCGATTCTTTTTTCGTCCCGTTCACAGATCGCCGTTACTTTTGCGTCGGTAAAGTCTTTTGCCGCCTTTGCAAAATCACTGCCTCTGTAAGCGCCGATAATGCCGATTTTTATCATAACAATCCTCCCGTAGAAATTATACGTTGAATCGGAAGAGTACCACGTCACCGTCTTGTACGACGTAGTCTTTTCCTTCTGATCGAACCAATCCTTTTTCTTTAGCAGCCGTGTACGTTCCGCTTTCGACTAAGTCGTTAAAAGATACCACTTCTGCACGAATAAATCCACGTTCAAAGTCCGAATGGATTTTTCCGGCCGCTGCCGGCGCTTTCGTACCCTTACGGATGGTCCAAGCACGAACTTCCTGTGGTCCGGCAGTCAGATAACTAATCAGGCCAAGCAGTTGATAAGAAGCCTTGATTAAACGCGAAAGCCCGCTTTCTTTTAATCCCAAATCTTCTAAGAACATCAGTTTTTCTTCGTCATTCATTTCCGAAATATCTTCTTCAGTTTTTGCGCAGATCGGAAGAACTTGTGCGCCTTCCTTTTGAGCATACTCCTGTACGCGGTGCAGATAACTGTTTTCTGCCGTGTTAACAAATTCCTGCTCGTTCATATTTGCCGCGTAGATCACCGGTTTGATCGTTAAAAAGTTTGCAGCCGACAGTATTTTGTCCTCTTCCTCATTGGTCTGCATGCTTCGAATTGGTTTTTCTTGTTCTAACGTTTGTTTTACTCGTTCAAACAATTCCACTTCAGCGGTCGCGTTTTTATTTCCTTTCGCGTCTTTTTTTGCTTTATCCAAGCGCTTGTCCGCCGTTTCCATATCGGCAAAAATCAATTCCAGATTGATCGTCTCAATATCTCGAATCGGGTCAACCGAGTTTTCCACGTGAATAATATTTTCGTCGTCAAAACAGCGCACAACGTGGACGATTGCATCTACTTCACGGATGTGGGATAAAAATTTATTACCCAAACCCTCTCCTTTTGACGCCCCGCGAACAAGACCTGCAATATCTACAAATTCAATCGTTGCCGGGGTATATTTTTCCGGATGGTACATTTCGGCCAGCACATCCAAGCGTTCGTCCGGTACGCTGACAACGCCGATATTGGGTTCTATTGTACAAAAGGCGTAGTTGGCAGCCTGGGCGGCTTTTGTATTGGTAATCGCGTTGAAAAGTGTACTTTTCCCCACGTTTGGTAATCCGACAATTCC
>WHHJ01000064.1 GCA_014872655.1 Clostridia bacterium
TCGGAATCTTTTTTATTAATGATAAGGTATCTTTTTAAAAAAGGATTAACAAAATATTTAAATCATAGTTGACAAAAGAATACTATAGATGTATAATAAAGGTGGTCGGGGTCACCATACCGACCAGATTTCCTACCCAAGGGCTGCAGCCGGTTTGGCTGCGGCCTTTCGGATTTTGGGCCTTCATGATAAAAAAAGGGATATCTGTTTGATTAAACAGATATCCCTTCCTTTTTTATAATTAAATAAAAACTTTATTTAATCATTTAAATATCGATATGAAATCTTATCCTATCTGGTTTTATGACTGTGAATCTGTAAAGAATTCTTCTACATCAGCAAATTCTGTTTGTATAAATCCACTTTCAATCGTTAATTTTTGATCGCCGTTGTAAAGGTCGTAAAGTTTTACATTGTCGATCGTGTGCTCTTCATCTTCTCCAAAAATCCATGCTGTTCTGCTTTCAGCACAGGTTTGTACATTTTTTACCGTGATGTTCTGTACCTTTTTCCCGATGCCGATATTGCTGTATGCATTTGTATAAGAAAAGTGAATCATCGGTGCGATAGAACGGTCAATGCGAATATTTTCCCATGTAACATTTTGGGTAATGGAGTTATCACAAGCCATAATAGCCATAACGCCGCAGAAAGTACCGCTTTGTGTTTCATTTCGAATCACATCAATATTTTTAAATGTAATTTGGTCAAATACAATGCTTTCTCCATCAGCGCCCGGCTTTGCTTCTGGACCCACCAGCATATTGTGAGCTGCGGTTGTAAACAGAACAGAATTTTGCATGGTAATATTTTTGCTTGGAATTCCGTTAAAAGCTTTAATAGAAATATTGTCGTCATGATTGCGAACAAATACATTGTCAATCAGCACATTTTCGCTGGAACAAATATCAAATCCGTCGCTGTTCAGTCCGTCGCAAACTTCTTTGATATCTGTGATTGTCACATCTTTACAATATTCGGTTACAAAAGTCCATGCATTGGAATCTAACAACGTAATCCCTTCTACATATACATTGTTGCAGCGAATAAAGTTGATAATTCGGTGCCTTTCTGCTGTATAATTTTTTCCTGTAATAATCCCTCTGCCCAAAATTTTAACATTTTCAGCATCCGTTGCCGTAATGTAGGCATCTAATACAGCCCCACCGGCAAGGTATAGAGTTTGATTCGATTTCAGTTCCAGGTGCCCCACTTCATGATATCCGGGGCCATAGTATAAAATATTCGGGTCTTGTGTGTCTGGATCTGGTACTTGCGCTTCATCTTCAATAGCATTGGCAAACACAAACAAATTGATAGATCTGCGTAACGAAAATTCTACTGAGATCTTTTCGGGTTTATCCATCCAAAAGGTAACGGTTTTGTTATCAACCTGCGTTTCAATTCCGGCTGATGTCGGTAAAATGTAGGCTCGCTCCATAAAAGAAGAAGCGCCGTATTCGATTTTGACCTCAATCGGAACTTCGAAATCATAGTCAAAGGTAACAAATGGTGTTGCGCTTTCATAGCAGGGAAGTTCGGTATACTCTACATGCCCTTGAGGGCGAACCCACACGTGATAATACGGATTTGTTTCCATTTGTTCAGCCTTTTCGTATACTCTTAAATCTCGAGGAATAACACGAATTACCGCACATGATGAAAGGGAAATCATCATAATAGCGGCTAAGATAACAGCAATTGTCTTTTTCATAAAAATGTCTCCTTAAATACTGATGTCTATAAAGCACACTTTATTAAAAAGTCCTTTTACGATTAAAATATTTTTTTGTTTTTGTAATAGTTAATAATTTTTAATAGTTTCTTTTAAAATAAAAAGGGTTCAGAGGGCGATTGCGGTGCACTGCCCATGTTGGATAAAAGTTCCATCCCGATTCGTTTTGCTGTTAAAACCGCTTCTTTGACGGCATCTGTCGATCCGGAAAAAGCAACAATCACTTCATTGGAATGGCTGGTGCCTGAATCAGGTGTCATATATTTACAAATTTGAATATTGGCAGCCTTCAGCGCTCGATCTGCCATTACCTGTCCAATAGCAGCGGGAGATCCCGCAGCAAAGCCAAAGGCTTGTGAAGACGGGACTTGAAAGACTTTCTGTAAAACTTGTCCGGATCTTGCAGAATAGGCAAATTCTAAGTGCCCTGCTTGGCTTATATGGACCTCTCCAGCATTGATTTGAATCTCATCCAGTGCAATACGAACTGCACGAGCCGCATCGTCAACACTGTGAGCGCCTAATATAATATAACATCCATGTCCGCCCCAACCTTTGGTGTCGCGCGGTAATTCTGCACTGACAAGTACTGTGTTTGTTGATTTTACCGCTTCATCGCATGCAACCAGTTGGCCCGCAGCGCCCGTCCGGGAACTAATCATTCCGAGTGCGCGAATATCGTCAGATAAGTGCATTTGATTTCGCAACTGTTCATCCGGTGCTGCAATAACCAGTCCGATGGTGTCCAAAACTGTCGTCCCAATCAGCTCCGGCAGATTCCCAGATGTCTGCGACATAAAACGCGCCTCCTTACAATATAATAACATCATGTTATCATATCATAAAAAAGCGCGTCTGTCAATTATTTTTATCGGAAAGACAAATATTGGTAAGGCATTATAACAAATGAGGAATTTCCATCATTTCTTCTGCAGAAGAAGTCTTTTTATTTTTTAGACGAATACGGTCTGCCAACATGGCAATAAATTCTGAATTTGTCGGCTTGCCGCGGTTACTGCTGATCGAATAGCCAAAAATCGCGTTTAATGTGTCAATGTTGCCTCTGTCCCAGGCCACTTCAATGGCGTGACGGATGGCGCGTTCAACGCGAGACGCAGAAGTTTGATACATTTTTGCAATGGTAGGATAAATAATTTTCGTTACAGCGTTCATAGCGTCCGGCGATTTGATCGCAAGCATAATAGCAGATCGGACGTAATGATAACCTTTTACGTGCGCAGGGATTCCAATTTCTAAAATTGCGGTTGTTACTTGTTTTTCGAGATCTTCGCTCTCTTCGGGGGCTTTAATCTGAATCGAAGTCGGTTGTAGTTTTTCTCCTACAATCATATGAATGCGTTCGCAAAGAACATCAAAATTAACGGGCTTAACCATATAATAGGACGCCCCCATTTGCATGATTTGACGAATAATTGCGTCGCCGGATATTGTTGAAACGGCAATGTATTTAGTTCCTGTAGACCGAGTCATATGTAATGCTTTTTGCAGAAATGCGATCCCGTCCATTTTGGACAAAATTAAATCAAAAAGAACAACATCCGGACGCATTTCCGGGATCTCATTCAGAGCTGCCGCAGCATCATTAGTGGTTTTAATTACGTTGAATCCGGCTTTGCTCAACGCTTGTTTGGCCATTGCACAAAAATCGAGCGTATCGTCGATAATCATGATTTTAATTTGTTTTTGTGATGTCATTTGCTTTCCCTCCGCAACTTTCTGTGATTTTAGCAGTATTTTATCATTCTTGTTAGAAAAATTCAATAGATTTGTGTCGAAATTATAAAATTTGTAACATTCATATTTCGACGAATTATTCGATAAATCGACATTCTTTGCCAGATGTTCCAAAACAAGGGAAATAGATGCGTTCGAACTTGTTCATAATCAAGCAATTTTTTGTTTGTCGTCTTAGGTTACCACTACAAGCATGTCGAAACATGCTGTACGAAAGGCTGTTTTTCCTCCAAAAAAACCGTCGAAAGACGTTAAAAATGTCGGAATATTGTGCGTCGTTTCTTGAAAAAAAAACAGGAAAGTGATATAATAATACGGACATCTCACCTTTTAGGCTGATGGAGGATGGAATATGATAGTTTTAAGCGCTTTTGGACTGTCTAAGTCGTTTGGCGCAGAAAAGATCTTTGATCAAGTCTCGTTCAAAGTGGACGCAAAAGATAAAATTGGTTTAGTCGGCGTAAACGGCGCAGGAAAAACAACGTTGTTTCGTCTTTTAATCGGAGAAGAGCCGTCGGATAGCGGAGAAATCAGTCTGGAGCATGGTGCAAAAATTGCATACATGCAGCAGCATAGCGATTATACTTCGCAGCAGAGTGCGATAGAAGAAGTTTTACAGGTTTTTTCTTCTCTTTCACAAATGGAAAGTCAATTAGAGCAAATTGCCGCCCAGTTACAAAACAGTGCGGATGAGGGGTTAATCCGGAAGCAGCATGAATTGACGGAACGATTTACTCAGCAGGGCGGATTAACGTATCGCAGCCGAGCTCGTTCTGCTTTGCTTGGTTTAGGCTTTTCGGAGTCTGAATTGCAGCTGCCTATGTGCAGTTTGAGCGGAGGACAGCGGACTCGAGTGATTCTTGCCAGGATTTTGTTGTCTGATAGTGATTTATTGCTATTAGATGAGCCGACGAACCATTTAGATGTGCAGGCTACGCAATGGCTGGAAGATTTTTTGGTTACGTATCGGGGCGCTGTGATGATTATTTCACACGACCGATATTTTTTGGATCGGATCTGTAATCGGATTTTTGAATTGCAAAACGGTCTTTTGGATACCTATCCCGGCAATTATACGGAGTACCGAAAGCAAAAAGCGTTGAAAAGATTAACGGCGCAGCGTGAATATGACAGCAAGCAAAAACAAATTCATCGGATCGAAGGGATCATTGAACAACAAAAACGTTTTAATCAGGCACACAATTACGTCACAATAAAAAGTAAACAAAAGCAGATTGACCGAATAGCCTCTACGTTAGAAGCGCCTCCGCCCGATCCGGAAAGTATTGATTTTCACTTTTCCTGTTGCGGACCTTGTGCCAATGAAGTGTTGAATGCAGACAAGATTTGTAAGCGTTTTGGAGAGCAGGCGTTGTTTTCAGATGTAACCATACAGGTTCGGCGTGGGGAGAGGGTCTTCTTAAACGGACCAAACGGCTGTGGAAAGACTACACTGTTGAGAATTCTTGTCGGGCAGACCGCTCCGGATGAAGGTTCTGTTTCGATTGGCCCGCGTGTTCAGATTGGATATTATGACCAGACACAGTCTGATTTGAATTTAGATAAAACGGTATTTGATGAAATTGCAGACGCTTATCCAAAACTGGGAAATACCGCTGTGCGCAATGCACTAGGAGTTTTTTTGTTTCACGGGGATGATGTCTTTAAAAGAGTTCGCGATTTATCCGGAGGGGAGCGAGCACGTGTTGCGTTGGTGAAGCTGATGTTGTCTCAAACGAATTTTTTGATTTTAGACGAGCCAACGAATCATTTAGATATCGAGTCCAAAGAAGTTCTTGAAAATGCGCTTTTGGGTTATGACGGTACATTGCTGGTTGTTTCGCATGACCGCTATTTTATTAATAAATTAGCCACCAAGATTTATGACCTTGGGCAAACCGGCGCTGTTTGTTATGCGGGCGATTACAATTACTATTTAAGCAAGCGAGAGGAAATCTCGGTACGTAAAGTAGAAGAAACTCCTTCCAAAGATAAGGGGGCGTCTGATTATGCAAACCGAAAAGCACAGCAGTCTTTAAAGCGCAGGCAGAAAGCAAGATTGATGCGCCTGGAGGAGGAAATTCACCAGACCGAGCAGCAATTGTCTGTTCTGCAAGCGGAGTTGGAAAATCCTGAAATTGCAGGAGATTATGTTGTATTAACGGAAAAAACACAGCAATTAAATGAGTTGAGCGTACAATTGGATGCATTGTATACAGAGTGGACGGAACTTTCAGATGTTCAGGAAAACGCCTGTAACGGTGTCTGAATTTTTGCTGGAATGTGAATTTTTTGTGTGAGAACCTGTAGAAAAAGAAGTTTTTAAGGTTCCAAGTCCCGAAAAAAGGACTTGCAGTACCCTTTTTGTTTAATTCTAACAAAATATAAATGAAAATTTGGTCATATCGCCACTTTTCAAATGTTTGTATTTATGGTATCATTGCTATGGTGTAAAAGTGTCTTTTTATGCCTGTATAATAAATCAGTTTATTTGATTTTACAGAATAAATGATGGAGGAATTGCAGTGGCAGGAGTAGTATTGAAAGGGATCGGAAAGGTTTATCAGGGCGGCGTCCGTGCTGTTACAGACTTTAACCTGAAGATTAAGGATAAGGAATTTATCGTTATGGTCGGCCCTTCCGGTTGCGGAAAATCCACAACGCTGAGAATGATCGCTGGACTTGAAGAGATTAGTGAAGGGGAACTTTATATTGATGATCGAATTGTAAACGATATTCCCCCGAAAGACAGAGATATTGCGATGGTGTTCCAGAACTATGCGTTGTATCCGCATATGACGGTTTTTGAAAACATGGCATTTGGCTTGAAACTGCGCAAGTTCTCCAAAGAAGAAATTAAGAGACGTGTTGATGAAGCTGCAAGAATCTTGGATATTTCACATTTGTTGGAACGGCGGCCGAAGGCTTTGTCCGGAGGTCAGAGACAGCGTGTTGCGTTAGGGCGTGCTATCGTTCGTGAACCGAAAGTATTCTTGCTTGACGAGCCTTTGTCCAACTTGGACGCTAAGTTGCGTGCGCAGATGAGAACGGAGATTTCAAAATTGCATTTGCGTTTGGGTACTACCTTTATCTATGTTACGCATGACCAGACCGAGGCTATGACGATGGCTACACGTATTGTGGTTATGAAAGACGGCTTTATTCAGCAGTGTGACACGCCGCAGAACTTGTATGATCGTCCTTGTAATCTGTTTGTTGCAGGATTTATCGGTTCTCCACAGATGAACTTTATCGAAGCAAAATTGACTCGTCGTGGCGATGATATGTTTGTAAACTTTGGTGAATTTTCGCTGAAGTTGCCTCGGGATAAGGTTATGACAGAAAACTATGAAAAATTGATGTCCTATGGTGGTAAACAGGTTATTTTAGGTATCCGTCCGGAAGCTATTCATGACGAAGAGATGTATCTGGAAAGATTTACGGACAGCATTATTACCGCAGACGTTGAAGTAACGGAAATGATGGGTGCCGAAACATATTTGTTCTTGGATGTTAAGGACTCTAAGGTTACTGCAAGAGTAGACCCGACGACGAAGGCAAAACCGGGTGACACGATTAAGGTTTGCTTTGAAATGGAGAAAATCCATTTGTTTGATATCGATACAGAAGAAACGATTATCAACTGATTGAATATATTTAAAAGGTTGCGCGAGACGCAAAAAACTGGTTTCACTTATGGTAAAAACAAATATGGGAGTATGATATGGGGGAATGGTCCAAAGCCGGAGACGGCATTTGGGTCATTCCTTGTTGCATAAAAGCCGTTTTTTGTTAAATATCTATGAAGAAACCGGATTTTGAAGGATTGATGTAACATGGCGGAAACGGCTGATTTTCCGACTATAATGAAAAAGTATTTGCCTTATATTCGAGCAGTTTGCGCAACGTATCCTGCACATCATCAGCAGGATTTGATACAGGAAGCTCAGATTGGTTTATATATTGCTTTTCGGCGGTTTGATCCTCTAAAGGGAAGCTGCTTTGATGCTTTTGCAAAAAAATGCATTAAAAATCGAGTGATTTCTGCGTACAGGACGTTTGAACGCAGTGATTGCGATCAAGAGTTTGATGAGCAGAAAGATTTGGCCGAAAACACATCGGATATGTCCAATACCGCAGATATTGCCGAGTTTTTTGTAGGGTTGCGAAAAGATCTTTCAGAGTTTGAATTAAAGGTTTTAGATTTGTTTTTAGAAGATGTCTGCTATGCGGATATAGCTAAAAAATTAGGTGTTAGTAAGAAGTCTGTTACGGATGCGATGTTTCGGGTGCGTAAAAAAATTATAAAGAAAGATCCATATGGCGCAAAAAGAGAATGATTTGTTTCTGTTAGGAGATACATTCCTTTGATAAAGTTCAGAGATCTTATATTTTTGTAAGTGTTCTGTATTGAATTTTGAATAGTGTTTTGATGTTTCTGCCTTTGACGGGTTTGTTTTGAGGTTTTTGTATTGTGATAACGCTTTGAGATTGGATAAAGAATATTATTGAAAGTTGTATGATATGGGAGGAGTGAGCTTTTATCTTTGATAATTAAGTAAAGTTTTAATGTAATGGTTGTTTTTAGAAAAATCTAAGGAATCTCAACCTGATTATATGCCCGCCCGAGAGGCGTTGAAAGACCCGCGAAAATCATTCATGGGTTAAAAAGATTTTTACAGACTGCATTCTTTACGCTGTGGTACGGTTTGGCACACAAGGCCGGGGAACAGCAGAGCCGTTTTGAAAAATCATTTTATGCTTATTGTTGAAATATTGTCTGGGAATTTTGGCGAGCCGGTGTAACTCCGGTTAAGGGCAAAACAAATATTATTTTTTTAGTGAGGTTTCCATTATGTACGAAGACAAGGAACTGGTATGCGAAGATTGCGGGAAAACTTTTATTTTCTCCGCTGGCGATCAGGAATTTTACGCAGAAAAAGGTTTTCAAAACGAGCCGAAGCGTTGTAAAGAATGCAGACATGCAAGAAAAGAAGCAAAAAGAAACTCTACCGAGTATTTTGAGACGACTTGTGCTAAATGCGGCGGCGTTGCAAGAGTAAAGTTCCAGCCCAGAGAGGACAAACCTGTATATTGCAGCGAGTGTTTTGCAAAAATGAAAGAAGAGAACGCAGAGAACGCGTAATCTTGTTTTAGATATCTGGAAAAGGTATCGAATAGTCGTTTGAGCGATTGTGTGCATCGTAATTACTGACGGAAAGCGTCGGGCATGGATTTGTTTTTCATGTCCGGCGCTTTTTTGTAAGAAATGTACTAATATTTGTTTGGTGTGAAGGTTTTCTAAAGAAATTCTTTTATCATCACAGATTTTGATAAAAATTTTAGAGAAAGGTAGAAACTCTTATTTGATGTAGAGAGGCTTCATAAAAGCAAAGACAGTATGGTATTTTATTTAGATCGTTCTCTGGATTTATAATGGTTGACTTGTTTTTATTTTGACAAAAGAGATTTAAGAAGTCAATTCATTTGAATAATGTTTTTTTTAGAAAATATACAGGCTTTAGGCGATTACAAGTGTAAATAATGAAGTGATGTCACATCTGTATTTTTAGATTTGTTGTAGCGGGATGATTCTATAATATATGTTAAAGTA
>WHHJ01000065.1 GCA_014872655.1 Clostridia bacterium
CAGCCGCCACCATAAGATTTTCCGTTATACACGTAACCAAAAACACTGAACGGCCGGTCTGGCGTTTTGTATTGTGAAAAATATTCTGCTGCAAGAATTTCTCTAACATTATCAGAAAATGCGTGAGACAAAGAGAAGATCTGTTGCCAAAGAATTAGATTCAAGTCTATTTTTTTATTAAGATAAGGAAATGAAAGATACGCATCTTTATTCTTTTCAATATGCGCCAAAATGATTTCACTAATTTGGGGAATCTGCTCGACATACAAAGCATGGAATTTTTCAACAGTATCCTTATCGATAAGAATAAAATTGATCGCATATTTACCATTTTCCATTTTGCGAAGAAGACCGTAGCTCCCATTTTCTCCTTTTGTGAGAATTTCAAGTTCTTCTTCAACATAAACAGTAGGAACATTCAGCTCCTCAGCAATCTCGGACGCACTCATGGGGGCTTTACTGCAGGGCCATATGATATGCTTGGAAAACATTCTGGAACAAACAACCCGGGGATCTCCCCATCCAGGGGTTCCAGTCCCCCAAATAACATAATCTATTTTATCAAGAGCCAAAGGTTTATTATAAGTTTCTGTCATTTCTTCTACCTCACTTCTTATTTTTTGTCTTGCTGAAAAAAGTCTTTGACGAACGGCTCCTTCACTCGTGCCTTGCCGATTTGCTATTTCGGCCGTAGATAAACCATCGATGTAATACATAATCATGACCTCACGATAAGCCCTTGTGAGGAATGAAATGCGGCGATGAACCATGCGGAGCACCTCACTATCATCCTCTTGCTCTTTGTCCTCGGCAAATCGCTGCAAAACACCTTCAGCATCATCACCAATATAAAATGTATCGTCATATTTCCTTTTGTTGTTTGAATAATCAGCATACACATTTCTGGCAACTCTCCAGATAAACGAATACAGGTTTCTGATTTCTCCATCTGTATTAGCTGCTTTTACTAATGAAAAGACGATATCAGAACAAAGTTCTTGCGCTTTGTAACTATCGTTAGTACGAGCATAACAAAACCCAAAGAGTTTATCCAGTAAATCATCGTCAAAATATTTCAGCAATTCTTGTTTTTTCATAATTTCACTCCAAGCGATTGATCAATGCTTTCACCTATATAGTCTACGTAAAAACAGTTTTGTTAGGTGCTTTATCAAAATTTTTTTATTAAGAGGTAGGAAAGTATATTGTAATTTTTCATTCTCAAAAATGAAAAGCGGCGGAAGAAGAAACTTTCTCCTTTCCGCCGCTTCCTATTTTGAATCAAATGCCCAATTTATCATATTCAAACTTTAAAGAGAACTAGATGACAGTTTGCTTGTTGTCAATTCTGGAATAATACTTATTTAGATACAATGCACTGTCCTGGCGATATTTTTCTCCCGTTCCGTCGTGAATTTTACGAAGATAGTCATGACGATTCATATCGCTTTTCGCAAAATGACCAATAATATAAACGGCAATATTCGAACAGTGATCGGCAATTCGTTCCAGATTCGTTAACGCCTCTAAAAAGATTAAACCGGCATCAATCGTACATTTTCCGTCTTTTAAACGCTCAATATGAAGAACTTTTAATCGGTCTTCCATCATATCAATGACTTCTTCTAACGGTTCAACATGACCTGCCGTTTCTAAATCATTTTCTGTATAAGCCCGCAAAGACATTTGGATAATTTCTTCGACGGCCTCGGAAATGGCGGTCAATTCTCCAGCTGCTTTTTCGGAAAACGAAACATTGTTTTCCGACATTTTCTCAGCTAACTCTAACAGATTTACCGAATAGTCGCCAATACGTTCAAACTCTGATGTTAACTTGAGTTGGTAGGTAATTTCTCGGCTTTCCTGATCGGTCAATTCGCAGTCTGTCAGTGAAACCAGATAATTGTTCACTTTATCTTCAATTCGGTCAATCGCATCTTCATACTCTTGTACTCTTGCCGCTTTTTTGGCATCGTATTGATGCAGCATTTTAACACAACGGTTAAAGTTCTTTTCGGCATATTTGCCCATCGTTGCAATAGCGTCAAAACTTTGTCCTAATGCCATAGACGGCGAGCGCAGCAAACGTTCATCCAAGCTGGCAACATCGGCATCAATAGCTTCTTCTTCGTCCTCTTTGCGGTCACGAACCGTTAATACGGCAAGCTTTTCCAGCACACCCGTAAATGGAATAAATACGATCGTTGTTGCCACATTGAAGATAATATGAACCAAAGAAATACCGCCCATTGTAATTGTATCGTTCCAGAACGGGAATCCAACCGTGTACTGAATAATGTAAACGACACTCATAAATAAAATCGTACCAATAATATTGAAGTATAAGTGAACCATTGCGGCACGACGCGCATTTTTATTGGCGCCGATACTGGATAAAAGAGAAGTTACACACGTACCGATATTTTGGCCCATAATAATCGGAACTGCCGCAGAAAAAGAGATAATGCCTGTTGATGCAAGAGCTTGCAAAATACCGACAGAAGCCGAAGAACTCTGTATAATAGCCGTTACGACCAAGCCCGCCAAAACGCCTAAAAACGGATTGGTTAATGTGGCAAACAATTCTTTAAATAACGGAAGTTCAGAAAGCGGCAAAACTGCCTCGGTCATTAAAAACATGCCGGTAAATAAAACGCCAAAGCCCATGCAAATCTCTCCGGCAATGCGCATCTTTGTTTTTTTGCAAGCCATAATGATAACGATTCCGACCAGTGCAGTAACCGATGCAATCGACATCGGCTTTAAAAAGCTGAGTATCGCATTGGCGCCGGCATTGTTGCCAATATCTCCGACACTTAAAATGACAGAAGTCACCGTTGTTCCGATATTAGCCCCCATAATGATACCAATCGCATTACGTAACTTTAACACCCCGGCGTTAACCAAGCCGACCACAATAACTGTGGTGGCAGAAGAACTCTGTATAGCCGCGGTTACGACCAAACCTAACAGCAGTCCCTTAAAAACATTGTTGGTCATCTTCTCCAGGGTCTTTTCCAACCGGCCTCCGGACAGTTTCTCTAACCCCGACCCCAGCGTCGTCATTCCGTATAAAAACAGCGCAAGTCCTCCGGCCAAGCTGATAATGCTCAAAACATTTTCCATATATTCCCATCTTTCCCCAAGTTGCTCGTTTATTTTTAAAAAGAGATAAAACTTATCCCAGTTCTTTTGTGAATGATCAATCTCTCAGTATAACAATTCAAGGCACGACATGCTGATAAAACACAAAAGAAATTGTCTAATCTTTTTTATGTGCCGCTTTACTCATGATTATCTTTTGCACGACTCTCACAATAAATACACCGGTAAATCCGTTTTTCTTCATCTACCAACTTAAAAACATGATCCAATTCCTGCTCGGTAGAAGTGATGCACCTCGGATTGGTACACCGAATGACATTGGTAACCGTTTTAGGCAGCTGAACATGGAACTTCCGCACCCGAACACCGTCTCGGATAATATTAACGGTGATGTTCGGATCTACATATCCCAAAGCGTCCAAATCAATATCAATGGTTTCATCGATTTTAATGATATCTTTTTTGCCCATCTTTGCGCTGGATACATTTTTAATGATCGCCACGGAACACTGAAGCTTGTCCAACCCCAAAATCCGGTACATCTCCATGCTCTTTCCGGCTTTAATATGATCAATGACGATTCCGTTCTTGATTGCATCAATGACCATCTCAATCCACCTCCAGCAATTTTAAAATCAACGCCATACGCATATATTTCCCATAAAGAACCTGCTTAAAATAGCAAGCCCGCGGATCATCGTCTACAGAAACAGAAATTTCATTCACACGCGGCAGCGGATGCATAATACACAAGTCTGATTTTGCATGCTCCAATTTTTGCGGTGTTAAAATGTAACTGTCTTTAAGACGGATATAGTCTGCTTCATTAAAGAATCGCTCCCGCTGTACACGCGTCATATAAAGAATATCCAACTGCGGCATCACTTCTTGTAAGTCGCGGGTTTCAACATACGGGATTCCCTGCCGATCCATCACATCATGTTTTACATAATCCGGAATTTTCAACTCCTCCGGAGAAATTAAAGTAAACCGAATACCAGAATACCGGCTCATGGCATTGATCAGGGAATGAACGGTACGGCCAAACTTCAAATCTCCGCACAATCCGATATTCAAACCGGTAAAGGTCCCCTTCTCCCGATAAATGGTCAGCAAGTCCGCCAACGTTTGGGTGGGATGGTTATGTCCGCCGTCCCCTGCGTTGATAATCGGTACCGAAGCTCGCTGTGCCGCCACGCGCGGAGCGCCTTCTTTGGGATGACGCATCGCGATGATATCGGCGTAACAACTCACAACCTTTACCGTATCCGACACACTCTCCCCTTTTGACGCGGAAGAACTCTGCGCTTCGGAAAAGCCGAGGACGTTTCCGCCCAGTTCATACATAGCCGCTTCAAAACTCAATCGGGTACGCGTGGAGGGTTCAAAAAACAAAGTGGCTAATTTTTTACCCCGGCACCGTTGTGAGTATTGATCCGGATGGGCAATGATATCGTTTGCAACATCCAGCAGCTGATCAATTTCTTGGGTGGTTAAATCCAGAATATCAATGACACTTCTCATAAATGCTCTGCTCTCCTTTTTTAAGCGCCGATCCAACTTTCATCCGCAGGATTATCACGAAAACGAATCAGGCGGGCAACGTCTTCCGGTTTAATATAGCCGCTTTCTGCCGCCACCTGTGCAATAACATCAAAGTTTGTCAAGCTGACGTTTTTGACATGCGCTTGTTCTAAGCGTTCTAATCCTTTTTTCATATGGTACGTAAAAATACTAGCGACGCCAAGAACTTCGGCTCCGGCTTCCCGCAACGCGTCTACGACATCCAAAACACTTCCACCGGTCGAAATCAGGTCCTCGATCACCACGACTTTTTGGCCCGGTTCCAACTTGCCTTCTATTCTATTTTTACGGCCGTGGTCCTTTGCTCCGGAACGGACATAACCCATCGGCATATTTAAAAGATGTGCCGTAATAGCGGCATGGGCGATACCGGCGGTACTGGTTCCCATTAAAACTTCGCATTCCGGATATTGCTCTGAAACAATCTGAGCTAACCCTTTTTCGATTTCTGTTCGGACTTGCGGCGCAGTCAAGGTCAACCGGTTGTCACAGTAAACCGGGCTTTTGATTCCGCTGGCCCAGATAAACGGTTCGTCCGGTCTGAAAAATACGGCGCGAATCGACAATAACTGACTTGCAATGTGTTGTTCCATTTGATTCATTTTACTGACTCCTTTATCCGATAAATTCATCGATACATCTTTGATATGCAGCAACAGGATCTGCAGCGGCGGTGACAGCCCGTCCCACTACAATATAATCGGATCCGATTTGCTTTGCCATTTGCGGGGTGGCCACCCGAACCTGGTCTCCGACATCTCCATCGGCAAAACGAACTCCTGGGGTCACCGTCAAAAATTGATTTCCGCAAACCTGATGGACTTTTCCGGCTTCCAGCGGAGAACAGACCACGCCGTCCAACCCTGACCGCATCGCATTTTGGGCGTACTGCATCACGACCTCATCCAACGGCTTGTCAATCAAAATCTCCTGCTGCATGCGCTCCTGACTGGTTGAAGTGAGCTGCGTGACAGCAATCAAGAGCGGACGGCTTCCGTCTGCCCGTGTCAAACCTGTAATGGCCGCCTGCATCATGGCCGCAGTGCCAGCCGCATGCAGGTTACACATGTCTACATCCAATTCAGACAAAACACGCATGGCTTTCATCACCGTGTTGGGAATATCATGCAATTTTAAATCCAAAAAAATAGCATGTCCCATTTTTTTAATCTGGCGAACAATCTCGGGGCCTTCTGCATAAAACAATTCCATCCCGATTTTTACATAAGGTTTACGGCCTTGGAATAAAGATAAAAAATCCGTTACTTCATTTTTACTGCTGAAATCGCAGGCTATAATAACATCCTTGCCCATCAGTGAGCGCCTCCTATGATTTGATTTAGCGTGGTAATCTGATACTTCTCCATGGTTTGCGGCAACTGATCAATAATGGTTTTACAGACATACGGATCCACCAAATTTGCTGCACCGACCTGAACTGCAGTCGCCCCGGCAAGCATCATTTCGATCACATCTTCAGCACTGCTGACCCCACCCATACCGATAATCGGAATCTGCACTGCTTCATAAACCTGATAAACCATCCGAAGAGCAACCGGAAAAATCGCCGGGCCCGAAAAGCCGCCCATCTTATTGGCAATAACCGGCTTTTTCTTTTTTAAATCAATACGCATTCCCAATAACGTGTTGATCAAACTCAATCCATCTGCGCAGGCCTGTTCACAAGCTTTGGCAATAGACACGATATCGGTCACATTGGGGCTCAGTTTAATATATACCGGTTTTTTGGTAACCGCTTTGACGGCTCGGGTAACCGCGGCAACCGACTCCGGGCTGGTGCCAAAGCTCATCCCTCCGTTATGCACGTTGGGACAACTGACATTCACTTCGATCAAACCTACCTGTGGCTGTTGGTCTATCTTTTCGCAGCAATAGGCATATTCTTCAATCGAAAAGCCGCTGATATTGGCAATGACCGGTTTATGAAAAATCTTACTCAATTTAGGCAACTGCTGATCAATCACAGCATCGATGCCGGGATTTTGCAGGCCGACAGAGTTAATCATACCTTCGCGACACTCTGCAATCCGAGGGGTCGGGTTGCCAAAGCGAGGCTCGCGGGTAGTGCCCTTAAAAGAAAAAGAGCCTAAAATATCCAAATCATATAACTCAGAAAATTCTTCACCGAATCCAAACGTCCCGCTGGCCGGAATTACCGGATTGTCCAGTTTTAATCCGCTCAGACAAACCGAGGTATCTACCATATAATCTCCTCCTTATCCAAAACAGGACCGTCTTTACAGATCCGCTTATTTCCGTACTTGGTTTTACAGCTACAACCCATACAGGCGCCAAAACCACAGCCCATCCGCTCTTCAAAACTAAATTGGCCGCTTGTTTGCGTGGCCTGATAAACCGCTTTTAACATCGGTTCCGGCCCGCAGGTATAAAAATAAGTATACGACTCGACTTGCTTTAATGCATCCGTTACAAATCCTTTTACCCCGACACTGCCGTCTGCAGTTGCAATCAAGGTGGGAGCAATTTGAGCAAACTGATGCTGATAGAAAATTTCATCGGCGCAGTTAAAACCAAGAATCACGGTAGGCGTTTTGCCCTGCGCGATCAACTGGCGGCAAAGCCAATACAAGGGCGGAACGCCGACGCCTCCGCCGATCAAAAGCGGATTTTGCCCGCTGCGGGACAGATCATATCCGTTGCCCAGTCCGGTTAACAGATCCAGCGCTCCTCCGAGCTGCATTTGACTGAGTTTTTCCGTTCCTTCTCCTACCACTTTATAGATTAAGGTCAGCCGGTCATCCTCTACGTCGCATACAGAAATCGGCCGACGCAAAAAACAGCCGTCAATTTTGAGATTGACAAATTGCCCCGGTTTCATAATAGCAGAAGTATCTCCCTGCAAGACCATTTGGCACACGTTTTTTGCGATGGACGTATTTTCCACAATTTTAAAAAATCCCTGCTTCATATATCCGCATCCTTCCAAACCATTTTGCCGTTACAACATGTCATCTTACACGCACCAAAGACCTCCCTGCCTGCAAACGGGGTGGCTCTGCCCTTGGACAAAAACGCAGACGGGTCGATGCGATAAGACTGTGTCAGATCGTAAACACAAAAATCAGCCGGCTGTCCGACGGCAAAGGTTCCACCGATGCCAAACCGGCGATTTGGGGCAGAGGACATCAAATCGATCAATTTGCTTAATGTCAGGATGCCGCACCGAACAAGCGATGTATACAAAATCGGAAAGGCCGTTTCCAGCCCCACAACACCCATAGCGCTTTTTTCCAATCCCCGCGCCTTTTCCTCCGCAGAATGCGGTGCGTGATCCGTTGCAATCATATCGATTGTTCCATCAAGAACGCCTTCAATTAGCGCTTCGCGATCCGAAGCATCCCGCAGCGGCGGATTCATCTTAAATCGGCCGTCTTCCTGTAATTGGGAATCATCTAAAACTAAATAATGCGGCGCCGTCTCGCAGCTGACATCTAATCCGTCCTGCTTGGCCTGCCGTATCAGCGACACACTTTCTTTGGTTGAAATATGACAAACATGATACCGGCATCCGGTCTGACGTACGAATTGCAAATCCCGAGCAATCTGCTCATATTCACTGGCAGAGCAAATGCCGCGATGCCCATGTTGCCGAGCATATTCACCCTGATGGATATAACCGCCCGCCAACAACGCATTTACCTCACAATGTGCAACAATCGGCTTATGAACCTGCACCGCACGCTGCATGGCCTGAAGCATAATCTCATCCTGTTGAACGCCCCGACCGTCATCAGAAAAACCGACGACCCACTCAGACAATGCCTCAAAATCAGAAAGCTGCCGCCCAGCCTGATCGCAAGTAATAGATGCATACGGATAAACCCGGACAACGGCCTGCCGTGCAATTTGATCTAATTGCAACTGTAAATGTTCCATACTGTCCGGAACAGGCTTGACATTGGGCATAGAACAAACACTGGTATACCCCCCGTGCGCTGCGGCAAGGGTGCCCGTCTGTATGGTTTCTTTATAAGAAAATCCCGGCTCTCGCAAATGCACGTGTACATCTGTAAAACCGGGAAAAACATGATAATTACCGCAATCCAGAACCAATACGTTCGGAACGGCGGCAATCTGCTGCGCAATATCAAAAATAAAACCGTCTTTTACGAGGATGTCGACATTTCGAAACTCATTCTCCCAAAAAACGGTGGCATTTTTTAATAATAAATTCATCTTTCTAAACCTCAATGATTTCAGAAAATACAGAAAAAGCACAACACATGACCTGTTTTTTACTTTTACTTTTTATGTATTTTACATCCAAGA
>WHHJ01000066.1 GCA_014872655.1 Clostridia bacterium
CAATGATATCGCCCTGGACATTCTTCATGTAATAATACTCGACACCTTCATAAATTAGGCCAATATATGCTCCGGTATCATCATGCAAAAACGTCATGTCGCCTTTGCCGTCCGACGTTTTTTGCCCGACTAACAAATCTCCCTCATAAATAAATTCCGTTGTAATGGATTCTCCACTGTAGGAATATGTTTTTGTTTTGGAGGTCCGCTGACCTGCGGCATTATATTCATAAGTATAAATGGTCTGGTTCTCCGGCTGCCCCGGATATGGGCGTGAAAGAGATGCCAATCGACGTCCCTCGGTCCACGTCAGGGTATCGCCCAAATATTGAACAGGGTTCCCGATCTCATCATACGTGATAGACTCTCCTCTGAAACTTGTCAGCAGATCGTTCCAGCCTGCAGTATACGTATAAGTATCTGTAGATTTGAGTTGCCCGAGTTCGCCCTCTGTATAATCATAATATTTTTGTGCCAGGATGTTTCCACGAGCGTCATACTCAAAAACCAGTGTATAATGCCGACTGGCATTATTTACACGTTTGAGACGATTCAGTTCATCATACTCATACGAAATAGAACGCGACCGGGGTTTCATATAATTAATCGTTACATTTTCTGACGCAATGTTCCCGTTTGCATCATACGTATAGGTATAAGATCCCACAGGATTTGTCAGGCTTTGCACCTGGGTGGTCGTTTTATTACTGTTGGGAATATCCTGATACGTATAAGTTTCGGTCAACTTTTTCGACGAGGTAGTGGTGATTTCTTTTTCGGTAACACGCCCAAGCCCGTCATAGGAAAAAGTTAGTTTTTCGACGCCGTTGTAACTGATGCCGTATATCTGATCCGGCATCTCGCCGTTGGCCAAATTGCCGTAACGGTAGGTTAACTCCTGAACACCTAGCTCCGGCGTATAGTGGCGGACCCCGGTTAGATAATTGGTCTTATCCGCGTAAGTATATTTAATCTCATTGGATAGCTGCTGGCCGCTGTACGACGTAGCAGTTGTGTCATAGGTTCGAATAGCCACTACCCGACCGGCAAGGTCATAGGTGTACCATGTAGTGGTGCCCTCAAAATAGTCCACCATGTGCGACAGCGTGTTGTCGGTTGCGTAATAGTAACAAATCCGCTTTTGGTCATTATTATTATATTTGATTTCCGTAACATTGTCAAGTGCATCATAATAGGTAGTAAACATATCGTCATTGCCGTATGTTTTGACCGTGGGGCGGCTATACGCATCGTATGTGGTGGTCATCAACGGTGTAAAACCGTTTCCATTAGATACGGAAATCTGAGAAACGCGGCCCAAAGAATCGTATGTAAATTTATACTTTTCGTCGCCGTTCTGTTTAATCGTATCCAGGCGGGTCGCCCAGTCGTACACATACTGCACACTGCTTTCACCTGCACTGACGGTAGAAATGCGGTTGCTGTTTGCTTCGTATTTATACGAGGTTCTATTCAATTCTCCATCAATGGTGTTGCTGAGCTGCCCGGTTGTAGGATTATAAAATGTATAAGAATCATTACCCGCAGCATCCGTAACGATAACAGGGAAATTTTTATCAGCAGTATAAGCTGCAGAAGTTTCGATAATTTTGTCTGAAGGGTCAATCTTTTGGAAGAAGTACCATTTCTGCCCATAGTCGCCGTCAACATAATCACACTGCTGAATAGGCGATTGGTCTTGAGTATTGATTTCTTCTTCCGGCTGTCCGTCGATACATTTAGTGTACCCGGACGCCCCGGTAAGTATACGGAAAGTGCCATCCCCGTTAGGCACAATCTTAAATTTCTGTGCGTTGGATGAAGAGGCATTTTCGATCTTTAAATAGTTATCTGCATTGGCTTGCAGATACATATTAAAATGCGGTGATTTAATTTTATAAACATCCGCTTCGCCCGTTGATTCCAACTGCCATTTTTGATATAATGCATTTTGAATATACCGAAAATTTTTGGTTCGATTTTCATTAAATCCGCTCTGATCGCCGCTATCCATAGCATTGGAAGAATACGCATTACGGATAATATACGTTGTATCCGGTTGCAGTTGGCTAACAACTTTACTCTGCGAAATGACAGAGCTGGTCACGTTACCTTTATCGTCGTAGGTAAAAGAATACTGCTGGCCGTCCGTGCTGTTAGCATGGTCCAGATTCTTTTGAGAACCGTCTTCCCAGCCGCTGTAAGAATACAGATAACTACTGCCGGATGGGTTGAGTAATTTGGTCATCTGGTTACCCTGATAAGCAAATTCCGACTGTGTTTTGGCTAAGTCTACGGAACTGACCACGTTGCCATCCTTATCATAGGTATAGGACTGCCCGTATTGTTCCCGACAGCAGAACAGCCCTGTTGCCTGGAACTGATTGGGATTATAACACTGGCTGATCGCAACAAAAATATATTTATAATCCCCTTCTGCAACCGCCTCGAACGTATTAAACTGCCACCCGTCATAATCGGGATTAAAATCCTTACGCTGCATTTCACCTACGTACTCATTGTTCTCGTTCATAAATGAAATGCTCATATAATATTCAGGCAAGCCATAGCGATACAAATCAACGCGATCTTTAGTCGGAACGGAGTTGCCCTTAGACCATCCGCCGACCGAATAGACATCGCCTTTTTTGCCGTCTGATACAACAATAAACTGCTCTGCCCTTGTTAACGGAGAGTTAGCATCCGAATGCAAATATAGTGCCGTACCGATATTGGGAACATCATTATTGTTTACCGTCGTCCAACCATAGTCCACGCCTTCCAGCTGCCAACGATACAACTGATTTGAAAAACAAGCATTTTCTAACAGATTAAACCCGGTCGCACCCTGACCAGACTCAAACTGCAAGTCGTCAAACCAAACCGTACCTGCCGCGTTGTCTCGAAGGCCGACAATGATCTTGATAAATTTATTCTCGGGAAGATAAGCGGATGTAACATAGCGTTCCCAACCGTCTGTCTGTGTAATTCCCTCGGCTGCATAAATCGTCTCCGGACCGCTGTCGCCCCAAACCTCAATGGAAACGACCGCCCCGTTATTCGAAATTGTTCCGTCTGTTTTTACATAAGCCGAAAAGGTGTACCAGCCGGCAGGTTTATCCCGAACTTCCTGTAGAAGATACTTGGCCCCGGGGGCACTGCTCTTAGACACTTTTACAGATTTAGGTGTGAGGTTGCTGATACTTTCATCCAAAACGATCGGGGAAGTATCCTCTAAACTGTCTTCAAACCAGGTGTAATATGCATCCGACAAAGTATTACTGTCAAAAGTCGGATTGACCACATAGTTGATGTGTGAAGTTTGAATCTTAGAAGACGAAATCATCTTATTCGTCAACTCGGTTCTGTCCGAAGGATTATATTGAAAGAACTGAGCCTGTCCATTTACCTTGGACACTACGCCCGTTGTCTGCGCATAATCATTGAATTGATATTCAAAGGTCCGATCTTGATTATCGGTGACCCAAGTGGTGTTAGATACATATTGGAACGTATATTTTCCGACAGATGCGGTATCTGTTTTTTCTTCAATACGCTTTACACGCTTTTGCTCAGTAGTTTCATACTCTAATTCTACATATGTAGGCAACATATTCCCGTAAATACGCGACCATAAGCCGTCGCTCGTTGTATAAAACCCAACTCGTTTTCCGTCCGGAAATACAATTCCCCACAAGTTATCATAAGCGTATTCTATCGTTGTAGTCCTGCCGGCCGGATCCTTAATGGTATCGATGATATCCGCGTCTGAATGATATGTAATGGTGTATGTTCGGTCTACGCCGTCTTTAATACGCACCATACGAGGCGGATTGCCATGGGGAGAGGATTCATACTCTACTTTAATGGCATTTCCGTTTTTATCCTCGATTCGTGTAATATGCCCGTAGCCATCAAACAACATTTTATTTCCGTTTTTATCTTTGATGGTATACCGTGTTGTTCCCATTGTATTTTTAGCGACAGACTCATCGACGGTAAGAGTATAGCCCAAGCCGTCTTCATCTTTTGCGGTTGTATCGGTCAGATTTTCAAAATAAAAATAATGTTCTGTTCCGTCGGCGTCATTAAACAAATATTTATATTTTTTTTCTTCATCTGTGGAAGTTGCGTTAAGATAAGAATTTTCGGCAATAAACAAATGATAGTTAGTCTGAACACCTCTTCCGATATTTGAATATCCCATGCCTCCTTTATTAGAGTTGTAAACCAATGAGATATTAACTGGCATGATATTTCCGCCGCAGTCTTCCGTCAATGATTGAGAATATACCAATTGCCCATTATAATTGTTAATGCTTGCAACACCGTTTCGCCCAGCTGCGACATTGGTATAAGTATAGTAGTCTTCATATCCGAACATATTTCGGTAAGAAATGCTCAAACACGGACGATTCGTCGGAAATCCAGGGATTTTTCCGTAAAACCACGCCCGTCCGACTGCGGTATCTTCTACGTCTCGTGTTAAAACAATTCCGTTATTGGCACAGGACCCGTCATACCATTGCTGAACAAGCGTTGTAATTTCCCAAGTGACCCATTGGGCCGAATGGTAACTTCTTAAAAGTTTATAGTCATGCACGGTTCCAAAATCAGCAGCAGGCTGATTATTCCATGTCAGGTTCGAGTTGTCCCAGCTTCCGGTTACCTGATACAAATTGATCTGTAGGTCTCCATCTGTGTTATGTAAGCCAAAATTTACACGCGCATCTACAACCTTGTCGCCATTTTTTAGCGTAGGTAGCTGTGTCACTTTTAAGTAAGTTCGAAGCTTTCCCATATTTTGATAGGAATCATAACCGACATATACACTGCCTTCATAATTCGGATTATCAGGAACCGTATAGCCGTATTTGGTGTCCGGTCGACCCGAAGCCACATATGATACCATGCAAGTTGTCTGATGATTCCACGCCTGAGAAGTCATGAATACGGGGTCCACCGTAACGGGGAACTGTCGGTCTTCTTGTGCCAGCCATTCATGGTCTAACACCATGCGCAAGGTAAACTTGCCATTCTTCACGTCGACCAGCTCGTATGAAATGTTAGAACAACTGGCTCCGGTACGATCCTGCATATATGGTGCCGAAATGACAAAAATGATATTTCCGTCACCATCTTTTAGATGAACCGTTTTTCCGTCTATCAGTTCCGGAGTTAATTGCGGGCATTTATATTCCGCTTCAAAAACGGTTTGCACCTGTGCGTTATTTAGAATGATATTTTCTTTTAGATAACCACTTGAAAGCAAATACTGCAAGTCGACCGAATCAAATGCGTTCCGGTACCAAATCTCAGATACGGACTTTTCCAACGTAGACAAATCGCCGTCTTCTTCATAAGTTGTTACTTCGGCATCCCTTTTTGCAATGTCTCGAAACTGCCAGGACAACTTATAGCCGTCTTTTTCCAAACGTACCAACTTACTGCCGTTACTCTTTTTGGAAAGAACAATCCCTAAATCGGACTCTTTATTGCGCAGTGCGGCCTGTCCTTCATCCTCAATTTCATTTACCGTATTATCGTAATCTACCCATTGCCCGTCTTGATCAAAATGAACAGGTTCTGTATACTGGGCAGCTTGGATGGTTCCGTCGCTCATGCGGAAACGCTTGGTGTAAGCGTCACGCTCATCTGTAATTTCACTTAATATGTAAGCCTCCGAATCTTCCGCCTCGACAACCTCATCCTGCACCTGTTGAGCCGTAGCTGCCGGTTCAGGCTCTTCTGCAAAAAAGAATTTCATATTTGCAGGTACCAACTGCAAACAAAAAGCTAATACAAGTAAAAACGCCGTACTTTTTAAAAACTTTTTCATCATAAACCCTCCATAATTATTATTTTTTAAATATGTATCAACCTGCACATCATAATCACCCCCTATCAAACAAATAAATGATCGGCCAGTTTTCCTGCCGATCATCTATCTGTCTATAATCTTTCGATTATCTAAATTTAAACCGTCTCCAATTTAATGCTTGTCCGCATCGGTCACAATAGGATTGAAATTCACGTTCCAACGCTATTTTACAGCGAGGACACACGGCAAAGGCCTCTTGAGAATAACAAACAATGTCTGTTACCTCCATTGGCCGCCTGTAATCTTCTGCATGCGGATCGATGCTGTTTTCTTTTGTCTTTTTCACCATAATTGCTCCCTACTTTCTAAATTTTAATTTCAGCATGCTTTGGTGATATCACATGCTGTATCGTTGTTTCTATAAATATAAACCACATTTATGAAGAAAAGTGACGAATAATACAACATCTTGTGACAACTTTGTCGGAAGCAACAAATACAAGTCATAAAACCAGGGGGCAAAATCAACCAATTGACGAAAAAGTTTTATTCCTGTACAAAAATGAATTTTTGTTTTTAGTGATTTTGCCTGGAAGAAATTTCCAGAAAATAGTAATGCGCGATAGAAAAAAGCCTCTTTCTTTTTTCAAAACTCATTTTTTGAAGAAAAAAGACAATTTTTGTCAATCATTGACATTTCTATTCTTCAATGATATAATACGCTTACAAGGGGATATATCACTATTATTCAATCAAGGGCACAAACAAATCTAACATATCTTCTCAAAATCATTGTAATCTGAAACAAATCAAGAGTTTTTACTTTTTTCTATGTTTTTAAGTGTAGGCGCACCCCCTCTTTCTTTCCCCAAAAACACTTTTGTTCTTTTCATAAACATCAAAAAATGATTTTTCTTTAAAACTATAGAACGGCACAAAAAACTTAAAAAATAATTTTTAGTTTATTTTTTTACCCTAAAAAACCTCTATGGTTTATATTTATTTAAGCTATAGAAGAACACATTCTATATTCAAGATAGAATTCTATCTAAAATATCAATCTATACGATAGACATCTATCCTATGGATAGTTTTACACTTTTCGGAAACCCTATATAATAGTATAAAGTATGATATAGGGAGAAGATGACGATGTCCACGTATGACGTACAGAAAATTGGAAAAAATATTGCACAACAAAGAAAGGAACGCGGGCTCACACAGCAGGACCTTGCCGATATGCTGGAAATGAACAGTAAATACATCAGCGCCATAGAAACCGGTCGTAAAACGCCAAAACTGGAAACATTTATCCAGATCATTAACGCATTGAACACAACGGCCGACAGCATTCTTTTTCATCTCACCCCGGCAGGAATTTCTTATCACAGCAATGTTGTCTACGAAAAAATTCAAAAACTACCCGAAGCCGAACAGAATTTTATATTAGATATTATAGAAGGTATCGTAGACAATTTTACTGCTCATTATGAAAATACTAAGGGAGAGAAAGAATAATGTTGCCAATTTCATTTTATCTTGCACTCATCGACGATCCGACCAAACAAGAATTATTTAATCGCTTGTATGAAAAATATTCTACAATGGTATACAATCGCTGTTTCAAATTTACTCAAGATCCGGGTCTTATAGAAGAAATTTTACAAGAAACGTTTTTAAAAGTTGCCATTTACATAGATAAATATTCGGACAACGATGAACAAAATCGGATTCATATTTATATTATGGTTCGCAGCGCCGCTTTTAATATCTTAAAACGGGAACGGCGTAAGACGAATCAAAACACCAACGTTTCTATTGACGATTATGAGCAAACGCTCAAAGATCCCAAAAATCTGCAAGATTATGTCTTTAAGAATATGACATTGGAGGACATCGCAAAAGCTGTTGAAAAATTGGGTGACATCTATCGGGACTGTTTTATTTTGTTTTACTACAACGGCTTATCGATCAATCAAATCGCACACGATTTGGGAGTTACGCCGGACACAGTAAAAAAGAGATTACAAAGAGCCAGAGAATTTATTCGAAAATGTATTGAGGAGGGAGATTTTGATGACAAATAAAAAGTATCGCAGTTATTACAAACAAATAGCTCAGATTATGGCATCACATGTTGATCAGCAAATTCAACAGTTAGACACTTCCCAACCGGTACCAATTTCAAAAGAAAATGTTTTACGCATCGAAAAGATTTCTAAAAAGGCCAACAGTCCGTTCCGGTATGTACACCGGATATCCAAAGCCGCGGCCATTGTCATCATCTGTGCAACGATTACGCTGTCGGTAACAATGGGCGTAGAAGCCATTCGTACCCCGATTCTGAACTTCTTTACAGATCTTTTCGGCCAAATCTTCCATGTTTCAACAGAAGACATAGATTTACTGGATAAATACAGAAAAGTTATTGAAGAACCTTGTGCACCGACCTATCTGCCAGAAGGATTTGTACAAACAGAGAAAAGCGAATCTGAAACAGAAATTATTTTAACATATCAAAATGACGCCAATCAGACCATCATGTTCCGTCAAAGTATTGTACAATCAGCTACCTATGACATTCCCTACGGTGCGGAAATGTTAGATGATGAATTTATGGTAAACGGATTTGAAGGTCGATTGTATCGATATAATAACAAATTATACACTATATGGCAAGCTGGCAAATACTTCTTTGAAATACAACTTGATTCGAGTATTGATATCAACGAATGTCTTAAAATTGCAGAATCAGTATACGATAGCACGGATATCAATGAGTATGATAAAATTAAAGAAGCGGAAGACAAAATTTCACAAAATACAAAGGAACATTCTACAAATGTTAAACATTAGTTAAAATGATACCGATTTATAATGTGGATAACAAACAAAGG
>WHHJ01000067.1 GCA_014872655.1 Clostridia bacterium
GCCCTGTCCGATGTGTGCGGGGGCGATTATCAATGCCAGATTGGAGCATATTTATGTGGGAACTCGTGACCCCAAGGCCGGTGCATTCGGCAGTGTATGCGATTTGGCGCAAATGCCGTTGAATCATAAGCCCGAGGTTACTTACGGATATTTGGAGCAGGATTGCACGGAGATTTTAAAACAATTTTTCAGAACATTACGCAATCGAAACAGGTGAGTTGTTTGTTAATTTTTTAACGGCAATTTGCCTGTTTTTTCTTGGTAAAAGAATACAATTCAGCTGCTTCGTGCTTGACTTTGACGCGGCGGTCTGTTATAATAAAAATGTATATTTATAATAAATGACGGGGGCATCGATATGAAAACAAAAGCCGTAAGACTTTATGGCAAAAATGATTTAAGATTGGAAGAATTTGAACTTCCTCAGATTCGGGAAGATGAAATTCTGGCTAAAGTAATATCCGACAGCATTTGCATGTCGTCTTATAAAGCGGCGTTACAGGGCGAAACGCATAAGAGAGTGCCCAATAACGTGGCCGAAAATCCGGTGATTATCGGGCATGAGTTCTGTGGTCAAATTGTAGAAGTAGGGGCAAAATGGCAGGATCGGTTTCATCCGGGACAGAAGTTTTCCATTCAACCGGCTTTGAATCAAAAAGACGATCCGTATGCGGCTCCCGGTTATTCGTTTCAATATATCGGAGGGGACTGTCAGTATATTATTATTCCGGCGCAGGTTATGGAGTTGAATTGCTTGCTGGATTATAACGGCAGTGCCTATTTTTACGGTTCATTGGCAGAGCCGATGAGCTGTATCGTCGGCGGATTCCATGCAAGTTATCATACGCAGCAAGGTTCTTATGTGCACAAGATGGGTATTGTGGAAGGCGGAGCCTGCGCATTGCTGGCCAGTGCCGGCCCGATGGGTATGGGCGCGATCGATTATGCAATCCATGGTGATCGTAAGCCGTCCCTTTTAGTGGTTACGGATATCGACAGCGCTCGTTTGGCTAGAGCCGCTTCTATTTTAACGGTAGAAGAAGCGGCCAAAAACGGGGTACGGCTGGTTTATGTCAACACGGCAGAACAAGCGGATCCGGTTGCTTATCTGAAGTCTTTGAATGAAGGACGCGGGTATGACGACGTCTTTGTTTTTGCTCCGGTTAAACCGGTTGTTGAACAGGGTGATCAGTTGTTGGGGCATGACGGTTGTCTGAACTTCTTTGCCGGACCGACCAATCAGCAATTTAAAGCAGAATTTAATTTTTATAATGTACATTATATGGCAACACATATCGTGGGCACCAGCGGCGGCAATACCGAGGACATGAAAGAGTCTCTGCGTTTGATGGAGTCGGGGCGGATCAATCCGGCTGCGATGATCACCCATATCGGCGGATTAAACGCGGCGGCGGAAACAACGTTGAACCTGCCGAATATTCCCGGCGGCAAAAAATTGATTTATACTAATATCGATCTCCCGTTGACTGCGATTGCAGACTTTGAGAAGTTGGCGGCGACGGATCCGCTGTTTGCGCAATTGGATGCGATTGTAAAAGAGCATAACGGCTTATGGTGCCAACAGGCTGAAGAGTATTTACTGGCGCACGCGAAGTCGATATAAAAAAGAATCCATATATTTATTTATACAGATAGGAAGTGACTGATTTTATGGCAACTCCGGTGATTATGCCCCGGCAAGGGCAATCGGTAGAAAGCTGCATTATCACAAAATGGCACAAGAAAAAAGGCGATCCCGTAGCGGTCGGCGATTTGTTGTTTTCGTATGAAACAGACAAGGCCGCTTTTGATGAGGAGGCTACCGTAGCAGGTGAATTGTTGGATGTCTTCTTTGAGGAAGGCGACGATGTAGAGTGCCTGTTGACGGTTTGCGTGATTGGAGAGCATGGCGAAGATGTTTCTGCCTATAAACCTCAAACTGAGACTTCTGCAGGCGAGAGTGAAAAACCGGCAGCTCAGACAGAAACTCCGAAAAATTCGGAACCGCAGGCCGTCCCGCAACAACCGCTTTGCGCAGACACCGCGCAGGAAGGGCGCATTAAAATTTCTCCGCGTGCCAAAAACTGGGCCGATGCGCATGGGGTGGATTACCGGTTTGCCGTTGGCAGCGGTCCAAATGGCAGAATTGTAGAGCAGGATGTTCGCAATCTTGCCGATCAGGGTGTGATGGTGACTTCTGCAGCAAAATCAGAATATCTTAACGCTGCAAATCGATATGAGGGCTCCGGAATTGGCGGTCGTGTCTCCTTAGGTGATTTAGCTGCGGGCGCTGCGGCTCCGGTTTCGGCCAGTGTGCCTGAGGCCGAATTTACGGAAGAACCGTTGCCGAATATTCGTAAAGTGATTGCTCGTTCGATGCATCGGTCTCTGTCGGAGTCTGCGCAGCTGACGTTGAATACTTCTTTTGATGCAACAGCGGTACTGGAGTATCGGAAGATGATCAAAGCAAATTATGAGCAGTTGGGTTATTCTAATATCACAATCAATGATATTATTTTATTTGCTGTTGCAAAAACACTGCCGGAATTTCGGGCGTTAAACGCGCATTTTTATGAGGATAAGATGGTTTACTTCAATCATGTCAACTTGGGCGTTGCGGTGGATACGCCTCGGGGACTGATGGTTCCGACGATTTTCCGTGCAGATCTGTTGAGTTTGAATGAATTGTCTAAACAGGCAAAACAGTTGATCTCGGATGCGCAAAACGGTTCGGTCAATCCGGATTTGCTTACCGGCGCTTCGTTTACTGTAACTAACCTCGGATCGCTGGGCATTGAGTCGTTTACTCCGGTGATCAATCCGCCGCAAACGGGAATTTTAGGTGTAGATTGTACACAGACCAAGATTAAAACGGTAAACGGGCAGATTGTACCGTATCAGGCGATGGGACTTTCTTTGACGTTTGACCATCGTGCTTTAGATGGTGCTCCGGCGGCGAAATTTTTACAGGCATTAAAGACCAATCTTGAAAACTTCACCGTATTGCTTGCCAAATAGGAGGGCTGAACATGGTTTATGATCTGATTGTTATCGGCGGCGGCCCCGGAGGATATTTGGCCGCGGAGCGTGCCGGCCATGCCGGACTGCAAACGTTGCTGATTGAAAAGGAACATCTGGGCGGCGTTTGTTTAAATGAAGGCTGTATTCCGTCCAAAGCATTTTTATATTGTGCAAAAGCTTACGAATATGCCGTTCACGGACAGATGTATGGGGTAACAGCCTCACAGGTTTCGTATCATCACGATCAAGTTGTAGAGCGTAAGAATAAAGTGGTAAAAACACTGGTTTCCGGTGTGCGGGGAGCATTAAAAGCCAATCACGTTACCGTGGTGGAAGGGTGCGCTAAAATCTGCGGCAGAAATGCCGAAGGATATACCGTGCAGGTAGAGGAGCAGTCGTATACGGCAAAGCGCTTGATTATTGCAACCGGGTCGAGCGCAGTGGTTCCCCCGATAGAAGGCGTTCGTGAAGGTCTTCAGAACGGATTTGTTTTGACTAATAAAGAGATTTTAGATCTGGATACTTTGCCCAAAGAGTTGGTTGTGATCGGCGGCGGCGTCATCGGTCTGGAGATGGCTTCTTATTTTCAATCGGTCGGAACGCAGGTTACGGTTATCGAAATGTTGGACAAGATTGCAGGTCCGGCAGATCGAGATATTTCTGAGATCTTGATGAAAAATTACAAGGCGAAAGGCATACAGTTCTATTTACAAAGCAAAGTCGTTCGCGTTGAAAAAGATGCGGTTGTTTACGAAAAAGACGGTACAACGCAATCCGTAAAGGCAGATAAAGTGCTGTTATCGATCGGTCGCCGAGCCAATATTGCCGATATCGGTTTAGAGACCATCGGCGTAGAGACTGAGCGGACAGGAATTAAGACAGACCGGTATTGCAGAACAAATATTCCCAATGTATATGCTATCGGAGATGTAAACGGAAAGATTATGTTGGCGCATACGGCATACAGGGAGGCAGAAGTAGCGGTCAACCATATTTTAGGTAAAAAAGATACCATGCGGTATCATGCCATTCCGTCGGTTATTTATACTAACCCCGAAGTTGCTTTTGTAGGCGAAACAGAGAAGTCCGCTACAGAAAAAGGCATTGATTTTGAAGTCGTAACATTAACAATGAAATATTCCGGCCGGTATGTTGCCGAGAATTTAGGCGGAACCGATGACGGAATCTGTAAGTTGTTGATGGATAAAAAACATCGTAATATTATCGGCGTACATATGATTTGCAATTACGCATCCGAAATCATCTACGGCGCAGCCATGATGGTCGAAAGCGAAATGCGGGTGGAAGAGTTGCGAGAGCTTGTCTTCCCGCACCCCACAGTCGCCGAAATTATCCGTGAAGGTTTATTTCAATTTAAATAATATTTGAGAGGAGTTATGACCTATGCCAAAGAGCCAGTTTATGGACCCGAGCGAACTGAGAAAGCCCGGAAAACTTAAGTTTAAGGATATTGACTTAAATCAATATAAGAAAACGATTGAAGAGGAAAAAGCCAATTTTTCCAACGATGATTTTGTGCGCATTTATCACGATATGGCGGTTATCCGTGAGTTTGAGACCATGCTGTATGAAATCAAGACCAAAAGCGAATACAATGGGGTTGCCTACAATAACCCCGGCCCGGCGCATTTGTCGATGGGGCAGGAGGCTTCTGCCGTCGGTCAGGCGTATCTTTTAGGCGTTGATGACTATATTTTCGGTTCGCACAGAAGCCATGGTGAGATCCTGGCAAAAGGCATGTCCGCCATTCATAAGTTGTCAGATAAAGAATTGTATGATTCGATGGCTTCTTTTATGGACGGTCGGATTTTAAAGATCGTAGAGAAAGATCAAAAAGATACCAAAGAGTTGGCGCACGACTTTTTGATTTACGGAGCTTTAGCGGAGATTTTTGCTCGTGAAACAGGCTTCCATAAAGGTCTGGGCGGATCGATGCATACCTTCTTCTTGCCTTTTGGTATTTATCCCAATAACGCGATCGTAGGCGGATCTGCAACCATTGCAGCCGGTGCGGCATTGTTTAAAAAGGTCAATCAAAAAGACGGAATTTGTATTTCCAATATCGGTGACGGTGCTTTGGGCAGAGGCCCGGTATGGGAAGCGATGATGTTTGCTTCGATGGATCAGTTCAATCAGTTGTGGGATGAAGCGCATCGCGGCGGACTTCCTGTCATCTTTAATTTCTTCAATAACTTTTACGGTATGGGTGGCCAGACTTGCGGCGAGACCATGTCTTGGGGCGTTTTGGCTCGTGCCGGCGCCGGAATCAATCCGGATCAGATGCATGCGGAACGTGTTGACGGATACAATCCGCTGGCAGTTATTGATGCTATGCGCAGAAAGATTCAGCTCATTAAGGAGAAGAAGGGCCCCGTGTTGATGGATACCATCACGTATCGGTATACCGGCCATTCTCCGTCAGACTCTGGCTCTTATCGTACGCCGGATGAAGTGAAGGCATGGGAAGAATTTGATGTTCTGAAAACATACAGCGATAAATTGGTGAAAGCAAAAGTTGCCGCAAAATCTGATTTTGAAAAAATCAATGGACAGGTTCGGGAATTGATCACCAAAATTTGTAAGATGGCGGTTGACGAGCAGATTTCTCCGAGAATGGATTTGGTTGCCGTTCCGGATGAGATTGAAAAATTGATGTTCTCCAACCAAAAGGTTGAAAAAATGGAAGATCGTCCTTGCGAGTCTTTAATTCCGATGGAAGAAAATCCTCGGGTACAGGCGATTGCCAGAAAAGAGCGGTTTGCTTTTGATGCAGACGGAAAACCGGTTTCTAAGAACAAGGTCTTCCAGGTGCGCGATGCTTTGTTTGAGGCGATTATTCATAAGTACTATCAAGATCCGACTTTGATTTCCTACGGGGAAGATGTTCGTGACTGGGGCGGCGCGTATGCGGTTTACAGAGGCTTGACAGAAGCGATGCCTTATCACAGATTGTTTAACTCTCCGATTTCGGAATCTGCAATCGTCGGAACGGCTGTTGGATATGCGATGGCCGGCGGTCGTGCGATTGTTGAATTGATGTATTGTGATTTTGTAGGCTGTGCAGGGGATGAAATTTTCAATCAGCTGGCAAAATGGCAGGCGATGAGCGCCGGTTTGTTGAAGATGCCGATTGTTCTTCGTGTTTCGGTCGGTTCTAAGTACGGTGCACAGCATTCTCAGGACTGGACGGCGTTGATTTCGCATATTCCCGGATTAAAAGCGGTATTCCCGGTAACGCCGTATGATGCGAAAGGTTTGATGAATGCGGCATTGGCAGGAACTGATCCGGTTGTTTTCTTTGAGAGTCAGCGCGTTTATGATTACGGCGAGCGCTTCCATGAGGGCGGCGTGCCGAAGGATTATTATGAAGTTGAAATCGGTGAACCAGATATCAAGCGGCAGGGTACGGATATCACGATTTTAACTGTTGGTGCTACACTTTACAAGGCATTGAATGCAGCAGATATTCTGCAAGAGAAATATAACATCTCTGCGGAAGTTATTGACGCTCGTTCTATTGTACCGTTCCAATACGAAAAGGTGATTGAGTCTGTTAAAAAGACAGGACGGATCGTCTTGGCGTCCGATGCGGTAGAACGTTCTTCTGTTTTGAAAGAAATGGCTGCTAATATTGCAGATCTGGCCTTTGATTATCTGGATGCTCCTCCGGTTGTTGTCGGGTCCAGAAACTGGATTACGCCGGCTCATGAATTGGAGAAATTCTTCTTCCCGCAAGAGGATTGGATTATCGATGCCATCCATGAACGGATCATGCTGATCCCGGGATATACGGCAGTAAATAACTTTACTGATAACGAAAAACTCAGAAGAGCAAAATGGGGCGTCTGATCCTCTTAATAAAAAAATCAAACGGGAGTACTATTTCGTACTCCCGTTTTGCATGACTGTTTATATATATTATAAAAATAAAAGACCTCTCCCAAATAGAGAGGTCTTTTTTGAATTTAGAATATTATTTTTTTACTCTTTCTGCTCCGGCACGCTCCAACTCATGAATTTCTTTTGTGATGTCATGCTTGATCGGCTGCCATTCAACCTTTTTAAATAATGCGGCTAATGCAATAGGAACATAGGTAAACATGAAAATGGGGAATGTAAAGGTATACAGAATTTTGGAAGATGCGCTGCACTTAATTTCATCCCATTCAGAAATGGTTGTTACAATTCCGATAACATACAGTGTTGCGTAGAAATTGATTACTGTAATAAATAGGGATGTCAACGTTACGGTTACCAAATCAACATCGCCAGAAACCATACCAAAGATCAATAAAGAGGCGTTTACAAATACACACAACAAGGAAATAAACAGAGCCGGCATGATAGTCATCATCATATCATAGCAGGCAAAACTTCCGCCTTTGGTAAAGATTCCTTTGATTAAATTCTTGCCGTAATTCCCAAACACCTGGTAAAAGCCTTTTGCCCATCTCATCCGTTGTCTCCAGGACTGTTTGAACGTGACAGGTTGTTCATCATAAAAAACAGCATCAACAGCACAGCCGATTTTGACGCCTTTAATGGCAGAGTCTACTGAAAACTCGATATCTTCTGTCAATAAGGTGTATTTCCAACCACCGTTTTCGTCGATCAATTTTTTGCTGATCATAAATCCGGTTCCGGAAACTGCGCAGTTAGTATTTAAAATCATACGCGGATTATTCAAGAACTTGCTTTCACGTAAAAACCAAAGCGAGTATCCTGCGGAAATCCAGTTAGAATCATAATTTTTGCTGTTTCGGTAACTGGTACATGCTTCAAATCCGCTGTCATATACACGGTTAATTTCGGCCATGTAATTTTTGTCTACCAGATTGTCCGCGTCAAAAATTAAAAAAGCCTCAATGTTCTTATCAGCATGTTCTGTATTGATTTTGTCAAAAACAAAATCTAAGGCATATCCTTTTCCAACATGCTCCATGTCGTTGCGTTCGTATACGATTGCGCCAGCATTCCGTGCAATTTCTGCTGTATTGTCTGTACAATTGTCTGCAACAACAAATACATCAATCAAATCGGATGGATAATCTTGGTTTTTAATGGAGTTGATTAAGCCTGCAATAACAGAACTTTCATTCCGTGCTGCAATAACATAGGCAAATTTATGTAATTTCTTTGCTGGTGGAAGTCGTCTTTTTTGTTTAACGAGCGCGGCTACGATATAAAATAACTGGTAAGCGTAGAACAATAAAAATACAACAAAGATGCACCAGTTAAAAGTATTGATAAATTCAATCAAAAGAGATTCCTCCTTTAAACGCGCGAATAAAAGAAGATTTTTGTTGTTAAAATCTTCGTTCATTCTATTAGACGAAAGAACTAAAAGAAAGTTCCATCGTTCGCATTTTTTCTTTTCTATTTCTATTCCTTTTAAAAGAATGTACGAAGGTTTATTTTTTGCCTTTCTGCCCGGCATTTAACCTAAATTTAACATTCTTTTTTACATATACACTATATTATAGCATTTTTATGCGTTTTGTCAAGTGGTCCTATGAAACATGTTAATCCTTTTTTAAAAAGATACCTTATCATTAATAAAAAAGATTCCGATAT
>WHHJ01000068.1 GCA_014872655.1 Clostridia bacterium
TGCCGGATAGGAACGGCAAAATTTTTTACACTTCTATTACTTCTTTATCGCACATTAGCAAATGCTGCCGGAAAGGTTCAGTTTGAGGCAAAGGCGCAGGATTTAAAACAGGACTCTTCGCCGATTATTGAAGAAGATTTTTGGGAGCCGGGCATTTCTTCGGCCAAGTTGCTGCAGGTGGTCAACCGCGGTACGCTGGCGGCAAAGCTTCGTTTGCAGTTTGATGTGATCGACGGCGGGCTGGAGGCGGCGCTGTGGTTTGATTTTATTCGAGTTGAGGCAGACGGCAGCGTCAGTGGAGACTTTACCAAGCGTCCGATGAGCACGCTGCAGCAGACGGCAGATGCCGTAGCCGGCATGGTGCTCGAAAGCGGGCAGTCGGTTCAGTTTGTTCTGGTGTATGGGATGGACCAGAACGCGTCGAGTCAATATAGGGAAAAAGACATCTCGGTCAATGTTACGATTTTGGCAACGCAGACAGCCGTAGAATCGGATGGATTCGGCAATACCGATTATGATGCGGCGGCGCCGCTGGACTTTGTTCCGGTTTCCACCGAGTCTGAGCTTCAGCAGGCTATAGCCGGGGGAAAATCGGTTGTTTTAACCAAGGACATCGCGCTGACGCGCGCGATTACAACGAATGGCAGTCTGGTGATCCAGGGCAACGGTAATACGCTGGATTTAAGCGGAGCTACGGGCAATTCTCTGCTGGTAAACCGTGCGCAGGATGCGGTGATACAGCTGCTGGATGTGAATCTGGTAACCGATCAATACAATAATTCCGCCGTTGCGGTGGCCAACAGCGATCAGGTCAGCATCGTGCTGGACGGCTGTCAATTAACCGGCTTTAAATATGGAATTTGGGTTGCTAACGGCAATACCAATTTGGACAGTATTGTGATTAAAAATACGGATCTGTCAGCTTGGGGAACGGCTTATTTTTATAATGACAACTGTCATATCACATTTGAAAACTGTGTGTTAGAAGGAACGAATGTGCATTCAGGCTACAGCAATTCGTTTAGTACGGTGGTAATACAGGGCCCCACTTTTTCGGGCACAAACGCAACCGGACATGATAATGTGGTAACCTTCTCTCATTGTACGCTCAAAGCTTTCAATGAACCGAACGCGGAGCCGCAGCATATCCTGTCACTGCAATACGGCGCGTGCAACAATACAGTTTATTTTAACGATTGTGTGATTGAACAGAACACCTCCGGATCCATTGTTCATATGGATGAGGATGCTACCGGCAATCACGTCTTTGTAGACGGTCGTGAAATTCAGGCCAATACCAACCAAATCGAATTTATCGATTAAGCGTTTATTTTCTGTTTATATTTGTTTTAAAACCAGCGAGCCATAGTGCTCGCTGGTTTTTTGCTGCGAGCTATAGTGTTCGCTGGTTTTTTGCTGCGAGCGTTGTAGCTTGCTGATTTTTTACTATGAGGATAATAATTTGCTGGTTTTTGGGTGAGCACGCTTTGTGATTGGTCGTCTTCTGTTTGCATGTGTGCAATGACTCGCTAGCCTTTATCATATGCAGATTGTTCTTTGGTTTTTGCAGTCCGGAGAATATTTTGGCTTTATGTTTAAAGTTTCTAAAAGCTGTAAAGACGTAAAAAAGGGGAAACAGTTCTGTATAAACGAACTGTTTCCCCTTTACTTTATTGGTGCGTATCAAAATAATCGCAAATTAGGTCATATAGTTTTGAAACCAATTTCTGCGTCATTTGACGGTATTCTGCAGGTACGGCATAATACGGAATCGTAAGCCGATCTTTTGGTGTTCGCCCAAAGACATCCGCACAGAGAATGTCCGCGACCGTTTGAGTGGTGCTTTCTTTATCGATCAATCCGTTTCGGAGACGGATATATCGTCTTTGGGTTACCAAAGCGCGAAGCGCATTTTCGTCTACCGAGCACATGATACAAACAGCTTGTGACATTGCGTTCAGAAAAGCCACTGCGATAGCTTCTTTAGAGCCGGATGCACTTTGACGCAATTTGTACTGCCCCAGTACGGCTGCAAACATCAGCGTATCAAAAGCACAATAATTATTTTTGTTGAAAGATAAATGATCGTTTTCCATGGCAAATTGAATCACTTTTGCAATCATATCCGTACAATAACTTTTTGCCGGTTCTTCGGCCTGAACGAGGGGACTGTATAAGTTTTTTAACTGTCTGTTTTCAAGCAGTTCAGGAACGGGGAAACCGGAGGCGGATTTCCCGGTCGATGATACGGAGTTGTCTGTCTGAGAGTCTGCCATGGATTGTGGATTTGTTGAGAGTCGGTCAAAGTAGTTGTAGATTTCCAGATACAGTAATTGGAGAATGCTCTGTGCTGAGCGTTTATATGCACTCTGACTGTTCTGGAAGGCGTTCGTTTTACTGTTCGATGTCAAGGTTTCGTTAACATCGAAATATAAATCATGTATCAACGACTGAACTAATTTTTCTTCATCGGCGGGATCCACATCTTTGAAAACTCGAATCCACCGGGCCTGCAATATTTCTTGATTTTTGGCCGGAACCATGCAAAATGAGATAGCGATTTGGTTCATAGTGGTATAATACCGGTCTGCTATTTCGTTTGCGTTTTCGAGATCCTGTTTTTTGCACAGTAAAGTTTTCCCTAAACTTGCGGCAAAGAGAAGAATGTCACAGGCGCAGTAGTTGTTAGCATTCAGAATTTCATGGTCGTGTTGCCCGGCAAAGCGGATCAGCATTCGGAGCATATCCATGCAGAATCGTTTTTCCGGAAACGGCGCCTGGATATCCGGACAAGGCAGCGATTTTAATTTGATATTCGGCAAAAACTGTAAAGACTTTTTATATTCTGTCTGATAGGTATAGGTATCCAGTTCGTCCTGTATTTTGGCCGCGTATGTATAAGTAACGCCCAAAATGATAAGAAAAAAAACTAAGAGGCCAAACTGTATTAAATATATAGTCGCATCTATTGAGGGATCGCGGTTGTAATACAGATATGAATTGTATATTGCATTGTTGAAGCAGCTGGCTGGAATACTGAGAAAAGCCTCATAGGCCAGCACGGCACTGATGCAGCAGAAGGTTCTCAGAATAATGGACCCTGCGTACAATTTGTTATGTTTTGCGAGTTCTTCGCTTTTTTGAGGCCTTAATCGTTTGTTGATTTTGATGCAAAACAGAATCGGCACGCCAATAGTCAGAAAAAGGCATGCCAGATATAAAAGACAGGAGAGAATTAGCAGTAGTATACCCATTTTTGTGCTCCTTCATTTATGGTAAAATTTGTTTTTTGTTCCGGCCTGGGATATCCCAACAGAGAAAACCAAAAACCTTTTCGATCGATATACAATAGGGGCGGAGACCTGAATCCGTCTTCGCCCCGTTGTTGTCTAAACTCGATTTTTGATGTCAAAAGATCTTTTTCATGCCGGAAATTTTTTGTGGCAAAAATTTTTGTTGTGTTCTGTTACATAAAGTAGGTAATGAGGCCGTAAACCAGAATCACCACCACAATCAGCGGCAGGATAAAGGTACAGTAGATGCGCAGCCAGTTGGGCACTTTCAGCCCTTTTCCGATGTTGGCCTCCTGCCGGAAGTTTTTCCAACCCCAGCCCAGTTTGCTGGTGCAGAATAAGATATAGACTAGAGACCCAATCGGCAAAGCCAGGTTGCTGACCAAGAAGTCTTCCAAATCCATAATCGTGTTGCCGGCTTTTAACGGCTCAAATCCGGCTAATAAGTTAAAGCCGAGTACGCACGGCATCGACAGCAGTGCAATCACAAATCCGTTGATCAGCGTTGCTTTTTTGCGGGACCATCCGAACAATTCCATCGAAAAAGCCGAAATATTTTCGAATACGGCAATAATGGTAGACAGCGCGGCAAACAGCATAAAGATAAAGAATAAACTTCCCCAAATTCTGCCGCCGGGCATATGATTAAAAATGTTGGGCAACGTGATAAAGATCAATTTCGGACCGCTGTCCGGGTTGACGCCGTAAGCAAAGCAGGCCGGAAAAATGATCAGCCCCGAAACGACGGCTACAAAGGTATCCAATACCGCAATATTGACCGATTCGCCCAGTAACCGGCGTTCTTTGCCTAAATAACTGCCAAAGATAGCCATCGCACCGATGCCCAGACTCAGCGTGAAGAAAGACTGGTTCATAGCCTGTACCACAACGTTGCCGATACCGACCGTCTGTACTTTTTCGATGCTGGGCATCAGATAGAACGAGAGCCCTTCCGAAGCTCCCGGCAGCGTAATGCTGCGAATTGCCAATACCACCATAATGCCCAACAGCGCTACCATCATCCATTTGGTGATTTTTTCAACGCCGTTTTTCAGTCCGATGGAGCAGATTAAAAAGCCGCATACGACCACAATCAGCATACATACCGTCATGACCCAGGGGTTGCCGGTCATCTGGCTGAATAGCTGTGAAATTTGCTCGGTGTTTTTCCCTTCAAAGGCACCGGCTGCTGTCTGGTAAAAATAATACAGCATCCAGCCTGCGACGGTGGTGTAGAACATCATCAGCAAATAGTTGCCCGCAAAGGCGATGATGCGGTTGGCACGCCATTTGAGCTTGGACTGCGACAGGGCGGCGCAGGCGCCCATGGCGCTTTGTCTGCTGGCCCGTCCTACCGCAAACTCCATTGTCAGAATCGGCAGCCCCATCACAACTAAAAAGAATAAATAGATCAGCACAAAAATGCCGCCGCCGTTTTGTCCTGTGATGTAGGGGAAGCGCCATACGTTTCCGATGCCGATGGCGCATCCCGCCGAAAGCAGGATAAAACCGAGCCTTGAACTGAGTTTTTCTCTCTCCATGGAATCGACTCCTTTATGGTTATGAAATCGTTCGGTCATGTTTTGTGATGCAAAGACGGGTATTATAAGAATTTTTGCCATGCAAGAAGCTTCCGTGCAAGAAATTGCTATGTAAGAAGTTGCTATGCGTGCAGTTGCCGTGCAGGATATTCTGCTGAAACTTTCGTCCTTTAACAATATCCATTCTTTGCCCGGGCTGGAATTGATTTGCGCAGGTTTTACAGACATCCTTATTGCGTCGACCTGCCGCGAGTAGAACAACCCCGGATTTTGTTTATGTTGGTTTTGCCGTCCAATCTTCGATCGTCTGTATTTGTTCTGCTCGAATCGGTTGCCGACAACCCCAAAATAAATCTTTGTCATGACCTGATTTTTGTATTTTTACTATTATATCATAAACCGACACAGAAATCTATATGATGTTTTAAATTTTTCCGTTTTTTATTAAAGAAGCAGACAAGATTTTGTCAAACCTGTGCGGCGTGATGGTTGCGGATTTTCAAGCCGATAAGGTCAACGGTTTTTATAGGCTCAGCCGCTTTTCACCAATTCCGCAGTTTTTTGTGGCTGTGCCTGTTTGATACACATTTTATCTGGCTTATACGGGTTCTATTAGATTTAATCTGGTTTTTTAGACTTGTGTGGATCATATCTATTGATACGGAAAAGGGCAGGGCAACTATCTGCCCTGCCTTTTATTATAGCCTTTTTATGGTGAGACCAAAATTTCATTTATAATTTTTTATTCTGCCGGAGAATCTTCTTGCGGAAAGACGGATTGTTGTTGTGTCCTGCACTGTTCGACAATAAGAACTCCGTTTTTATAATCCGTAATTTTCCCCGTTATAATGATGGAATCTCCTGTTTTGATTTCTTTTATTTCATCCGTATTGGAATCGTCAAAATAACAATGTACAACGGCTGGCGTTACTGAATTTGAAATGTTTTCAAGAGCGGATTTAAAATCTTCCAAACTGTTTATGTTATTTGCTGTGGTATCTGTTTGTGTATTGTCTGCAAGGATAATATAGAATCCGTTTTCTGCATGGCAGACATCTTTTGCCGTTCCTGTGAATTCTGCAATATTGCCAACATATTTTTCATACGTTGTAACGATGTTATCGTCAAACTCCTGCATCAGTGTTGTGATGTTTCGGATCCCAAAAGAAACATTTTCTGCTGAGTATTCTATAGGAGAATCCTGTTGTGTAGAATCCTTTTTAAAAAATGTAGAATAGACAAGAAATCCAGAGCATGCTATCGATAGTACCAACGCAATGGAAAGTATGATTGTTACAGGTAATAATCTGTTCTTCATTTTTCCGCCACCTTTTTATTATTGTAAATGGAATGGATGTTGATAGACAAAAATGTTTTACAAGACGCACTGTAGTTTCTCTTTTCTTGTCTGTTGTTATCCTGTTGTCAAAAGGTGCCGTCTCTTTTTCTTATCGATTACAGTTTCACGATTTTGCCCCGGAAGACGCGGCACGAATGGCATGGCACATGCGGACGGAACGTTTCCTGAACATTGCGGAAGATTTCGCCCGTAAACACGTCTTTCAGTTCCAGGCCGTAGCCGCAGGCAACTGACAGTCCCAAATCAAACAGCTCGACACGGATGGGACGTTCGTCGCCGTCGGTATAATTAAATACGGCCAACGCATATTCTTGATCAGACAAGAGTTTAAATAAAATCAGTTTGTCTGTCAGTTCTCCGCCCACTACGATCGGCGGACGCGCTTCTTCGTCCTGATCGATGCGGATCAGATCCGGATTTTTCAGCAGCTCGATTGCCTGTGGGGTCGTGTTGCGGATATCGCATCCGATCATCAGCGGTGCAGACATCATACACCAAAGCGCAAAATGCATCTTGTATTCCTCGTCGGTGCATCCGCCGAAAGCCACAGCGGCGTTGCCTTTGTTGTACATGCCCACCACCAGCATATCGATATCGTTATAGCAGTCGATTCCCGAAGAACCCAGTTTGAGCAGTTGGCTGTACGCGATCTCTTTGACCGATTGAGGGTTATCCATGATGTCACCCGTCGTGCGGAATAAATGTGCGCCGGTAGCCCGGATCCAGTTTCCGACATCCGGTAAACTGTTGCAGGCCGCGTAAACAATGTCTCGGCCGCATTCCCGCAGTGCAAGCCCCATCCGCTGATATAAAATCTTGGCATCAATGGAAGATGGCTTATAACAGAAGTCATATTTTAAATAGTCTACGCCCCATTCTGCAAACATTTGAGCGTCTTCAAATTCATGGTCAAAACTGGATGGGTATCCTTTACAAGTGCGTGTGCTGGCGCTCGAATAAATGCCAAACTTCAGCCCTTTGGAGTGGATATAATCGGCTAGATATTTCATGCCGTGCGGGAATTTTTTTCGGTCCGGGACGAGTTTTCCGTTTTCATCCCGTTCCATTTCGGGCCAGCAGTCGTCAATGACGATATATTGGTAGCCGGCTTTGTCCAGTCCGTATTCTACAAATTTGTCCGCGGTTTCCATGATCAACTGTTCGGAGATGTTTTCTCCAAACGAGTTCCAGGTGTTCCAGCCCATCGGGGGTGTTTTTGCCAACATAAAAAGCCCTCTTTTCTGTAAGATGATCGTTTTTTTATTGAATAGAAATCTTTTCCAGATGTTCCTGGATAAACGGAACTACTTGTTCCGGCGGTATTTTTAGTGCATAAGAAAATTCGTTGCTCAAAATGGCAGTGGCTTGCTCGAAAAACTGTTCATCAAAAAGATGTAACTTGCGATGCTTTCGCGCCAGTTCTGCTCTTTTGATCTGCAAGATTTTTATTTGGCGCACCATTTGCGTGCGATTGCCTTCTTCTAAGATTTTTTGATACCGCTGTTTGCGTTCCGGCCAGCAGCTGGTCCATTCTGCTCCTGGATCTGGCATCATTTCGATCAGGGATATCACTTCGGATTCGGTCAAAGCCGGACGCATTTTTCTTTCTGCCAGTCCGCTGTCGGTCGGCACAAAAATCGTGGCGCCGTCCTCGTTTACCGATTGCAGTACATAGTATTGGCGGTTTTGTTGGGATATGATATCACGGATGGTATAAACGCCTTGCAGCCCATATACAATCGTATCATTGATTTGATACACAATCCCTCACCACCTGACAAAAAACAAAAAGATATTTCAATAAGTTTTATAAAAACTCAAATTTCGGTTTTTTTTATTATACCATGAAGCAAAAATGCTTGCTTGCAAGGGCATTTTTGCGAAGCCGTCAATGGCGCAGGCGCATGAAATGCGCACGTGGCGAATGCCCTAAGGCTTGCAAAGCAAGACTTTCTGCGTCTATTATACCATAAAGCAAAAATGCTTGCTTGCAAGGGCATTTTTGCGAAGCCGTCAATGGCGCAGGCGCATGAAATGCGCACGTGGCGAATGCCCTAAGGCTTGCAAAGCAAGACTTTCTGCGTCTATTATACCATAAAGCAAAAATGCTTGCTTGCAAGGGCATTTTTGCGAAGCCGTCAAT
>WHHJ01000069.1 GCA_014872655.1 Clostridia bacterium
ATATAGCAAGGATAAATGGAATCATAAGCCCGCTGGTCAAAAATGGACAGTCACTTCATCAGATTTATATAGAGCATGTAGATGAAATCATGTGCAGCGAAAAAACATTGTATAATTATGTTGATGCCCAGCTTTTTGATATACGGAACATCGACCTGCCTCGTAAGGTGAAATATCGTCCTCGTTACAAACAGCCTGAGTTCAAGGTAGACAGAGGATGTCGTATTGGTAGAAACTATAGCGATTTCCAGAAGTTTCTTGAAAGTAATCCGGAGTCTACTGTTATACAGATGGACAGTGTTATCGGACGTGTGGGAGGCAAATGTCTGCTTACCATACATTTCGTTGAAACCAGTTTAATGCTTGCATTTTTGAGAGATTCAAATACCTCAGCATCTGTCATACAGATTATAAATCTGCTGGATAAAGTACTTGGAAGCAAAGATTTTTCGCGTTTATTCCCAGTTATTCTCACAGACAACGGAAGTGAGTTTTCAAATCCAAAAGCGATCGAAAAACGTGATGCGATTCCATGCAACAGAACGAATGTATTTTACTGCGATCCAAGTGCACCTTATCAAAAAGGAGCCTGCGAAGTGAATCATGAATTGATTCGCCGCATTCTGCCAAAAGGAAGCAGCTTTGATGATCTTACACAGAAAGATATTTTTCTGATGATGGATCATATCAATTCCTATAAAAGGAAAAAGCTGAACAACCGTAGCCCATACGAAACGTTCAGCTTTTATTACGGAGAAGATATACTTAAGAAACTTGGATGTAAACCGGTTGCCGCCGAAAACATCATCTTAAAGCCTAAACTTCTCAAAAAGTAACAGATAAATTTGCAAAGTGCCGCCAGAACAATGACAGCAGAATAACTTCAAAACAGGGATGGATTCTCCGAATACAAAAATTTCGAACGGGAATTGATTCCTTATTGTCGTGTGCAAATTTATTGCTGAACGTATTATAACATGTCAATGTACAAATGAAAATCTGGGAAATTCGCTTACAAAACGGGATTTTCGTTTACAAAGCGGGAATCTCGTTTACAAAATGAGATTTTCATTTACAAAGAGAGACTCTTGGGTTACAAACGGGACTCTCGCTCTACATTTCACCGGTTGGATTACATATCAGAAAGATATTGTGCCGGTTTGAAAACTAAAAGTCTCAAAATACAGACTTAATAATTGCGATTTCACTCTCAAAGTGCTATAATACAAACTATATTTGGGTGGAGGTGCGGAAATGAAAGTACGGTACAACAAACTTTGGAAACTTCTGATTGACAAGGGAATGAAAAAGAGTCAATTACGAGAAGCGGTCGGGGCAAGCAAAAGTACATTTGCGAAACTCGGAAAAAATGAAAATGTTACCCTTCCCGTGCTGTTGAATATATGCGAATACTTAGAGTGTGATTTTGGCGACATAATGGAAGCCGTACCCGAAAATGAGGTGTAGGATCAATGAACAAGAAGATTTTAATTGTGGATGACGAAAAAGAAATCGTTGATCTGCTTGAAGTGTATTTGAGTAACGATGGTTATTCAGTATATAAATGTTATAATGGGTTAGAGGCGATGAAATGTATCAAACAGTCGCAGATTGATTTAGCGATACTTGATATTATGCTGCCGGATATTGATGGTTTTCGACTTTGCCAAAAAATTCGGGAAAAGTTTTACTTCCCTATTATTATGCTTACCGCCAAAATTGAGGATAGCGACAAGATTATGGGGCTTACGATTGGTGCGGATGATTATATAACGAAACCGTTTAATCCTTTAGAGGTTGTGGCAAGAGTAAAGACGCAATTAAGGCGTTATCAGAGCTATAACAGTCCTAATTTGAGCCAATCCGAAGAAAAAGACGAGTATGACATCAGAGGTCTACTGATAAACAGAGTCAGCCACAAGTGCTACTTGTATGGCAAAGAAATAGCCTTGACTCCGTTGGAGTTTTCTATTCTGTGGTATCTGTGCGAACATCAGGGTAAAGTTGTCGCCTCGGAGGAATTATTTGAAGCCGTGTGGAAAGAAAAGTATCTTCGCAACAGTAACAATACGGTAATGGCGCACATTGGGCGGCTTCGGGAAAAATTGAATGAACCTTCAAAAAATCCGAAGTTCATTAAAACTGTTTGGGGGGTAGGGTATGAAATTGAATAAAAAAGAAAAAAACTATCTGCTCTCTACCTTGTTCAAAGGGTATGTAATTCAATGTGCGATTTGCTCTGTGCTTATTTTTGGCGGTACTTTTCTTTTAGGAATTATGGCAGAGGAAATTCTCCGCAAGTATGTTTTGTATTATTACTTGTATTACAGAACAGTATATCTTTATATAGTGGCTGTAATCGTGTGGGGTGGCTGTATTATATACATGACATACCTACTTTTGAAAAAAGTAGTCGCCTATGTGTACGAGGTACAGGCTGCGACAGGAAAAATGTTCGATCAGAATGTCAGTTACATTGAAATGTCCCCGGAGTTGAGTGAAATCGCCGCTAACATCAATCAGTTAAAACAAGAGGCTGAAAGTAATGCAAGGCTTGCAAAAGAAAATGAGCAGCGAAAAAATGACCTGATTATGTATCTTGCACACGATTTGAAAACACCGCTTTCTTCTGTAATCGGGTATCTTACTTTACTGCGTGATGAGTCGCAAATCTCAAAGGAACTTCGAGAAAAGTACCTTTCAATCACTCTTGGTAAGGCAGAACGGTTAGAGGATCTGATTAACGAGTTTTTCGAGATAACACGATTCAATATATACGATATTACATTACAATACACGAAAATCAATTTAACTCGCCTGCTGGAGCAACTTGTATATGAATTTAAGCCTATGCTCAAATCAAAGAATTTGCAATGTAATCTTTGTGTTGATGATGATATAATGCTTCGATGTGACGCAGACAAAATTCAGCGTGTTTTTGATAACCTTTTGAGAAATGCGGTTATCTACAGTTTTGAAAATACGGATATCACGATCAGCGCACAATGTCAGGAAGATACGGTCAGCATTATTTTTTGTAACCACGGCGATACTCTGCCGGAAGAAAAGTTAAACAGGATTTTCGAGCAGTTTTATCGGCTTGACGCAGCGAGAAGTACAAGCAGTGGAGGAGCTGGATTAGGTTTGGCGATTGCAAAGCAGATTGTTGAACTACACAATGGTACAATCGTTGCAGAGAGCCAAGAGGATCAAAACAAGTTTTCAATTACTTTGCCGTTGGCGTAGGAAAATTGTAAGAATTTGCATAGAAAAAAAGAGGAATATCTTACGAGCAATCAAGAAAATACGGGCTTCTGTTTTGGTACAATAAAAGTATCAAGATAGAGGCTCGTATTTTTTGTGATACAGCATAAGGAGGAATGATGAAGTTGCTAAGAAAACAAATGCTGCTATGTTCTATTTTGTTTCTTGTATTTACGCTATCTGCCTGCTCTGCAATTGGGCAGACAGACGAAAACAATCTTACAGATAGCGCAACATCCGCAGAAAAAACGGTATCAGTTGTACGAGGGACAATTACTCCAACCGTTTCAACGCAAACGACTATTGTTCCGGCAGTACCGTTTATTATTTCCTCACCCGAAAATGGCATATTTAATACAGCGGTAGAATTAGAAGAAAAAATCACTGCCGGGCAAATTATTGGAACTGTGAACGGCAAAGAATTGAAATCTCCGGTGGATGGTACAATTACCTCTATTGCCCCATCCAATGAAAGCGTACCGAGTAATTATCCCGTAGCGATAGTGCATTATACAGGATTTGCCCTCAATGTAGAGGCAGATAATTTTTTGAGTACCTTACCGGAGTATGCAGAGTTGAAAGCAAAATTTCAAGTATATGATGGTGTAGGACCAACCGATATGATTGCCGTGGTGTCGCCTGCCGCAGATGAAAATGCGTTTACGGGAATCGTGCCGCAAGAGGGCATTCTGCAATGCTTGATCAGTCAAACAGTCGATGTGAAATCGGGGCAAAGTGCAACGGTAGTCATAACGGCGACAACGAGAAATGATGTCCTTATATTGCCGCTGTCGGTAATAGCGGGTAGACAAGGGACGGGATTGGTTACTGTAATTACTCCGAATGGAGAAAGAGTGGAAACAAAAGTGACATTGGGTGTGACAGACGGAGCCAATATAGAAATACTGTCCGGCTTAGAGGAGGGCGATGTAGTTTCTGCTACTCCGCCAAACCTTGATCCGAGGGGGATTTGATAAAATGAAAGGAATTTCCGAAAAGACTTTAATCAAAATAAAGGATTTGAAAGCAAGCGTCAAATTGAATAATGGCGATATGCTGACAACAGTAACCAACGCTAATATGGAATTGCAACGAGGGCGCAGTTATGCCATTGTCGGAAAGTCCGGCTCAGGCAAAACAAGCCTTATATCCATTATTGGCTTGTTAAATCGGGAATATGAGGGCGAGTACCTTTATGATGGTATATCTATTTCTGCTTTGAAAGACCGTGATCTGTCTATACTGCGAGCCAATAATATCGGATTTGTATTTCAGAACTACTCTCTGATTAAGCACTTGCGGGTATGGGAAAATATCGAATTACCCCTACTCTATGCCAAAAAGTCGTTTACCGCCAAACAGCGTCACGAGATAATTACAGGCTTGCTAAAAAGTGTCGGCTTAGAAAGCAAGGAAAATGATTACCCAATCAATTTGTCCGGCGGTGAACAACAAAGAGTTGCAATCGCAAGGGCGCTTGCAGTATCTCCGGAAGCCATTTTATGTGATGAGCCTACGGGAGCGTTGGATAAAAAGACGGGAACGCAGATTATGGAACTGTTGCACAGCGTCGTAAAAGAAAATGGAATTATGCTGCTGTTGGTTACGCACGATCCTGATATTGCAGATACCTGTGATACGATTTTTGAAATGGATGGAGGGAGGATAACTTGTGCTAAAAATGATACTTAAAGACCTTCGTCTGTCTCCACTTAGAAGTATTCTGACAAGTGTTTCAATGCTTGTAGGCATTATCGCAATGCTTGGATCGGTATTAGTTGGTACGCTTGGACGGGAGTATTTGATTTCCGTAAACGCACAGGTATATGGCTGGTCACCTACTTACTCATTCGTGATAACGGAATCCGATTTTCACGATAGAAATAAAATGGAACAATTATTCCAGAGATTTGAAGCCATTGATGATGTAGCCGCTGTTACTTTTTCTATGGGAGAAGATATTCGATTTGCACCAATGAAAGATTTAACGCCAATACCGCCGAATGATGTTTACCAAAACCTGATGGCTTTTGATTTAGTTTGCACCACGGAGGCATATAGTCAAGTCTATAATCTTCCAATGACATCCGGTAGATGGTTAGAGCCTTCGAGTGAGGGCGGATCGCTTGAAGTGGTCATAAACAAAGAAGCTAAAAACTATTTTAATGATTCGCCCTATGCTGCAGGAAATGTAAAAAGCACACTTTCGTTAACCCCATTCAATATTGTCGGAGTAGTAAACGATGGCAGGGATTTTCCGACTATCTATGCGGATTCTGCGGCGATCCTCAATTTCGCACCAGCAATGTGGCAAGTACAAAATGCAAATGTGTATTGGCATCCCACAACAGGACTGACAATCGAACAGATACATTCTGCCCTTGGCGACATTTTGACTGATACCATTGGCGGTTACTGGGAAAGTGCTGGGCGGAGTGATATTGGAGATACCTATGATTCGGTATTGTCCATACTGCAATTAGGGCTTTTGGTTACTTCGCTTTTGTTGCTGTTTGTTTCCGTATTAGGGCAGATCAATATCGGACTATCTTCATTGGAACAGCGCACACATGAGTTGCTGATCCGCAGAGCGATAGGTGCTTCACGAACAAATATTGTGGCATTGGTTTTAGGCTCACAGTTGATTTTATCAATATTCGTTTGCTTTGCAGCTATTTTGATTTCGCTGATTTTGGTGCATTGTATTGGAGCGTTGCTCCCTGTGGATTCCCCGGTGGGAACACCGAGTTATCCAATCAGCGTTGCTGTTGTTGCAGTTGCTGTGTCTGTGCTTACAGCATTATTGGGCGGATTATTACCAGCATTGAAAGCAGCAAAATTAGAGCCTGCATTGGCTCTTAGATAATAAAACTCAATTCAAGGAGGAAACAAAATGAAACGAACAATCTCAAAATCCGAAAGACCGTACAGACTGTTATTGTGTGTTATGATTTCTTTGCTGGTGATTATGCTGGCAGGCTGCTCCACTTCTTCGGACTCCGACACAAACACAAGAGGTTTCACGGACTTTGCTACCATTGAAGAAGAATACCTAACGACCATTGAGAGTTTGAATTGGCCGGAGGGCTTTACGCCGCCTGATGCTTTGGAAGGCGAAGATACGGGAGCGTCTTTTCAGATAGGATATGGCGATACAAGAGCATCTAACCTTTGGGAATATTCTTGGATGCAGGAATGGCTTGATACTTACAATACGGATTCGGAAAGGGCGGCAAAAGCCTTAGCTGAACTCGAAAAAGCCTTTGATATGCCTTATATGGGAACAGATCGCTGTGATGACGCCACACGCAAATATCTTCGTGATAATATTGATAAAGCTAAGTTGGGAGATCCGTCTGGATTTACAGAGTGTATTCAGGCAAATTATGCCGATTAAAAATGGCACATAGGAGTTTTGGTGTTGGGAGGTGAGCACATATATGCAGAGAAAACGCCGTAAGAAAAAACGATTTGGAGTATTTTTGTTTTTGCTTGTAGTTTGTATCGGCATAGGTATAATGTTTGTGCCGTGGGCAATGCAGCCGGAAAATTTCAGAGAGGTAAAGAATAAAATAAATGGTTTTCTCTACAAAGAAGATTTTCCTGACTCTTATAATGCAAAATCGCTGATTTTGGTGGATTGTTCTGATGATGAAATATTTGTTTCAAAAAACGAGAACGAGCCACAAATTCCTGCAAGTTTAGCCAAGCTGTTTGTTATTGAGTATGCGTCAACTTTAGCAGACCTTGATAGTATCGTTGTTGCAGACTATGGTGCTATTTCACTCACGAAACCTGGCTCGTCTGTTGCTCAAATCAAGGAAAAAGAATACTTTTTACACAATCTATTTGCGGCAATGTTAGTACCGTCAGGGAATGACGCAGCTTATGTGGTTGCTGATTATTGTGGAGGATTACTTTCGCCGCAAGCAGAAAGCTGTCAAGAGCGTGTGAGGATTTTCATGGAGAACTTAAACCTGCATTTGCAACAGCAGGGGTACTTAGACACAGTTTTATATGATCCGAGTGGTTTTGATATGGAGGCACTTACCACCACTTTAGATTTGAAAGAAGTAGTATATCGGTTGTTGGAATACTCGTGGTTTAGAGAAATTGTATCTCAAAACACTTATACGGCAACACTGCCTGATGGCAGTACACAAATATGGCAGAATACAAACGCCTTCCTTGATCCGACATCCGAATATTACAACGAAAATGTATGCGGAATTAAGACTGGCTCTCTGTCTGACGACTATAACTTGATTGTGCTTTATCAGCAGCACGGAAAAGAGTTTTTGATATGCAGTTTAGGCTCTCAGTCCGATTCCTCTCGTTATGACGATGTGAATTTTATTCTGAAAACGATTGATGAATCGTATTATCTCACGCAATAAATCTTATGTTGTCCAAGACAAAAAAACTAACCAAGGGGGGTGATAATATCGGACGAATCGTAATAATGGAGTTCAAAGCACAAGACTCAACAGCCTTTGACGATATGCTGGCTTTTGTAAAACAGCACCCTGATTTTGAAAAATTAGAGATTTCATATGAGCCGACATTATCCCTTTCCGGCTTAGAAATCAATTTGAGCCGGCGCAGAGTTATCAATAACGGTCAGGAAATTGAACTGACCGTCAAAGAGTACGATATACTCTGCTTGCTCGCAGCCAATAAAGGTCGTGTTCTTACATACGAGCAGATTTATGATAAGGTGTGGGGCGAAATATCAGCAGGCAATGAAAAGGATACCGTAGGCTTTCACATTCGGAATCTTCGTAAAAAACTTTGTGATACAAACTCTCACTTTTCCATAGATAGTGTTCGTGAGATCGGCTACCGCTTTAACAGTCAGTAAGCAGTCCCTCGTAGTTCATAATGAATTGCGAGGGATTATTCATTTTCTAAGACGGTATGTCGGAATTTGATAAATCCCTGCAAATGTTGATTTTATACGACTGTTAAGAGCAATATCGTGTCTAAACTTGCGACTGGACTTTGCATTTTCTACGAGTTATCTTCGTAATATCTCGGCATTATAC
>WHHJ01000007.1 GCA_014872655.1 Clostridia bacterium
CTATGATAAACGTCAAAGACGAATGCTGCATACTGACATCTGCGATTTTTTGAGCCAGTTGTTCCGACGAAATTTGTTTTCCCTCCACGCACAGCGCAATTTTATATCCGCGGCACTGCTTTAACAGATCGTCTTTTTCTTTTTCCGGAGTGCTTTCCGCCACCTCGACAACCTGTATTTTACAAAAGCGACAAAGACGCTTTGCATACTCATGCACAGCGTCCTTTAAATACGATTCTTTCAAGGTTCCCACACAAACAACAAAAACACTCAGCATTTTAAAACTCCAACATTTCCGAAACATGATCACGGGGAGCCACCCGTACCTGCACATCGGTATCCACTTTGACCCCGTGTTCCGACAAAACACGGCAAACCGTTTCCAGCGCAAGCTGAGGCGTATTGTTTTCTTTGCTCAAGTGCGCCAAAAACACTTGTTTTACTCCCGTATGTACCAGTTGACACAGCCCTTGCGCACATTGATCGTTGGATAAATGTCCGCCGGTCCCTGCTACGCGCTTCTTTAACGGATACGGATAACTGCCGTTCATTAACATATCAACATCGTGGTTGGACTCCAACACCACGGCCTCACATCCGGCAAGCGCATTCATCATCTCGGCACTGAGTTGTCCACAGTCGGTTAAAATACCCAATTTGTTTTTCCCGGTTTCGATTACATATCCGACGCATTCCGCACTGTCATGACTGCTGGAAAAAGAAGTGATCCGAAAATCTCCGTTTTCGGCACAGGATCCTGTCGGCATCGAACAAAAGCATTTTTCAAATTCCGAAAGTCCGTAAAATCCGGAAATCGTGGCCGGATTGGCTATCACCGGGATGGTATGATACTTCAAAATGGTTTTCAGCCCGCTGATGTGATCGCTGTGTTCGTGCGTCACAAAAATCCCTCGGATTTTATCATACCCGCTGCCGATTTGCCGTAACGCCTGCTCTGTTTTTTTGACACCGGCGCCGGCGTCGATCAACACCGCGTTCCCGTTCACTTCAACATACGTACAATTGGCGCTGCTGCCGCTGAAAAGCGTACAAAAACGAATCTTTGCCATTTCAGCAACACGGCTCCTTATCCTTATCATCTACAGACACTTTTGAAATATCGGCGCCCAAACTCTGAAACTTTTCAATCAAATTTTCATACCCTCTTGCAATATAACAGCCGTCATCCAAAATCTGCGTGGTTCCTTCCGCCATCAGCCCGGCAATAATCATGGCCGCGCCGGCGCGCAAATCACAAGAATGCACCACACCTCCGTGAAGACGCTGCACGCCGTTTATGTAGCACGTCTTTCCGGAGACAGAAACCTCCGCGCCCAGTTTTTCCAGTTCTGTTACATACCGGAACCGGTGGTCAAAAATCCCTTCCGTTACCGTGGACGCGCCCTGCGCCGTACATAACATCGTCGAAATCTGCGGCTGCATATCCGTCGGAAATCCCGGATGCGGCATGGTTTTCACACTGATCCGATTCAATGGTCCGCTGCGGCTCACCAATACCGAATCATCCTCTTCTGTTACCGTAACACCTGCTTCGCGCAATTTTGCCGAGATGGACTCCAAATGTTTGGGAATTACATTCTGAACCCGGACCTCACCGCCAACGGCCGCCGCGGCAACCATATACGTGCCGGCCTCGATCTGATCCGGAATAATCGCATACGTTCCGCCCGTCAACGGTTTCCCGCCACGGATTTTAATGACATCCGTTCCGGCGCCGCGAATATCGGCCCCCATCGTATTCAAAAAATTGGCAACGTCTACAACGTGCGGCTCTTTTGCCGCATTTTCAATCACGGTCAGCCCCTCGGCACCCGTTGCGGCCAGCATAATATTGATTGTTGCCCCAACGCTGACAATATCTAAATACACACTGGTTCCTACCAGATGGTCCGCATACGCCGTGATCATTTCTTTGGATAAATCCATATCCACATTTGCGCCCAAACTTTCAAAACCTTTAATATGCTGATCAATCGGTCTGGCGCCCAAATCACAGCCGCCGGGCATACAAACAATCGCACGGGAAAACCGACCCAACAACGCGCCCAATAAATAATAGGAAGCCCGGATTTTACGAAGGCTGTCAAAATCGGCAACCACATTGCGCCCCATCGCCGTACAGTCAATCGTCAGCGTTGACGTGCCCTGGCCCTCCACCGTTGCGCCAAACGATTTGAGCACATCCACCAAAACATTGACATCACTGATATCCGGCACATTTTCTATCACACATTTTCCGCGAACCAAAACCGTAGCCGGAATAATCGCACCGGCTGCATTTTTTGCCCCGCTGATCGAAACACTTCCATTCAGTTTGTGCCCGCCGTTGATTAAATACTTCTCCATATTTTGCGTTAGCTCCTATATTTCATACATTCCCGTGTCTGAACAAAACATTATCACAATTAGTTTAAAACAGATTTTTGGTTTTATTCCCTACGGCATCTGTCTTAAAACATCCTTTAATATCACTTTATTATACTACATATTTCAGATTTTTGCAAGACAATCCGCCCACATTCTTCTATGCTTTTACGTACTCCAGATCCTGCGGAGTCCAAGAAGCGATCTTTTGCGCATATTCCGCGCAAGCCTGCTTGGCCGCCGCCAAATCATGCTCCAAATAATTACCGCACTCACGCAAGCTGCAGCCGGGAATCTGCCCGTCAAACCCAATCACAAAATCGGCGCAGTCCCGGATCAGATCCAACACTTTTGTATGATCAGCATCCCGAACCAACAAATAAAACCCGGTCCGGCACCCCATGGGGCCAAAATAAATAATATGAGCCCCATACGCACTATTGCGCGCATATACGGCAAACAAATGCTCGATAGTATGCATCGCCGCAACCGGCAGATATGCCCCGCCGTTAGGAACGACAAAACGTAAATCATACGTGGTGATATCCCCGTCTATCCGAGAAATATAAATACCGGGTACCAATTTGGTATGATCCACCTCAAAACTGGCAATGGTTTTCATCTGTAACCTCTCCCTCTCCTTTAAACATATCATAAACTTCCCGCTTAGATAATCCGCACTGCTCCGCCACTTGCTTGGCCGCAGCCGTTTTTTTCATTCCCTGCGCCAGACACTCCTCAAACATCTGACGAATGGTATCCGGACTATATGCAGGCAGTTCTTCCTGCGATTCGCCTTCTACAATCACAACAAATTCGCCCCGCGGGGGATTCTCCTGATAAAAAGCAATTGCCTGCGACAACGTGGTCAGGAGGGTTTGTTCATAAATTTTAGTGATTTCCCGAACAAAAGAAACACGGCGATCGCCAAAAACTTCATATAAATCGGCGATCGTGCCGCACAACTTATGCGGCGCCTCATAAAAAATCATCGTTCGCGACTCATGCTTTAACGATTGCAAATGTTTCATCCTGGAATTTCGCGCCGTACTTAAAAACCCCTCAAAACAAAAACGCTTAGTCGACAGGCCCGACATCGCCAGCGCCGTCACCGCCGCACACGGTCCCGGGATCGCACTGACAACCAGCCCCTGCTCCATACACTGCCGCACCAGCACCTCTCCGGGGTCTGAAATCGCCGGCATACCCGCATCCGACACCAGCGCGCAGGTTTGTCCCTGCAACAGCCGCGCCACAATCACTTCGCCCCGTTCGGCGATATTATGTTCAAAATAACTGATCAACGGCTTTTTAATTCCAAAATGCTTCAGCAAGATCCCGGTCTTTCGCGTATCTTCTGCCGCAACAAAATCCACTTCGGATAAAATCTGCCGCGCACGGTCCGAAAAATCCGAAAGATTCCCAATCGGCGTAGCGACTAAATATAACGAAGGTTTCATTCCGATTCCACCGGCTCCTTTCCGTAAATTTGGCGCAACTGCGCGGATTCTGTCCCGTCATCATCATATAAAACAAGATTCGGAACTATTTTGAGCCCGGCGGCACCACCCTTTTTCCCCTCGCATAAAAACAATTTGGGGGCTGCTCCCTGTTTGGGCACAATCATACAAAGCTCCTTGGGCTCCAAGCCAAATCGGCGCATGCAAGCCAGCACATCCACCATTCGTTCTGCGCGATGAATTAAACAAAATCGGCCGCCCTGTTTCAGCAAAAACGCCGCGGCTGCCGCTACATCGTCAAACGTGCACGAAAATTCCATCCGCGCCGCTTTTTGATCTTCTGCACGGGCCGCCGCGCCGCTCCCCACCGACCAATACGGCGGATTGACACAAACCAAATCGCACCGGCCCGCATCCAGTACCGTCCGAATTTCTTTTACGTCCGCCTGTAAGAACGTCACCCGCTGCGACAATCCGTTCAACCGGGCCGCCTCTTGCGCCAACTGAACACTCTGCGGCAAAATATCCACGCCGCAAATTTCGGCCCCGGGCAGTTTGTGTGAAAGCAAAAATGCGACAATTCCGGTCCCCGTACATAAATCACAAATCTTCCTGGCCTTTTTTAGTCCGGCAAACCAACTCAACAAAACCGCGTCCGTCCCAAAACAAAAGCCCTGCGTATCCCGATAAATTTTCAATCCGCCAACATGCAGATCCTCTATTTTGATCTGTCTCATAACTCTTCCTATCCCAAAACTGCGCATATAACAAAAAAAACTGTATATATAAGTCGAGGCCGTTAAAAACGGCCTCAAACAATCTTGTTTTCTGTATTACTGCTGCTGCGGAGCGCCAACCGGACATGTAGCGGCACAAGAACCACAGTCAATGCATTTTTCCGCGTCGATTACGTATTTGCCGTCACCTTCGGAAATCGCCTCTACCGGGCATTCTGCCTGACAAGCGCCGCAAGCGATGCAATCGTCAGAAATTGCGTATGCCATATTGATAACCCTCCTTTTAAACTATGTTCGCATATAGAATACCATATTTAAAGCAAATTATCAAGTGTTTTTTTATCATTTTTACTTTTTTCCAATTATTCTTCCAACTCAGGCGGAATTTCTTCCGATTCTTCCACCGTCTCGCTCTTCGAGCCTTTCACAAATTTAACGTCCTTTTTCTCGTATACCTTATAAACCGGATCGTCTCCGTCCAGCCGAACCCGAACCGTCTCTTTCAGCACGTTCGCCTCCACCACAACGCCTCGGCCGTCCGGCGTTGTCACAACCGTACCATTCCGCGGCAACGTTTTATACGCATCTTCATAAACGCGCTGTTCATAATTCAAACAACAAATCAGTTTTCCGCAGGCTCCCGAAATTTTCTGTGGATTGGTAGAAATAGACTGATCTTTTGCCATTTTTACCGAAACCGGCATAAACTCACTCAAAAAGCTGGCGCAGCAGACCTTTCTGCCGCAAACGCCGATCCCGCCCTTGACCTTGGTCTCGTCGCGAACACCGATTTGCCGCAGCTCGATCCGCGTTTTAAAAACAGAAGCCAGATCCTTTACCAATTCGCGGAAGTCTACCCGACCGTCCGAAACAAAGCAAAAAATCACCTTGCTGTTATCAAACGTGTACTCTACATCAATCAGCGACATATCCAGCTTGTGCTTTTTGATTTTTTCCTGGCAGATTTCAAAAGCTTTTTTTTCTTTTTCTCTGTTTTTCTCATCCACTTTCAAATCCTGCTCCGTCGCAACACGGATCACGGGACTAAGCGGCATAAACTTATCGTCTTCCGGCACTTCACGGTTTTCAATCACCACATCGCCGATTTCTAACCCGCGAACGGTTTCCACAATTACCTTGTCGCCGTTTTTTAAAGACAATCCTTTCGGATCAAAATAATATACCTTTCCCACCGGCTTAAACCGCACGCCGATTACTTCTATCATCTGTTACACCTTGCGCAAACTGCGCATCCCTTCTATTATAAATTCATCAAATCTTTTACCGTGCAAACGCTCCACAACGGGATATTCACATGATACTGCGTCTTGTCCACGCAAGTATCCAACACCGAACAAATGCGGCACAATGTCTTGATCCCCACTTGGTCCAAAAAACGCTGTTCAGCATCCGCCGCCGCGCCGTGCGCACTGCTGGACAAAATCTGTTTAAAATAAAAATCCAGTCCCTTTACAAACGCAACAAACGCCGTCCGCTCTTTTTTATTGAGCAAATCCATCATTTTCATCTGGTCCCGCTCTAAATAAGCGGCTGCAAAAGCACGGCACTGAACAAAAAGTTCGGTTTCCTTGCCCTGCAAAAATTGTTCCGCCTGCCCGATATATCCGCCGCTTGCCGCCACCGCCTGCTTCAGCTCTGCATCCCGATTCGGATATTTTTTTTGCAAATACGGCATCATCTTTTCCGGTACAACCGGAGCCATCGTCAGCACCAGGCACCGCGAAATCACGGTTTGGAGCAAACTTTTTCTGGACTTACAAAGAAGAATAAAAACCACAAATTCAGGCGGTTCTTCCAATGTTTTTAACAGCGTATTCTGATTTTTTACCGATAACGCGTCCGCATCTTCAATCACATAAACCTTTTTTCGGCCTTCCGACGGGTAAACCGACACCTCTGAAAGAATATCGCGCAGCGCCTCTACTTTTAAATCGCTGGGGATTTTCTTAAAATCCAGATGCGCGTCCGCCTCAAACTTTTTACATGCAGAACACGAAAAACACGGAACCGTCTGCGCACTCTCACACAAATTGGCCATGGCAATCAGACGCATCAGCGTATGTTTGCCGGACCCGTCCTCTCCCTCGATCAGATACGAATGAAAGGAAGCGTTGACGTTTAAAATCTTTTTAATATGATCGTTGCCGATCAGCAAAGAAAAATCAAACACGGTAACTCCTGTTCTTTATTATATACTATTTTTCAATCAAAATCAAGTCTCTTTGTCGGTACGTCCGCGCCGCAGCCGATACAGGAAATATCCGCAGCAAATCAAAGCTGCCGCAAGCAAAACAGAGAGCGCGGCAATAATCCATGCGGTCGGATTAAACCGGCTTGTTCCTTCCCCGCCCAAAGAGGACTGCGTCTGCGCAATCTGCAGCCAGTAAGAGCCTACGGCCATTCCCGCCTCATTATACGCCGTCAACTCCACCGTTCCGGCGCCTTTGCAAAGAACCTGTCCGTTTTCGTTGATCGTTGCCAGATTCTCATCACTGCTGCCCCAGGTAATTTTTCCCTGAGCCGGCTCGGGAGAATAAGAAAGAGCCACAGTATTACCGACAACGGCCGCTCCGGAAGCGATTCCGGTAATATGAACCGCGTTTGCCATGACGGGGATCGAAGACAAATCCGCAATGCCCCACTTTCCGTTATACCGCACCCATGCTTTTCCCTCCACGCTGGGCGTGGTCTTTTCAAACAAACAAGCCGCTTTTTCCTGCCCGGTCATATCGATATATCCCCATTGTCCGTCACGGTTCACCGGGATCAACCCGTCCGAAACCAAATACACTTCCGCCTCGTCCGCAACATGCGTGCTGACTTTAGAAGCATCATATACAAACTCTGTCAACAATTTTCCGGATGTATCTGCGTATGCCCATTTTGACCCGTTAAAAACAGCGCAAATCCCGTCCGAAAACCCAACGGCATCCGTGTACTCTCCGCCAATCATCTGGCCATCCGCGGCATAAATACCATACTTGCCCGAATGCACCGTTTCATCGTTTTTGAATCCGCCCGTCGCACTGTCAAACGTCAAAGAGACCTCTTCAAACACCACCGCGTCCGGCCCTGTATACTCCTTACCGCTGAACCGATCGCTGACCGTCAACTGATACAACTTGCCCGAAGCTGCGTCATATCCGTAAAAAGAAGTATAAATACTGTGCGGTTTTTCCGTCACGCTGCGCTCTACCGTATAACTGTAAATATTTAATTCTACCGCGTCGGCGGAGCTGACCAAAATATTGCCGCAAGTACAGCGCTCAAAACGTTCATAAACGGCATTGACAATAATATTGCCCTCATTGTCAATCAACCCTTTTTTCCCTTGGCTGTCTGTATAGACATAAAGATTTGATTCAAAATACTCGATATCCTGATAGTCCATCTCGGGCTGTTTGAACCAATTCAACGCGCTCAAAGGCGTTCCTTCAGCCACCGAACCCAACGAAAAAAGGCTCAGCAGCAAAACCAGAAGCATGCTCACACTGATTGTCTTTTTCATCTTGTCACTCTCCTTACTTACAAACAAAAACCGTCTTCACGCCATTCTCGGACAAATACCGGGCGGCGTCTTGCGTAATCTGTTCTCCGCACAAAACAACCGGCACTCCCGGCGGATACGGCAAAACATCCCGAGCACAAGTTCGCCCGACACTGTCTGACATTTTCACTGGTTCCGCCTCCGACCAAAAAGCGCTCCGGTAAGACCTTCTTCGCGGCAAACGAGGCGGAGCAGAAACAGCGTCTGCGTCTAAAATACGAAACGGAATCTGCTCAAAAAACGCACCAACGGCCGCAAACACATCCGCCGTATCCAGCGGACTAAACAACATCACCACGGTGTTCTGTGTCGCCATCTCCGGATAAATCCCGTTCTCTTCCAAATACTCCGCCAGCCCATGTCCGTCACGGGTACGGATACAGATGCGCATCGGATCCACTATCGGCCCCTGTACCCACCGAATCTGAGTTCGCCGCAGCTGCTGACGCAGTGCCTCAACCCGGGCAACCGCCTGTGCAAAAGCTTCTCGGCCCTCGGTCTGGAGCCATTCGCGGCAAAAATCCAACGAGGCTAAAATCGGGAAAGACGGGCTGGTAGACCCAAAATACCTCATCTTTTCTTTGATGTCCAAAATATCCGATTCCATATTCACATGCAAGTAGGCGCCCCCGGTCAAAACCGGCAACGTTTTATGCGCCGAATCAATCACAATATCTGCATGCGCTTGCGCACTGCTCTGAGGGTTTGTCAGATACAAGTGCGTGCCGTGCGCATGATCGACAATCAATTTTTTTTGATACCGTTTGCAAACGGCCCGGATCGCGCGCAAATCAGCGCAAAGACCGTAATAATTGGGGCTGGTAATATAAACCGCCGCCGCAGACGGATACTTCCGGCACGCCCGCTCAACCTGTTCGGCAGAAATCGGCTGAGGAACAACATCCACCGCATTATACAAAAATTCCGGACGGATGTCCAGCGCAGAAACCGCGTGAAACGCGCTGACATGACTGTTACGATCCATTAAAATCTTTTTGCCGAAAAACATCGACAAAGCCGTCTGGATGCAAAGGGTGGCACCGCCGGCAGAAAAAAACGTATGCCAGGAGCCAAAAAAGTCGCTTGCCGCCTGTTCTGCCTGTGCTAAACACCCGGTCGGATGATACAAATCATCTGTTGCCGATAATTCGGTTACATCGATGCGGGCAATCTGTTCAAAAACGCCGCCCATCCGTCCCTTGTGCCCCGGCGTGTGCAATCTTGCACGGGGACAATACGCCAACAGGCTCTCATACAGCGGGGCAGACATTACAAAAACAGGGACATAATGGGTCCCGCCAGGGCAAAGCCTAACAAAAACACCACAATTCCCGCAATGACGTACCGCAAACGCCGATAAGTGGCTTCGCGGTCTTTTTTCACATAATAATCTTTTTGAGGCTTAAACACGATCCGATTCCTCCTGAACGTTTTCTACCCAACGAATCACTTTACGAGGACATTTCTCCGCACAGGTTCCGCAGTTTGTACACAGCGAATAGTCGATCCGCGCCACATTTTCCTGCACGGTAATCGCCCCGACCGGACAATTTTTTGCACAAATACCGCAAGCAATGCATCCGGCATCACAATATTTCCGTAAAACAGCGCCCTTATCTTTACTGGAGCATAACACCGCAACACGGCTGTCAAACGGAACCAGTTGAATGATATGCTGCGGGCACGCCGATACACACACGCCGCACGCACGGCATTTTTCTGCATCCACCCGCGCAATCCCGTTGCGCAGTTCAATCGCGCCAAACGGACAGGCCGCCGCGCAGGTTCCCAAACCGATACAGCCATAAGCACATTCTTTGGGCCCGTTTCCGAGTTTTGCAACCGAGACACAGTCTTTTAATCCTTTATAAGCATATTTGCTTTTTGCTTTTTCACAATCCCCGTTACAAGCCACTTCTGCGCGCATGCGAACAGAATCCCCGGACTCAACACCCATAATAGCTGCAACTTGTTTGGCCACTTCGGCTCCGCCGACCGAACACCTTCCCGGGTCTGCCTGACCCTTTACGACGGCGTCCGCATAATTCTGACATCCGGCAAAGCCGCATCCGCCGCAATTCGCGCCCGGAAGAACCGATACAATCTGCTCAACCCGAACATCTTTTTTTACCGCAAAAATATTTCCGGCAACGCCGAGCAAAAGCCCCAGCACAAATCCTACCACAGCCAGAACCAACACGGTAATGACAATGACCCATACAATATCCATGTTCTCTCCTTATTAAAACGGCAAACTTAATCCCTGAAATCCCATAAAAGCAATACTTAAAATCGCCGCGGCGATCAAGGCGATGGGAAATCCTCTGAAAGGTTTGGGGATACTCTGTTCCTGAATCCGCTCACGCACCAGCGCCAGCATCACAATCGCCAACAAGAAGCCTACGCCGGCCGCAAAGCCATACACTACCGAAGACAAAAAGTCATACTGATTGGAAACATTCACCAGCGCCGCACCCAACACCGCACAGTTTGTAGTAATCAGCGGCAAATAAATTCCCAGCGCCGAATACAGAGCCGGAACCTGCTTTTGCAAAAACATTTCCACCAACTGTACCAACGCCGCAATCACCACAATAAACGCGATGGTTTTTAAATATTCCAACTCTAACGGAACCAATACAAAATAGTAAAGCAGCCAGGTCAGCGCCGAGGACAGCGTCATCGTAAAAATAACCGCAAAACCCATGCCGACCGCCGTCCCTGTTTTTTTAGAGACGCCTAAAAACGGACAAATGCCGTAAAATTTAACAAACACAAAGTTTTGAATTAAAATGGCGTTAATGGCCAGAACAATAAGCCCCAACTACTTCTCCTCCTTTTTTCGTACTGCGGAGGTGATAAATTGCACCAAAGCAATCAAACAACCCAACACCAAAAAGCCGCCGGCCGGCGATATCAGCAACACCGCCGGTTCATAGCCGGACGGCATCACTTGCACGCCAAACAGGGTTCCGCTGCCGAACAGTTCGCGGATCACCGACATCAAAATCAGCGCCCCGGTAAAACCCAATCCGGTTGCCAGACCGTCCACCACAGACGGTAACGGCGTATTTTTAGAAGCAAAACTTTCAGCCCGCGCCAAAATCACACAGTTTACCACAATCAGCGGAATAAATAACCCCAGTGATTTTGAAAGATCCGGCACATAGGCCTTCATCAACAAATCAATCACCGTCACAAACCCGGCAATCACCACCACATAAGAAGCAATCCGAATCTGTTTGGGGATAAACTTGCGCAGCACCGATATAAACAAATTAGAAAAGATCAACACAAATGTCACGCAAAAACCCATACCGATCCCGTTGATAACAGAGGTCGTAATCGCCAGCGTCGAACACATTCCCAGCAACTGAATAAACGTTGGGTTGTTGGTGATCATGCCGTCTTTCAGTATTTTTTTATAACTTACCTTTTTCTCGTTCATCCGGCCTGACCTCCCGTTATTGTTTCAACGGCCTGCAGCGCCAGCGCAGTACCGTTCTTCAGTCCTTTTGAGGTCACGGTCGCACCGCTGATAGCATCTACCTGTCCGGAAGCATTTGTCGCGTCTACCACCTTAGACCCGATTCCGGGCGTTTCCGAACTGGACGTGATGCGAACCCCCAAACAAGTTTTTCCGTCCAAATCCGTTGCCACAACCATACCGATTCCGTCGCTGCTAAATCCCATGGTCGTCACATCTACACAGTACCCAATCTCTTCGCCGGTTTCGGAATAAGCCTTATAAACCGCGTCCACACGCCCCATTGAAGATGAGGTCGAATCAAAATCTGCAACATTTTCAAAGCGCTGAGCCTGCGGCAACAAAGCGCGCCGCGCTTCATCGCCTGTCCGAGCGTCGTTTGCGGCAATGGTATCTTTCGTCAAGGCGTTGACCACCGCCAGCATCAACACCACAAACGCAATGATCACCGTTAATTTACAAGCGGTAATAAATACCTGTTTATCAAAATAAACCGTTTTGGAGTTATTGGTTGGATTGTTCTTTTTCAAGCTGCCGTCCCTCCTTTTCTCCAAATCTGCGCGGAGCCGTCGCCTGATCGATAGCGAAGGTAAACACATTCATCAATAAAATTGCATAACTGACGCCCTCGCTGTATCCGCTGAAATACCGGAACAGCACCGTCAAAAGCCCGCACCCCACGCCATAAATCAGCATTCCTTTCCGCGTTACCGGACAGGTTGTGTAATCCGTAGCCATAAAAAACGCGCCCAACATCAAGCCTCCGCTGCAAAGCTGCGCCAACATGTACTGCACGTCAAAAGACGGCCCGTTCAACGGGAACAAAAACGTGATAATCGCCACCGTTCCCAAATACGCCACCGGAACACGCCAGGAAATCACGCGCCGAATTAACAAATAAACAGCCCCGACCAAAATTGCCGCCGTACAAACTTCACCCAAACAGCCGCCGGTCTTGCCCAAAAATAAATCTAAAACCCGCAGTCCCTGCGGCAATGTTCCGCTGCTTTTCAACACCGACAGCGGAGTAGCGGAAGAAACGGCGTCCACGCCTCCCAGCACCGAAACGCCGTCCGAAAACGGCTCAATCCAAAAGGTCATCAACTGCGGCCATGCAACCATCACCGCCGCGCGCCCGACTAATGCAGGATTGGCAAAATTTTTACCCAATCCGCCAAACAGCATTTTTGCAATCACAATCGCAATAAAAGTGCCCACAACCACCAGCCAATAAGGAACGCTGACCGGCACATTGAACGCAAACAGCATGCCCGTCACAATACAAGACAAATCCGAAACCGTGTTCGGCTTTTTCGTCACCCAATCAAACAAAGATTCAAACACCGCACAGCAAGCCACGCTCAGTACGGTGATGGCCAGCGCCCGCCAGCCAAACAAAATCACAGACGCCACCACTATCGGCAACATCGCGATAATGACGTCCAACATAATCCGTCTTACAGAAGATTTCGCCCGATAATGCGGAGAAGAACTTACCAACAATTTTTCCATTTCGTCCCCTCCTAAGCTTTCTTGGCCCGCTCGGCAGCCATGATTTTTGCTTTACACATCCGCATCGTTTGTACCAAATACAGCTTTGCCGGACAAACATACGCACAGCACCCGCACTCAATACAATCCATCACATGCAGCTTTTTACATTGTTCCATATTGTCCGCGCGCGATGCCCGATTGATATAGTTGGGCATCAAGTTCATCGGACACGCCGAAACGCAGCGGCCGCAATGGATACAAACCTGATTGTCCGCAAATTGTTCTTCGCCGCCGGCAAACGCCAGCAAAGCGGAAGTGCTCTTCATCACAGGCGTATCCAAATGGTGCTGCGCGCTGCCCATCATCGGACCTCCGCAAATCACCTTATACGGCTCGCGGACAAACCCTCCGCAAAACTCAAACAAATCCTGATACGGCGTTCCGATCCGCACCAACAAATTTTTCGCTTCACGCACCGCACTGCCCGACACGGTCACAACCCGTTTAATCAGCGGACGGCCCTTCGCAATAGCCCGGTACACCGAAGCACAGGTATCCACATTAAAAACGGCGCAACCCACGTCCATCGGCAACTTTCCGGGCGGCACTTTTCTGCCGGTAATGGCGTAAATCAACTGTTTTTCTCCACCTTGCGGATACTTGGTTTTTAACACCGCAATCCGGATCGACGTTCCCTGCGCCGCCTGCCTCATCTGCCGGATCGCGTCCGGTTTATTATTTTCGATCCCCACGATCGCCTCCGAGCAACCCAGGCACTGCATAAATACCTGAATGCCGGCGATGATTTTGCGCGGGTACTCCAGCATCGCCCGATGATCCGCCGTAATATACGGCTCACATTCCGCGCCGTTAATCAAAATGGTATTGACTTTTTTCTCTAAAGCCGTCTTCAGTTTTACATGTAACGGAAATCCGGCGCCGCCCATACCGGTGATTCCGGCCTCTCGCGCGGCAAGAATAATCTGATCGGACGTCCATGTTGAAAAATCTACATTCTCCGGCGCGATATAATCCGGATGCCGCGTATCTTTTCCGTCATTTTCAATCACAATCGCAGGCCGTTTGATCCCGCTGGAGTGCCAGCAGTCCTCGATCGCTGTCACAACCCCAGAAACGGAAGAATGAACCGGGCAACTCATATACGCCGAACTATCGGCAATTTTTTGCCCCACCGTCACGGTATCGCCGACCCCAACAAGCGGCTCGCAAACGGCACCGATATGCTGAATCAGCGGCATAATAATTCGAGCCGGAGCCGGCATTTGAACGATCGGCAGATCGGCCGTACGCTTTTTCTGATAATCGGGATGAATCCCCCCATGAAATGTAAAAGCCAAAAAAATCGCTCCTTCTCTGATAATGTCCACTATAATAAAATAACTTAATAACACTTATAACTTTTGTCCGTCTGAACTTCGCGAAAAAAATCGTTCGGTCTCCGATAAAAGAACTTTTCCATAAAACCGCGACTGCAACGCTTGCTGCATCTGCTCAAACCGGTCCTGCGGCAGGGTTGCGTGCATGCGTACCCGATCCGTAAAATCCTGCTTATCAATCCGTGTCCCAAAAGATTCCATCAAATGCGACACCGAACCATGCAACTCATATCCATATTCCAATAAAAACGACACCGCGGGTACAATCTCCGCTTTTCCGCTCGCCTCCACCGCCAGCGCCGCCGCGCGGGTGTAAGCACGGACCAAACCGCCTGCACCCAGTAAAATCCCGCCAAACCAACGCGTCACCACAATACAGGTATCCACCAGTTCATTGAGATGAATCACCTTTAAAACCGGCATTCCCGCCGTTCCCTGCGGCTCTCCGGCATCGCTGAACCGCTCAATGCCATGCTCTCGCAAGCAGTACGCGTATACATTATGTGTTGCCTGATTGTTCTGTTCCTGAACCTGCCGGATTTTTTCAATAGACTGCTTTTCATCTGTCACAAAAAAGGAATAACTGCGAAAAACAGACTTTTTTTCTACGAACTCGGCAACTGCATCGCAACCTACTGTAAATACGCTCATGTACACACTCCGCCAACCTTAAATTCTACGTAGTTATTATAGCACATTTGGCTCTTTTTTGCAACATTTTCAACTTGTTCCAAAAAATTTTAGAATTATATATTATAATAAATTTGAAGTGATATTCTATTCATATTTTTCCACAGGGAGGACAAAAAAATGTTTCAACACATTGTTCTTTATAAACTAAAAGACGGAAGTATGCAGGCAAAAAAAGCCCTGAAAGAAAAATTCATGTCCATGCAAGGGAATGTTGAACAAATCAAACAAATCGAAGTCGGCATTGACGTACTGCAAGGTGACCGTTCGTTTGATGTAAGTTTGTTTATTCGTTTTGCCAACATGCAGGACTTTTTAGATTATAAATCACATCCATATCATCTGCAAGTAGCGGAATTCGTTCAAAAGGTAAAAGATAAATCCGTATCTGTCGACTACGAAGACAACGACTGATCTTGATACAAAAATGAGTATGAAAAAGACACTCTCTTATCAGCACACGATTTACACGTGCTTTGGCGGTTCGGCAACACAGGCAACGGTAAACAACTTTGTCCCGCTTTTGTTTGTGACGTTCAGCACGCAGTTTTCGATTCCGCTGGACCAAATCGCCTTATTGGCATCCATTAACTTTATCACTCAATTAATCGTCGATATTTGCGCACCCAAAGTGTGCAACAAAATCGGCTTGCGCGCTTGCGTGGTTTTATCTCAGGTCTTCGTTGCGGCAGGTTTGATTGGTCTGGCAGTTTTGCCTGCCATACTCCCGTTACCCTACCTGGGTTTAGCGTTATCCGTTATTTTATACGCTTGCGGCGGCGGGCTTGTAGAAGTATTTGTCAGCCCGATCGTTCAGGCATGCCCATCTAAACATAAACAAGCAACTATGGGGCTGCTCCACTCTTTTTACTGTTGGGGTCAGGTTTTTGTTGTTTTAGCTTCCACGGCATTCTTTTTCTTTTTTCATATTTCAAACTGGTTTATTTTAGCGGTTTTGTGGGCAATCTTGCCGATATTGGACGCGATTTGTTTTGCGCTTGTCCCGATCCCCGCATTAACTGAAGACGGTTCTCAGGGATTAAAGCCCCGGCAACTGCTTCAGTCCAAAACCTTTTTATTGGCTGTTCTTGCCATGATGGGGGCGGGAGCGTGCGAGATGGCCATGGCGCAATGGGCTTCGGCCTTTGCAGAAACCGGTCTTCATGTCAGCAAAACAATCGGAGATATTGCAGGCCCCTGCGCGTTTGCGGTATTGATGGGACTTTCACGCGTGGTATACGCCAAATTGTCGCAACAAATTCATTTAAATAAAATGATGACTCTCAGCGGCGGAATCTGTGTTCTCGGATATCTGCTTGCAGCGCTTTCGCCCTGGGCGGCAGGCGGCCTGGTGGGTTGCGCGTTATGCGGTTTAGGCGTCGGCATTATGTGGCCGGGAACCTTAAGTTTAACCGCAGAAAAAATGCCGGCCGGCGGAGCATCCATGTTTGCCGGATTGGCGTTAGCCGGGGATATTGGCTGCGTTTGCGGCCCGGCGCTGGTGGGCCTGATGTCTCGAGTAACCGGGGAATTAAAAACAGGAATGTTGCTTTCTATTATTTTCCCGATCACTTTAACGATTGCCGTCTATTTTATTACGCGGCGCGGGGCGCAGCTCTCCTCCGATTGAATCTAAAAAATCGAGAACTTTCAAACTAAAAAAAACTCGGCAGTGTCCCTGCCGAGTTTTTTATCTAACTGTTTTTTAATCTTTCAAACGCACTCCATTCCCAGCCGCAGGAATATCATCTTCCGCGACCATTGTTTTATCTTTTAAAGACACTGCCCCACAGCGCCGACCGGAATTGACTTTCCACCGGCGCCTGTTTTTTTCATCCTTCAACGGCGCAGAATTCCCGTATCACTGGTTGCGCTTGTTGTCTTGCCGTTTTTAATATTTCAAATCTTTCCAGAGCCTGACTTCCCCCTCACGCAACGAAGCGGGCACATCAATAATCCGCTGATTGGAAGACCCTCTGAACTGCAGCATCATATCCTTTTTCTCTTCCTCAAACCGCCCGTCTACCAAAATATCAATCTGCTCCAACATCTCCCGTGTCGCCTCACACACGGCACGGCTTTGTCCGAGCAATTCCGTATCAAACAGATATCCGGTAAAACACCAGATATTTTTATCCGGATACTGTGCCCGCACCTTTTTCAAAAAAGGCAGTAGACACCGTTGATTAGCCGGCTCAAACGGCTCGCCGCCCAATACGGTCAAACCACTGATATAAGACGGCCGCAAGGCCTGCAAAATTTCTTGTTCCGTCTGCTCGGTAAACGGCCTACCGTACTGAAAGTCCCAGGTTTGCTGATTAAAACAGTTCTTACAATGATGTGTACAGCCCGAAACAAACAACGAAACCCTCGCACCCGGTCCGTTTGCGACATCCACTTTTTTGATCTCTCCGTAATACATAAAACTATTCCCTCCGAGGCAGAAAAGATTCAGAGACCAACTCCCTGAATCTTTCCCTACAGCAACCATATCATTTTGGGTATGATCGCTGTTTTGTTATCGTATTTGTTTTCCCCCAGCCCATCACAACTACGGCTGGTTTTTCAGCGACTCTTTCATCGCCGTCCGTGTTCAAATTATAAATGCAAAACGCGTTCTTTAATCTCCTGCGTCCGGCCCTGGTTCCAAAATTGCGTTCCGATATATCCGCAAGTCCGGCGAGCCACGTTCATCTTCGACTGATCGCGATTGCCGCAATTCGGGCATTCCCAAATCAATTTTCCGTCCGGATCGGTAATAATCTGAATCTGACCTGTATAGCCGCAGCACTGGCAATAGTCGCTCTTGGTATTCAATTCCGCATACATGATATGCTCATAAATGTGCTGCATTACTGCAAGGACCGCATCGATATTATTCAACATATCGGGCACTTCCACATAGCTGATCGCACCACCCGGAGACAACTTTTGGAACTGGGATTCAAAAGTCAGCTTGGTAAACGCGTCAATTTCTTCCGTCACGTGCACATGATAACTGTTTGTGATATAGTTCCGGTCCGTAACACCCTCGATTTTCCCGAACCGCTTCTGCAAACATTTCGCAAATTTATAAGTGGTAGACTCTAACGGCGTCCCATACAAACTAAAATCAATATGCTCCTCATTGGCCCATTTCCGACAAGCGGCGTTTAGATATTCCATCACCTGTAGCGCAAACGGCGTTGCTTCCGGATCCGTATGCGGCCGCCCCGTCATATACCGAACGCATTCACACAGTCCTGCATAACCCAGCGAAATGGTCGAATATCCGCCATACAGCAGTTTATCGATTTTTTCTCCCTTTTTCAACCGAGCCAAAGCACCGTACTGCCACAAAATCGGCGCTACATCAGAGGGCGTGCCCTTCAATCTATTATGGCGGCACATCAACGCCCGTTTGCAAAGATCCAGCCGCTCATCAAAAATTTTCCAGAACTTTTCCAGATCTCCGCCCGAAGAACAAGCAATATCCACTAAGTTCAGCGTCACAACGCCCTGATTAAACCGCCCATAATATTTGGGCTGATTGTTTTCATCCACATACGGTGTCAAAAAGCTGCGGCAGCCCATACAGGTATAGCAATGGCCGTTTCCGTTTTTATCCACCTTGTTCTGCATCATGATTTTTTCCGAGATATAATCGGGAACCATCCGTTTTGCCGTACATTCTGCGGCAAGTTTTGTCAATTCCCAATATTTGGTCCCTTCCCGGACATTATCTTCCTCCAACACATAAATCAACTTTGGAAATGCCGGAGTAATATAGGCGCCAGCCTCATTCTTTACACCCTGAATCCGCTGTTTGAGCACTTCTTCAATAATAATCGCCAAATCTTCTCGAAGCTGCCCTTCCGGCACCTCATCCAAATACATAAACACGGTCACAAAAGGCGCCTGCCCGTTTGTGGTCATCAGGGTAATAACCTGATATTGAATTGTCTGAACCCCGCGCTCTACCTCATTGCGCACGCGCATTTCGGCAATCCGGTTGATGGCTTCTTCCGAAATTTCCGTATGCGCGGCTTCAAACTCGGCCCGGACTTCCCGACGGAAACGTTCCCGGCTGATCTGTACAAACGGAGCCAGATGAGACAAACTGATACTTTGTCCGCCGTACTGTGAGCTGGCAATTTGAGCAATAATCTGGGTCGCAATATTACAAGCTGTCGAAAAACTATGCGGTTTTTCGATCATGGTCCCGCTGATTACCGTGCCGTTTTGCAGCATATCTTCTAAATTGACCAAACAGCAATTGTGCATGTGCTGCGCAAAATAGTCCGCATCATGAAAATGGATAATCCCCTGCTCATGCGCTTCTACAATATCTTCCGGCAGCAAAAAACGCTTTGTAATATCCTTGCTGACCTCTCCGGCCATATAATCACGCTGCACACTGTTTACCGTAGGATTTTTATTCGAATTTTCCTGCTTGACCTCTTCATTGTTGCACTCCAGCAAGCTCAGAATCTGTTCATCGGTCGAGTTCGATTTCCGAACCAGCGCACGCTTATACCGATACGTAATATACTTACGGGCCACCGCAAACGCCCGCTTATCCATAATCTGATTTTCTACTAAGTCCTGAATTTCTTCTACGCTCAAGGCACGCTGCATATCCGAACAAATCTGCATCACATTTTCTGCAATCGTCCGAATTTGTTCTTCCGACAGCCGCTCCTGCTCCACCACTTCATTGTTGGCTTTTGTAATGGCAATGATAATCTTGTTTATGTCAAACGTAACTTCGGTTCCGCTTCTTTTGATGATATTCATCTTCTTTTCCTGCCTTCCCCAATACCTTTTTAGCTCTTTACTTTTTTTGGAACAGTTATATCATACAACATATTGTGTGTTTTGTCAAGGGTACACACCATATATATTGAACTAATTTTTAACAATTTTTTTTCCTATTTTTTGTATCATTTTTCAAAATCTTAAAAAAATACATCCAAAAAACGTTTCCCGCAAAGGCTCTTGACAATCTGATATGAACATGTTACAATCTAAAAAAACAACAAGGAGTTCTTTTTATGATATATAAAAGCCTTACCGATCTCATCGGCCACACGCCGATGATGGAGCTGGCAAATTATCAAAAACAATACCGGCTCTCTTCTAAAATTCTGGCGAAGTTAGAATCCTTCAACCCCGCAGGCAGCATTAAAGACCGTGTGGCAAAAGAAATGATCGAACAGGCGGAACAATCCGGGGCCTTAAAGCCCCATTCCGTCATTATCGAACCGACCAGCGGCAATACGGGCATCGGCATTGCAGCCGTTGCATCTGCTAAAGGATACCGGGCCATTATCGTCATGCCCGAGTCCATGAGCATTGAACGCCGCAACTTAATCAAAGCCTACGGCGCGCAAGTGGTGTTGACCGATGCGGCAAAAGGCATGCAGGGTGCGGTAGAAAAAGCGGACGAACTTGCCGCGCAGATCCCCAACAGTTTCATTGCCGGCCAGTTTATCAATCCGGCAAATCCGCAAGCACACAAAAAAACAACCGGCCCTGAAATCTGGACCGATACTAACGGACAAATCGATTTCTTCGTAGCCGGCATCGGAACAGGCGGAACGATTACAGGCGTGGGCGAATACCTTAAAAAACAAAATCCACATATTACCATTGTGGCGGTAGAACCCAAATCTTCACCCGTTTTATCGCAGGGAAAAAGCGGTCCGCACAAGATTCAGGGGATCGGCGCAAACTTTGTTCCCGAAGTGCTGAACCGCTCGATCTATGATCAAATCATTCCCGTATCGGACGAAGATGCCTATCAAACGTCGCGAGCCCTTACAAAAGCCGAAGGATTATTGGCAGGGATTTCTTCCGGAGCAGCGCTGTATGCAGCAACCCTTCTTGCCCAGCAACAGGCCGGAAAAAATATCGTCGTCATTTTGCCGGACACCGGCGATCGCTACCTCTCTACGCCGGGTTTTATCGAATAAAAAATATAAAACAAACAAAAATACGGAGCATTTCGCTCCGTATTATTTATTTGTACCAACACCGCTAAAATTAGTCTGCACGTTGCACCTTATTCGAACGTAAGCACTTTGTACAAACATAAACATGCTTAACAGAGCCGTCTACAACAGCTTTCACACGCTTTACATTCGGCTTCCATGCTCTGTTGGAACGTCTGTGAGAGTGCGAGACTTTAATACCAAAAGTTACGCCCTTCCCGCAAAAATCGCACTTTGCCATGCTCAAACACCTCCATTAAATCACATTTATCTTTATCGGACAAATTCATAATGATACCCGGAAATATATTATATCAAACTTTTCACCAAAAATCAAGCCCTTTTCCCAAAATAATATTTTTTTCAAACTTTCCGATAATATAAACCGCGCGTAATATCGTCCGGAACCTCTTCCGGCACATGTGCATACGCATCCAACACCTGCTGGACCTGCTGCGGCGTTTCATCGGTAAAAATCCATCGCCAAAAAGAAAACCGATCAAAATCCGGATGCTGTTTATCTGCCAAATAAAGTCGCTTGCTGTTCCAAAGACGATTTCGACATCCGAAATCGCAGGTAATCAAAAAGTTCTGATGCTGTCGATCGGTCAAAAACTCCGGCTGATGACAGTATTTTTTGATACAATTCCGCATCAGCATCACCGGTAACCTCCCATATACCAGCATGCCGCTTTGGGCACATTCAATCCCTTTGGCCTGCGCAATGTTTAACTCAAACGATAATGTAACGCTTTTCAACCCGATTTCTTCTATCCAAAACTGAGCCGACGGCGTATTAAACACATTTAATCCGCTTCCGCCATGCACTTCAAATCCCATTTGCAGACACTTTTCCACCTGGCCGACATTTGAACATAAAACGGCCCGAATTTGCATCTGCTGCACCAACAACAACCATTTTTCTAAAATCACGGCTTCGCTGTCATGAACAGCCGCAGGCAGAAAAACGCCAAACCGTTGCGGATCCGTTTCTACCTGCCGGCGAAACTGTTTGTTTTCACACTCCGACAACGGCAGCCAAATCCGATCTATCTGTTCCAACTGTCGGGGAATCGACGACAGCTGTAAAAACAGCGCTTCGCGCGTTGGGGCCGATTTCAAAGTTTCGCCCTTTGAAACCGACAAACCTTTCACATCGTGCAGCTCCGAGGTCAACGAAATCTTTTTAAACGTATAACCGGATAATTTCCGCATCCGGCTCAAACTTTCTATCAGCCCGCGCCGCATCGCATTTAACACTGATACAGGAATAAAAACCGGGTTTTCCGGCACGCTGACAGACACCTGTCCCAACCGATAGACCGTATCTCCCAATTTCGAAAAAGCAGCCTCAATCTGCTCTTTTCCTGTCGGGGCCGTCACCGCAGGCGAGCATGAACACGTATCTTCCGCAGAATATCCGTCGCTTGTCTGTACAAAAAAATGTGCATTTTCTCCCGAAAAAGTCACTTGTACATCCAAATCAAACCTCTTATATTCCTTTTGTTCAAACGAAAATCGGCGCGTACTCTTTCCGCGGGTCCCAAACATTTCCGGTCCCGGTTTACCCATGAAATATTTGTCTGTAAAGCCGTCCCGGCTAAAAATTTCCGATAAAAACTGCTCGCCTTCCTCGGCATAAGGTTTGCCGTTCTTTGCCTCCGCATAGGCTCGGCAAACAGCGCCCACATAATCGGGGCCTTTCATCCGACCTTCAATCTTCAAACAATGAACACCCATCTGCTGCAGCTGCCCGACATATTTCAATAAACAAAGATCTTTCAAACTCAGCCGATATCCGCCTTCATACGGCAGCCGACAAGGCTGTGCACAACTACCCCGATTTCCGCTTCGACCACCGATAACCGCACTAAGCGCACACTGACCGCTGTAACTCATACATAAAGCCCCATGCACAAACACCTCGGTTTCTACCTGAGCCCGTCGGGTAATAAACCCGATATCCTGCGCCGATAACTCCCGAGATAAAACCACACGGCTAAATCCCATATTACGTAAAAAAACAGCCCCGTCCAAACTATGCACGGTCAACTGCGTACTGGCATGAAGCGGAACATCCGTCCGCTTTCTCAACTCACAAGCCAGCCCGATATCTTGCACGATAAAGGCATCCACGCCGTATCCCACAAGCCTTTCGGCAACCGAAAGAACTTCCGGCAATTCCCGATCTGAAACAAGCGTATTTAAGACAGCATGAACCTTTACGCCACGCTGTCTGCAAAAATCAATATACTGCCCAATGTTTTCTATCGAAAAATTTTGAGCATTCTTTCTGGCATTAAAATTTTCTACGCCTAAATATACAGCGTCCGCGCCGTTATATACGGCCGCAAAAAGCGCTTCCGGACTGCCTGCAGGTGCAAGAATTTCCATCAAGCCCTCCGCTTTCTCTAACACAAGCTAAAAAATCTCTTACAACACATTCCTCGATATACCGACCCCAATACCTCTCATCGATACTCGCTGTTTCATCTTACCACTACCGGTCTTTACTGTTTGACAATTCGATTTTCAAATTAATCAACGCCGAACGCAGCCGCTCGTTTTCTTTTTGGGTTTCTATTTTTTCCTGTTCAGCCAATGCCGCCCTTTTTTCAGCCTCAAGTGTACGCTGCCGCAGCTGTTCCTGTTCTGCCTGAGCCGAAAACGCTTCTGCGCAGATACTCATGCAGGACAACATGCTCGCTTTTGTTACATTGGCTACCTCAGACGCATCCATCGTCTGTTTGATTGTCTGCCGAACTTTTTCCACAATTCTCTCCGTAACCTCATCGCTTTCGCCACTGGAAAAAAGCAGCTCAACGCCGCAAATATTTACTCTAAATGCTTTTTCCATTTTCTGTACTCCCACATTAATTTCATGATCGTTCAGCATAACAAACGACATCTTTTTTCACAGTCATTATATCACATCTTGCTATGAAAATCAATATATAATTTTTATACCTTTCCCTATAAAAAAGTTGCCCCTCCCAAATTGGGAGAGGCAACACAATAAAATCCTAGGCGCTTATATTTACGCTTGAATAGCTGTTCTTGCAATCTTAATGATATCTGCCAGAGTAACAACTCCGTCACCAGTAACATCACAAACTGCTAATTGATCTTCTGTAAATTCTGCACTTTGTACAACCATTCTTGCAATCGCAACAATATCACAAAGAGTCGTTTCGCCGTCGCCATTTATATCACCAGGAACAACCGGTTTCACAGCTTCTACAAGAAGGTCTTTCAGTGTATCTACATATTGAAGAACACCTTCATCAGTCAACGAAGAGTTTTGTTTCATCGAATCTCTGGTTGACATATATGTTTCGTTTACGGCTGCCAAAGACTCTTCCGTATACAATCCGGACTCTGTCCACTCTGCAATATATGCTTCTACAAATGCAGGTAACGCTGCATCCAGACCAACCTCAGCTCTCAATGCCATCCAAGCATTTTCCAAAATACAATTTGTAACATCTTTATCAATCAAACCGTACATTTCGTCTGCGGTTGCATACTCTGTGCCGGCATCCCAGTTTGCGATGATCTCGTGAACACGAGCGATGCCATCTTTGAGCGTGATGTAGTTCTCAAGCTCTTTATTTGCATCCAAAACAATTCTTGCAATTCTGCCGTCATAGATAGAAATGTATGCTTTTAAATTGTTGTATGCAGCCAATTGCTCCGCATCGTACGGAAGATCAACTTCTTTAAGACCCTGAATCATGGATTTTAATGCATCCAGTTCTGCCAAAGCTTCCGAAACTTTCAATGTTGCAAACTGATTTCTCAGCGTATCACGAATGTTTGCCCATTGATTATATGCTGCGGTATAACCCTCTGCTTCATACGTAGTTTGATTCAAATCCGTAATTACTTCGCCCAAAGGCCAGTTAGCCGTGTCATTCCAAACAGCGTCTGCCATTGCTTTTAAGCCTTCACTCTGAGGAACAACTTTGCGTACAGAGGTCTCCCAGTATGTACAAATTGCGATACCGTCTTTTTCATAATTATCTACTGCATCGCCCATTGTTGCCGTGCTGGGATCTTCTGCTGCTGCCTTCAGAACAGCGCCCCAAGCCTGTACTTCTTCTTTTGCTTTGTATTCTTCAACGTCGATATTGTTGTATGTATCAATCCACATCTGCAAACGTGCGTTTTCAGATGTTATATCTGTTAAGTCAATCAGTTCAGGCTCCTTTTCAACCAGGAGTGCTTTCAAAGTATCGATATACTGCAATGCGCCTTCATCAGTCAACAAAGAGTTTTGTTTCATCGCGTCTCTGGTTGACAGATACGTCTCCTGTACTGCAGCCAAAGACTCTTCGGTATACAATCCAGACTCTGTCCACTGTGTGATGTAAGCCTCGGTAAAGGTCGGCAATCCGCCGTCCAAACCTACCTGTGCTCTCAATGCCATCCAAGCATCTTCCAACGTACAGCTTTCAGAAACATCCTGGCTGATCAAACCGTACATTTCGTCTGCAGTTGCATACTCTGTGCCGGCATCCCAGTTTGCGATGATCTCGTGAACGCGAGCGATGCCATCTTTGAGCGTGATGTAGTTCTCAAGCTCTTTATTTGCATCCAAAACAATTCTTGCAATTCTGCCGTCATAGATAGCAATGTATGCTTTCAAATTGTTATATGCAGTCAATTGTTCCGCATCGTACGGAAGATCAACTTCTTCAAGGTTCTGAATCATTGATTTCAACGTCTCCAAAGCAGCCAAAGCTTCCGAAACTTTCAGTGTAGCATGCTGATTTCTCATATTATCACGGATCTCTACCCATTGATTGTATGCTGCGGTATAAGCTACCTGATCATAAGTCGTTTGATTCAAATCTGTAATATTTTCGCCTAAAGGCCAGTTTTCACCGTTATTCCAGATCTCATCAGCCATCGCTCTCAGACCATTGCTCTGAGGAACGATATTCCGTATGGTACCTTCCCAGTATCCACAAATCGCAATCTCGCCCTGTGTATAAGCATCCACATCAACATCAGAAGTTGAAGAGGTAATTGTTCCGCTTTCATATGCTGCTAAAATAACAGCGCCCCAAGCCTGTACTTCTTCTTTTGCTTTGTATTCTTCAACGTCGATATTGTTGTATGTATCAATCCACATCTGCAAACGTGCGTTTTCAGATGTTATATCTGTTAAGTCAATCAGTTCAGGCTCCTTTTCAACCAGGAGTGCTTTCAAAGTATCGATATACTGCAATGCGCCTTCATCAGTCAACAAAGAGTTTTGTTTCATCGCGTCTCTGGTTGACAGATACGTCTCCTGTACTGCAGCCAAAGACTCTTCGGTATACAATCCAGACTCTGTCCACTGTGTGATGTAAGCCTCGGTAAAGGTCGGCAATCCGCCGTCCAAACCTACCTGTGCTCTCAATGCCATCCAAGCAATTTCCAACGTACAATCTGTAGCAACATCTTGGCTGATCAAACCGTACATTTCGTCTGCGGTTGCATACTCTGTACCAGCTTCCCAAGCGTCGATGATCTCGTGTACTCTATCTACACCGTTCTTCAACGTAATGTAGTTTTCGAGTTGTTTGTTTGCATCTAGCGTGATGCGAGCTACACGGCCATCATAGATCGCAATGTAGGCTTTCAAGTTGTTGTACGCAAGCAATTGCGCCGTATTATACGGAAGACCGGATTCTTCAAGGCTCTGAATCATCGATTTTAACTCTTCCAGTTCTGCCAAAGCTTCAGATACTTTCAGCGTTGCAAACTGACCTCTCAACGTTTCGCGGATTTCAACCCACTTATTGTAAGCGGAGGTGTACTGTTCCGCTACATAATCTGCCTGGTCCGGACCGGCCACAACAGAACCTAAAGGCCAGTTGGCCGCATCGTTCCAAACTTCATCAGCCATGACTTGCAAACCGTCGCTCTGTGGAATAACCAGACGTACAACTTTTTCCCAGTAGTTACAGATCGCAATGCCGTCTATTGCATAAGCATCAACGATCTCATCTGTCGTTCCAGCTTCAATAGAGGGGTCTTCGTCAGCTGCCTTCAAAACAGCTCCCCAAATCTGTACTTCTTCTTTTACTTTGTATTCTTCTACGTCGATATTGTTATATGTATCAATCCACATCTGCAAACGTGCGTTTTCAGATGTTACTCCCGTCAAATCAATCAATGCAGGTGCAGCAGGCTCTAAAGCAGCCAAAGCAGCCTGTAGCTCCTCAAATCTTGCCTTTTGCTCTGGATACATATTGTTAGCATTTGGTACATTAAACAACATATTGTCATTCGCGTACAATAAGAAAGCATTTAATGTTCTCAAAGCCTCATGGTACGAATCCTGTGTATATACAGTTTGAACATCTTCGTTGATATAAGTATATCCAGCATCATCATATGTCAGATGAAGTTCGTCCGGCATGGCATCATTCCACGCATTATATGCCATCTGTTTTCCTCCGCGAAGAGAATAAACAAACGCACCAAATTCATCCTGCACATAATCCATCAACTTTGTGCCAGCATAGCCATCAATTGTCATTACATAAGTTAAATAATCCGTCTCTAAATGCTTCCCGGCGCCGATTAAGACCTTCATTTCTGCAAGAAAAATCCCATATGGAGTATCTGCAGCCCGTAAGTCAGCAAGCTCCGGATCAGAGTCGGAGATAATATTCAGAGCATTCATCATATTATCATATGTGTATTGCGCCGACGTATCGTACGTCACGGTTGTAGTTGTATCGTCAGCAAAAGTTACAACGGCAAACATGGACAAAACCATTGCCAATGCAAGGATTGTTGACAACACCCTCTTTTTCATAAAAATTCCTCCTTAATTTATATCATGGAAGATATAAAACCCCCCATTTCAAGTATTATTAGTATATCATAATCCCTTGCCAAAATCAAGATAATTTTATACTTTTTGTGACATTTCGTCAACATTGCACAAATCGCAGATAAAAAACTGTTTATTTTTAAAAACAGATCTGCTTTTATTCGCACACTTTCTGTGCAATATGCTAAATAATGGCAAAGTTTTTTAAAATTACATCACCGCCGATTAAAACAACAAATATTTTTTGCTCATCTAAAAACAATCCACATACAAACTTGTATCCCGTAAAAAACTCATTTAAACATTCTTAAAAGTTTTTATAAAAAACTCTCCGGAGAAAAACTCCGGAGAGAAAACAATTAGTCATTGCAAGTATTCGGATTATATTCCAATTGTGCCTGAGCAGATATCAAAGCTGCCACCAAGTTCAGAATCTCCTGATCCCCGTAACTTAACGCCAAGGCACCGTCTCTCTTTTCCTGCGCAAGAGTATCCATCGCTTCTTTTAACGCTTCGTATGCAGCAGCAAACCGATCAAAAGATTCCTGCGTATATGGCGTTAAATCCAAATCGTCCGAAAGCAATACATACAATTCCCCTGCTTTTTCCAAAATGGCACGAGCCGCATTATACACATCTTCACTGCTTACATTCGAAGATATCAACACCAAAGCATTATACTTATCGTTCATCAAAAAGGCTTTAATGTTTACCTTTTCAAGCTCTGCAGCAATGGCCTCTGCCTTTTCGTTTTCACTCAAAGACGTATCTGCATTTATTTCTTCTACAAGCTTGTTGTAAACTTCAACCTGGCTCTCATAATCTGCAATAGCAGTTTTCAGTGCATTCCAAGAATCTTCTGTATACATGCTCTGAGTTCCGTTGCTGTCTACAGGAACTGTCTTTACAAATTCTGTAATCTTGTCATAAAGCACAACATGCGTCGGAGTCTCTTTCCGTTTTGCATACAATGTCTCATATGCAGCCTGGATCTGAGCAATTGCATCCCAGAACATTTGCTCCGTAGGATTCTTAACGCTTCCGTTCAAAAGCCGGTCGCCTGCTTCGCAAGACTGAACCAACGCTTGATACTCCGCTTCTGCGCCTTCGTATCTTTTATCGTTATAGTCGTTTTCAGCCTGGGCAATGATAGCCATCTTGGCATTCCGGTAGTTTGTGCTTACAAACAAATGTCCGTTATAATCTGCCACAACCTGCTCTCTGATATAATGATAATCGGTGATACTGGTCACAAAGTTTGCACGAACATAAGCAGGATCCTCTGCGTCATCTACCAACTTCCAATTTCCGTCTTTATCATAATACGTTTCATTGACATTAACATACTGCTCTAATTGCTCAACGGTTGCATTAGGATCATTGATTAATTCATTAGCAGTATTTACCCAATTTTTAAGATTTTGAAGGTACGTATCATCCAATGCAACATAGGACGCATTATCTTTTTCAGGCTCAGTAGAGTCTGGATCTGCAATATAAACTTTATAAGATATTCCGTTAATGATAAACCAATCATTCAGGGCATCTACTTTTTCCTGCGTAGTAGAACCATCCTGTTTTTGGTAAAAGTCTTCCCACAATGCAGCAAAAGCAAGCACATTATCAACCTGAGTAGTATCGCCGACAGAATATCCGTCATAGCAATCAACAATTAGCTTCAAAATTGATTTCAGGCGGTTGATCTCACGTTTCTCAGCTTTCTGCTCTTCCGTTAAACCGGGGTCTGTTTCAGACGGAATCAACTCCAGCGCATCATATGCCGCGCGGTAACCGTCAAGAGCCTTTTGCACCTCAGAGCGAGTAGAAACAGAAAGTTGGCTGGTCGGATACTGAGGCGTTACCGACATAAACTCCTGCATTTTCTTAATCTGTACAGCAAAATTGTACCAACTGTCAACCGTATATTGTCCAGGGTTTGTACTCACTCCGAAAGGCTCTGAACCCTGTTGACGTACAAGAATCGGATTTCCGTTCTCATCTTTTAATTCTTTATACTCTCCGGTTTCCGGATCGATTTCGTAAGCTTTGGCAGTAACCTCACCTAACACAGCGGAAATCTTAACGTATCCATATTCGGGATCGCGTGCGATATAATCATCAAAAGGTCTGCCTCGCAATAAACCTGCATTCTGCATGGGGGTATACGGTTTATTTCCATCTTTATAGTCGTTTTTCTCGGCGTCCCATCCGCCATATAAATCGATTAAAAAGTTCTCACATTCAACTATGTTTCCGTTCTTTGCCAATGTTCTGGCCTGCTGTGCCTGATCATCCAGCACCTTGGTTTCCGGTAACTGAGAAGCGCCGGGAATATTTTCCCAGTCATCCCGGGCAACCTGTGATTTTGCCGTTTTATAAAAACCGCTCAACTCTCCCTGCAGCTGAGACAATGATTTCTTCATCACCGGGCTCAGTTCATCTGCAGAAATAAATACGGTGAACAACGACAAGACAAGCGTCACAGACAACAATACAGATATGATCTTTTTGCTCATATGCGTTCCTCCATATTTCAATGTAATCACAATACGTCTCTATTCTTCAATGTCTTCCTCATAAATAACAGAATCAAAATTCAAATGAAGATCGACCATTGCAGAATATACTGCAGTAACAGATTCCAACAGTTGAGCGTTTGTTACGCTATACTCTGTCTTTCCTTCCGCAATTTCTTTTTCCAACGTATTTATCTGCTTTTCCAAATTTTTTATCTCTACATTGTAAGCGCTGATAGTATCCGCAAAATACATCTCGTCGATCGAATAGCCAAACCGGCCGCCGTCTTCTTCCAGATTTACAAGACACTGCTTTGCATCTGCCAAAACACCTTTTGCAAAGGTAAGGATCTCTGTCGTTCCCGCAGCGTTTTCGTCTTGAAGCAGCTTTAACCCTGCAACAGCGTTCTGAATATTAACAGCCTTCTGGTTGGCACGCTCTACCATTTTAGTTAAAACGGTATTGTCAACATTCCCCGATGCTTTATACTCATTCAACTGATCCAAAACCAGTTCATATTCATTCAGTGCATTTTCAAGAGCAACAACTGTATCCGGAACATACAAATCTAACTCGTCTTTTTCTTTCAGTCCGTCATACAACGCTTTTGCATTCTTATAAATCAATTCATGCTGCGCATCGTTTACTCTTGTAGGCAACAAAACATCGTAGTAAGCAGTTTGAACATTCTGCAACGCACTCAAGAACTGGTCCTCTGTTTTTTGATTGCTGATCCATGACATATTCAGCAATCTGTCACCCTCTTCAAAAGCTTTCAGGAACACATCCCAATCTTCCTTCTTATACCGACCGGATTCATAATCAGCAAGTGCTTCATAATAAATCTCACTACGAGCTGCACGATAACCGTTATCCAATAAAACACTCAGCTCAAATGCTGTCTGCATCTTTTCATAATAGAAGGTATACGCGCCTCCATACAGACCGATCTGCCCCTCCGGAGTTTCAATCAACACATTGTCATCATTCGGATCCCGAATCAATGTGCCCGTATATACATACTGCTTCAATTGTTCCGCCGTAGCATCCGGATTATCAACCAACTGCTCTGCCGCAGCGATCCAATCCTTAAAGGCCTGCATTTCTACAGAATCTGTATTGATTGTTACCCCATCAAACCATTTTTGAACAGGGTAGCCTTTACGATCTTCAAAATCCAAAACTTCTTTTAATAAAGAATTCAAACGATTAACCTCCGGATCCTGTCCGCTCGGCAACAACTCTAAAGCGTCATATGCAGCATAATAATCCTGCAAAATGAAATAAACCTCTGAACGAGTAGCGTTCATGTACGGCATTACACCATCTACAACAGTCAGATATACATTCAAGAAATCTAACTGTTCACGGAAGTTATCCCAACTTTCTGCAGTGTACTGTCCAGGATTGGTGTAATCACGCAATTCTACAATTTCTTTGATTTCGTTACCCTCTTCATCCTTCTTAGTCACTTCAACTTTTCCGATGATCGGCAGCAAGTCCCAATATCCTTTTTCGCCTCGAGCTGTTTCGTCATCAAGGCCTTTTAACATAATAGCTTCTTTGAACTCCGAATACGGCTTATCGCCATAAACAAAATCCTTTGCCTCAGCATCCCAGCCGCCAAACAAGTCTATCAGGAATGATTCCATTTCAGCTACATTTCCTGACTTATGTACAGCCTTTGCTTGTTCTATCTGATTCTCCAAAGTTGTTGTTGCCGGAGACTTAGACGCCCCGGGAATCTTTTCCCAGTCATCCCGCTTGATAAGCGGATTTGCAGTTTGCACAAAGGCCTGAATCTGCGTTTTCAGTTCAGACGCAGTCATCCCTGTTATAGGGCCCGTATCATCTGCTGCAAATGTAAAAACAGCGCCGAGCGAAAAGCTCATCGCAAGAACCAGCATAAAAGATAGGATTCTCTTTTTCATTTTTCTTCCTCCCTGTAAATTTGTGTTTCTGCAGAAGGAACAACATCTCGCTCTTTGAGCGTTGTCCTCTCTCCGCAGACACTGATTCATTTATATTATAGTATAAACATGCCGAAATTGCAATAGAAAACGTTGAAACAATCAACACTTCGTTAAATATACACAAATTCAAAAAACACAAACAGAGCAACCTGCACAACAAAACAACTTTTATGCCATATTTTATTAAAAAAAAAGGGATATTCTTGAAAATACCCCTTTTTTATCCGTACTCAAATATCTGCTTTATAACATTCCGGCTTATTTGATTTTTATATATCCGTACTTTCCGTCAAATTCTACCAATGCACATCCGTTACGGAACGTATTGATCTCATCAAAAACCGGATCTAAAACAAGATTTCCCTGCGCATCGATCAGTCCCCATTTTTCGCCGACTCGAACCGGAGCATATCCCTCCGAAAAGTCTTTGGCCTCATCATAAGTTAACGCAATCTTTTCAGAAAAATCCTCATCCAAGAATCCCCATTTAACTATGCCGGCCTCATCTTTTTTGGCAACACGAGCAAGACCTTCGGAAAAATCATAAGCATACTGATAAATCATATCCGTTCGCTCGGTTCCGCTCGAATCTAAATACCCATACATATAAGTAGATTGCGAGGTGGCATACCCATACCGTGCATACCCGTTTTTAAAATCCCAAACCGCTTCATACTGCGGATCAATGACAACCACCCCTGTTTTATCGATAAATCCCCAGACATGCGTATTTTCTTCCGTTTCGGATTTTACCATCACAGCACTCAGTCCCTCGCTGAAAGCGTTTGCATCTACATAGTCCGCCGCAATCACCAACGCACCTGTTGAATCAATGAACCCACTGAGATTGTTGGTTTCATCCGGGCTGAAGGCTTCAGCCAATCCTTCATGAAACTCTGTGCCGGCTCCCCACTTCAGCTCAACCGCAAGTTTACCGGTGGTGTCAATAAATCCCCAGACGCCGCCATATTCCACCGCGGCCAGCCCTTCACTGAACTTTTGAGCAGACTCATAAACCAGCCGCGTAATTTCTTCGCCCTGCGCATTGATATATCCATAATAATTGCCTGATCGAACCACACAATATCCCTCAGAAAAAATACCGACAGAAGTGTAGGCCGGCGCAATAACCATATTGCCAGCTGTATCGATAAATCCCCACTTTCCATCCTGTTGGACCGCACAAAGTCCTTCCGAAAAAGCACCTGTCCCTTCGTATTTTGCCTCAATGACAAGATCGCCGTTTATATCAATAAATCCCCATTGATCGCCGACTTTAACCGCAGCGTATCCTTCTGAAAAGTCTCGTGCAACTTCATACTGTACCGGGGTAATGCTTTTGAACAACTCATTGTTAATCTTCGGGGCAAACCGAACAAAACAAACCAGTACAACAATCACGGCAACGATAAGAACAACCGCAACAGAGCCCCAAATGATTCCCTTTTTCTTTTTGCTTGTCATCATGCCTGCATCTCCCGTTCTTTGATCACAATATTTCGTAAAATCCCAATCTGCTCAATTTCAACTTCCACAATATCGCCCGGAAAGACAGGCCCGATCCCTCCCGGCGTTCCGGTTAAAAGGACATCTCCCTTTTTCAGCGGAGCCACCTGCGACAATAACGCAATCAATTGTGCGGGAGAAAAGATCAGATCCGCCGTATTCCCCTGCTGCCGCACCTGGCCGTTTACCCGGCATTCAATATGCAGTCCCTTTCCGTCCGTTTCGGTCTGAACCCACGGCCCCATCGGACAAAAAGTAGAAAAATTCTTGCTGCGAGTCCACTGTGCGTCTTTTTGCTGCAAATCCCGCGCGGTTACATCATTAACACACGTAAATCCAAAAATCGCCTGCTGTGCCTGTTCGGCAGTAACATGAAAACAATCCTGCCCCAGAACAACGCCCAACTCGGCCTCATAATCCACCCTGTTGGACTGATGAGGATATACAATCGCGTCATGCTGTCCGATCACCGTATGCGGCAATTTCACAAAAAAAGCAGGAAATTCCGGGGTTTGAGACAGGTCAAATTCCTGCACATGATCCCGATAATTCAATCCCGCGGCAAAAACCGTTCCGCCAATGACCGGAGCATGCAGCCGAACTTCCGATAGCGGATAGCTGCAATCGGTCCGGACCGGATGATCCAAAAAATTTTGGTCCAACACAAAAACCGAATCGCCGATAACCTGCCCATACTGTACAGGCTCTTCATTGACCGAAAACCGAACATATTGCATAACGCTCCTCCATCATCCATTCTTTTATTGATATTATAGCATATTCAAAATTCCTTTGCAATAAAGTTTTTTGATTCTTAAAAAGATTTTACATCTAAAGTATTGAAAAAATAAAAGGCGGCTCTTGACCTTTTTGAAAAATAATGGTATTATACAATAGCACATCAAAAAGCAGATTGCCGTGTTCATATTATAATATATATAATAGTAGGTATACACATTGAAAAACATTCTTTCTATTACAAGCCGGCAAAATGAACAAATTCGTTTGACGGTACAAATCAAAAACAATCCAACAGCGGAACAATTTATTATAGAAGGGTCAAAATTTGTTCACGACACCCCCTTATCGGATATGTTGCAGCTCTTTACCACATGCCCGCAAAAGCACCGGCATCTGGTACAGGACTGCTTAAAAAACGATATTTCGGTTTACGAAGTGACCGATGCGGTCATGGATAAAATTTGTGACGCCGCGTCCGGGCAGGAATTGCTTGCGGTTGTTAAAAAACATCCGATTTCCTGTCCCCCGAAACTGGTCCTACTGGACGATATCCAGGACTGCGGAAATGCCGGCACGATCATCCGAACCGCGGCAGCTTTTGGATTTGGCTGCGTTTTTTCGGAACACAGCGCCAATCCTTTTTCAGGCAAAACCGTACGCAGCAGCGCAGGCGCCATTTTTCAGTGTTACGTGACAAGAGAAAATTTATACCAGCGAATTTTGCAATTAAAACAACAACAATATACCATTCTATCTTCAGAACTGCACACTTCCGCGGTATCGATACACCAGTGTCCCGCCTACCAAAAACCCGCCATTTTGATTGGCAATGAGGGCGCCGGCGTACACAGGGAGTTGTCTGCGCTCGCACACGAAAAGGTCTATATTCCGATTAACAATACAGAATCGCTCAATGCCAGCGTTGCTGCCGGCATTTTTATGTATACCTTTCAGTAGGCAAAAGGAGAACCATAAATGTCCGATCATACTCTTTACACGTTATGGATTCTTCTGGCGGGCGGACAGTGTTCTGCCCGAACGTACAAAATGCTTTCCTGCTATGAATCCGCACAGCAAGCCTATCTGGCCGCCAAAGAAGACCAATTGGACCGCGCGGTTTTCAACCAGGAAGACTGTCAAAAATTTTAAGCCGATTTTTCGCTGGAAGAAGCTTTGCGCATTGTAGAATATTGCGATAAAAAACACATAAAGATAATAACGTATTATGATCCGGAATATCCGCCGGGATTAAAACGAATTGCTTGTCCGCCGTTGGCCTTATTTGTCAGAGGTACGCTGCCGGATACCGAAAATACGCCGTCGATCACGATTGTCGGGACCCGCAACTGCACGCAAAGAGCCCAGCAATTTACAGCAAAACTGTCCTATGGACTGGCGCGAAGCGGCTTTCAAATTGTCAGCGGATTGGCAAACGGAATCGATACGTATGCCCATAAGGGGTGTTTAATGGCTAAAACCGCCCAAACGATTGCAGTTTTGCCTTGCAGCATTGATCGGGTATACCCAGTTGAAAACACGCAGTTGAGTGACCTGATCGAGCAAAATGGCGCGGTGATTTCAGAACTTTTACCGGGTTCTAACATCCCCGGAAAGTGGTCCTTTTTGCTTCGCAACCGTATTTTAAGCGCGCTGACACAGGGAACACTTGTGGTTGAAACCGCTAAAAAAGGCGGAAGTCTTATCACCGCAAACCATGCGCTGGAGCAAAACAAATGGGTCTTTGCCGTTCCCGGTTTTCCCGGAACACCAACCAGTGAGGGGACCAACGAACTCATCAAATCCGGAGCCATTTGCTGCACTGGATTAAATGACATTTACGACGCATACCAGCCCCTGTTCGGAGCGCATATTCATCGATTAGAGCCCCAAGAACATCAAAAATCGCATCAGCAAAAATCCACACCGAAATGCAACGAAAAACAAAAGCGGGTTTTATCTGTCTTGGAGCAACCCCGAACCGCAGACGAAGTCTGCCAAAAAACAGATTTTCCATTCTTTGAAGCCGTCGAGATCCTGCAACAATTAGAGTTGATGGACTTGATTGAACAAACGGCCGGCGGCTATTATAAAACCAAAAATTAAGGAGATAAGAACATGCCATCGACAACGAAAAAGGCAACCGACAGCAAAACGAAAAAGACGACGAAAAAAACAACAAAAGCCGCAAAGCAAACGGCAAAATCAAAAAAGAATCTGCTGATTGTCGAGTCTCCGACAAAAGCAAAAACCATTAAGAAATATCTGGGTGAAAAATACGAAGTTTTATCTTCCAAAGGCCATATCCGCGATTTACCGGCATCGAGGCTGGGTGTTGATATCGAAAACCAATTCACCCCGGAATATATCGTCTCCCGCAAAGACGGAAAATCTGCGATTTTAAAGGAATTAAAACAAGCGGCCGCTAACAGCAAAAAAGTCTATCTCGCAACTGACCCGGACCGTGAGGGAGAGGCTATTTCATGGCATTTGAGCGCGTTGCTGGGGTTAGACGCCGAAGACGATATTCGTATCGCATTTGATGAAATCACGAAAAAAACCGTGACCGAAAAAATCAATCAACCCACTAAAATCGATTTAGACCTGGTGGCCGCACAGCAGGCACGCCGCGTTTTGGACCGCATCGTCGGTTACAAAATCAGTCCGTTTTTATGGCATACCGTCAAAAAGGGACTGTCTGCCGGCAGAGTACAGTCGGTTGCCACCAAAATGGTGGTAGATCGGGAGCGGGAGATCCGCGACTTTGTTCCACAGGAATACTGGACGCTGGACGCCTCTTTTTTAAACGGCTCCAAAACATATAAAGCTCGGTTTTTCGGCAAGAACGGCGAAAAAATGCCGATTCATTCCGAGCAGCAATTACAACAAATTTTATCTGATTTGAATCAGGCGGAATATACGGTTGCCGCGATTCGCCGGCAGCAAAAACAAAAAAATCCAAAACCGCCGTTTACCACCAGTTCTTTGCAGCAGGATGCTTCGGCCAAATTGAATCTGCGGCCGCAAAAAACGATGAGCATCGCGCAAAGTCTGTTTGAAGGTGTAGAAATCAAAGGCGTCTGACTGACCGGTATGATTACGTATATGAGAACCGACTCGCTGCGCGTATCCAAAGACGCACAGGACGCAGCGCTGGCGCTGATTGCCGAAAAATACGGCAAGGACTACTGTCCCGAAACACCTCGTGTCTATAAATCTAAAGCCAATGCGCAGGATGCGCATGAAGCCATCCGTCCAACCAATGTGGCCTTAACTCCGGAACTTGTCAAAGAGAGCATGACGTCCGAGCAATATCGGCTGTACAAGTTGATTTGGGACCGCTTTGTAGCCAGCCAAATGGCCAGCGCGGTCTACCATACCATCAGCGTGGACATTCAAGCCAACGGATATATTTTTAAGGCAACCGACGCTAAATTAAAAGTCAAAGGCTTTACCGTACTGTACAATTACACGGAAGAAGCCGAGGAAAACTTTGAAAAGTTGCCCGACCTGCAAGAAAAAGACAAACTCAATCTGGACCGGCTGCTGTATGAGCAAAAATTTACACAGCCCCCGGCAAGATATACAGAATCTTCCCTCATCAAGGCCCTAGAAGAAAACGGGATCGGCCGCCCCAGCACCTATGCACCCACGATCAGTACGATTATTGAACGCAACTATGTGGAACGGACGGGAAAAACACTGGCCCCGACACAAATCGGAGAAGTTACCACCGATTTGATGACCCAGAATTTCCGGGACATTGTTGATGTAAAATTCACCGCAGACATGGAGTCGCAGCTGGATAAAATTGAACATGGCGAAAAAACCTATCTGGAAACCATGCAAACCTTTTACAACGGATTCAGCCAGACATTGAAACAGGCGGAGAAAAATCTAGAGGGCGTCCATATCAAAATTCCCGATGAAGTCAGCGACGTTACCTGTGAGCTCTGCGGCAGCAAAATGGTTTATAAAAACAGCCGATTCGGCCGGTTTTTAGCCTGCCCGAACTATCCGCAATGTAAAAATACAAAGCCGATTATCAATTATGCCGACGGCGCATGCCCGCAGTGCGGCGCAAAAATGATTTCGAAAAAGACCAAAAAAGGCAAATTGTTTTTTGCCTGTGAAAATCGGGATGGATGCGGATTTATGACCTGGGATACTCCTACCGATAAAGTTTGCCCGAAATGCGGAAAAACTTTATTCCGGCATGCGGCAAAACAACTGATCTGCCTCAATGAAGCCTGCGGATATACCGAAAAAGAAGCAGACAAAGGAGCCCAAAAATGACCAACGTCAATGTCGTAGGCGCCGGTCTCGCCGGTTGCGAAGCGGCCTATCAGTTGGCAAAACGCGGCGTCCATGTTACTTTATTTGAAATGAAACCCCACAAAAAGATTCCGGCTCACCATACCGAAAATTTTTGTGAATTGTGCTGTTCGAACTCCTTTCGGGCAGAAGGATTAAAGAACGCGATTGGTTTATTAAAACAAGAAATGCGCCTGTTAGACAGTCTGATTTTAAAATGTGCCGACCAGACAAAAGTTCCGGCCGGAGGCGCACTGGCCGTAGACCGACAACAATTTTCCGAAGCCGTAACACAAGCCGTTCGCGGCCATGAAAATATCGACATCGTCGAACAGGAAATCACAGACCTTGATTTTGAAGACACCACCGTTATCGCAACCGGGCCCCTGACCTCGGACCGGCTGTCGGAGGCGATCCGGACCTTTTTCGGCGAACAGTCCCTGTCCTTTTTCGATGCGGCAGCCCCGATTGTTTCGTATGAAAGCATCGATATGGAAAAAGCCTTTTTTGCTTCCAGATACGGAAAGGGAACGCCGGATTATATCAACTGCCCGATGACGAAAGAAGAGTATGATGCCTTTTATCATGCGCTGACGACCGCGCAAGAAGTTGCGCTGCATGATTTTGAAGACCACAAAGTTTTTGAGGGCTGCATGCCGGTCGAAGTGATGGCCAAACGAGGCTATGAAACCTTGCTGTACGGGCCGCTCAAACCTGTCGGATTATCCGACCCCCGAACCGGGATTCGGCCGACCGCGGTCGTGCAGCTGCGCAAGGACAACCAGGCGGCCACGATGTACAATATTGTCGGATTTCAAACGCACCTCACTTTCCCGGAGCAAAAGCGCGTCTTTTCCATGATTCCGGGGCTGGAGCATGCAGAATTTATCCGCTACGGCGTCATGCACCGCAACACGTTTTTAAATGCGCCCAAGCTGTTGACCGCAACGTTTGAAACGAGGAAAAAGAAAGGTCTGTTTTTTGCCGGACAAATGACAGGCGTTGAAGGATATATCGAATCCGCCGCTTCCGGGCTGGTTGCCGGAATCAACGCCGATCCGAATCGGTCTGAACCGGTGGTGTTTGATCCCCGAACGGCAATCGGTGCGTTGGCTCATTACATCTGTACGGCATCGGAAGAAAACTTTCAACCGATGAACGTCAATTTCGGCTTATTTCCGCCGTTGGAATCCAATAGCAAAAAGATCAAAAAAGCAGACAAAAAAGAACTGCTTTCTCAACGAAGTCTTGAAATCATTCACCAAATGAATATATAGGAGCGAATCGTATGAAAATCATCGTAGACGGAATGGGTGGAGATCACGCCCCCGCAGAGATCTTAAAAGGTTGTGCGATGGCCGCTGCAGAGTGGGATGTCGACCTGATTGTAACCGGACCGGAATCCGTACTCAAGCAATGCGCCGCAGAGCAGAACATCTGTTTGGACAGAATTTCTTTTGCCGATGCAGAGCAGGTTATTTCTATGGAGGACGAGCCACTGAGCGTGGTGAAGGAAAAACGGAATTCTTCCCTGGGCGCTGCGATGGATTTACTCAAAGACGGTGCGGCTGACGCACTGGTTTCAGCCGGGAATTCCGGAGCCATTTTATCGGGAGGAACGCTGATTGTTCGAAGAATCAAAGGCGTTAAGCGCGCGGCGTTCGGAGCCACTCTGCCAACCAAAACAGGATATACCCTGCTGATGGACAGCGGAGCAACGGTAGACTGCCGGCCGGAATTTTTATATCAGTACGGGCTGATGGGTTCCATTTACATGAAACACATGTTCGGATTAGACCGCCCGGAAGTGGGATTGGCCAACAACGGCGCAGAGGAATCCAAAGGCACCGATCTGTACGTCCGTGCTTATCAATTATTAAAAAGCGACCCGAATCTCCACTTTATCGGCAATGTAGAAGGCCGCGGGATTATGCAGGGAGAATGTCGGGTTCTGGTTGCAGACGGCTTTACCGGGAATCTCATTTTGAAAACCGTTGAAGGGACCGCTCTCTATCTGATGAAGACCCTGAAAGGATTGTTTTTAAAGAATCTCAAGACTAAAATCGCCGCCTTGTTAGTCAAAGACGGCATTTCCGAATTAAAAAATAAGATGGATTATAAAGAAGTCGGCGGAGCGCCTTTAATCGGCACGCAAAAGCCAATTATTAAAGCGCACGGTTCCAGCGACGCCCGCGCGATCAAAAATGCCATCCGGCAGGCCAAAACTTATGCGCAATCTCATATGATCCAAGAAATCGCCGACGCTTTGGCGGCAGGGGGAGAACAGGATGTTTGATTTGATCTGTACTTGCATTGAGGACATTTTTGAAACAGACCGCTCGCAGATTCAGCCCCTAACCACCTTTGAATCAGACCTTTTTGCAGATTTACAGGATATGCAGGAATTATTTATGATGATTGAGGAGGAATTTGATGTCGTCACCGATGAGGCAGACATCGCATCGATCGTAACCGTACAGGACCTGTGCGATTATGTAAAAGCGCTCGATGAAAAGAAGAGAACATGAATGTATCGTTTTTAGAAGAAAAAATCGGATATCATTTTAAAGATAAAGAACTGTTGTTAACCGCAATGACCCATTCTTCGTATTACAACGAAAATAAATTTCTTCGTCCCAGCAATGAGCGGCTTGAATTTTTGGGAGATTCGGTATTGGGACTGATTAGTGCAGAATTTCTATATATGCAAGACAAAGGCGACGAAGGCGACTTGTCGCGAACCCGCGCAGCCATTGTCTGTGAAGACGCCTTATTCGAGTACGCCTCGGAAATCCAACTGGGCGACTACTTGATTTTAGGCAAAGGCGAAGCACACAGCGGCCGGAAAAGAAAATCCACCATTGCCGACGCTATGGAGGCCCTGCTTGCCGCCATTTATCTGGACGCCGGAATCGAACAGGCCAAACAATTTATTTTACCGTATCTGACCGAAAAATTTCATTCACTCAAAACCGTACGGGACTACAAATCCATCTTGCAAGAAGTGGTCCAAAAAAACAAGGGAGAACAACTCTCCTATACCATTATCTCGGAAGAAGGGCCGGCTCACGATAAAACCTTTGTTTGCCGCGTCAATATCAATTCCAACGATATTGCACACGGAACCGGCAAATCCAAAAAACATGCCGAACAGGACGCCGCCAGACGTGCCTTGGAACTGATGGGAATTACCGAATGAAGCATGCGTCCATTTCTGTTTTTGTCCCGCATTTGGCATGTCCAAACCACTGTGTTTTTTGCAATCAAAATCGGATTTCCGGCGCCACAGAACCGGAACCGATCCAGCATATACAAACCTTTTTAAAAACCGCCTTACAGCGTTTGCCCGCGCATTCCTTTGACGAGGTAGACATCGCCTTTTTCGGCGGCAGTTTCACGGGCATTGAGGAGCATAAAATGCGCGCCTATCTACAGGCGGCGGCGCAAGCGCGTGCGCAAGACCCGCGCATAACCGGGATTCGACTCTCTACCCGCCCGGATTATATTTCTCCCCGTATTTTACAAATTTTAAACGAATACGGCGTGACGACGATCGAACTAGGCGCGCAAAGTTTATCGGATGTTATCTTAAAAAATTGCGGCAGAGGCCACACCGTGCGCGATGTGGAACAGGCCGCGGAATGGATTCGGAGTAACGGCACACAGCTGGTATTACAAATCATGCCGGGTCTGCCGGGTGACACCGACCAAACCATCTTACAAACGGCGCAGCGGACCATCCAATTAGCTCCGGACGGTGTTCGAATTTATCCGTGCGTAGTGCTCAAAGACACGCCGCTGCAAACAATGTGGGAAAAGGGGCTCTATCAGCCGCTGACTACCGAGCATGCCGTTGCACTGTGTGCGCAGATGGTGCCGATGTTTCTTCAAAATCATATCAAAGTGCTTCGGACCGGGTTGCACGCCTCTTCGATTTCCAGCGATGACAGCGTCCTTGCGGGGCCGTTTCATCCCGCATTCGGAGAATTGGTCCAGCAAAAAATCTATTTGAACCGGTTATTAGCAGATTTTCAAAAACAGCCGCCCGTCGCCGATGAAATCTTATATGTCGGCCGAGGCTGCACATCAAAAATGATCGGCAATAAAAAAGGCAATCTGCAATATTTACATGAGCGCTACCCGTATCATTTTACCGTCAAAGAAAAATCAACTTTGGAAGAATTTGAAATAGAAAGGAAACGGACATGAAAAAATCAACCTTATTCGGACTCTGGTTACTGGCGATTCCGTTTTTCTACCAGATCTCCATCGTCTCAACACTGTATTCTTCCTCCACCATCAACCTGGATGTTTTTCCGGATTTTTTAGGATATATCCTGGTCTTTCTCGGCATTGAGAACCTCTCCTACCACAATCCGATCTTAAAATCCTGCGGAAATGCCGCTGTGATTTTAGCCATTCCCTCTTTTTTAGCCTTTGCTGCGCAATTATCGCCTTATTATATTACGATGATCGCACCGGTTTCCGAAAACGGAACGTTGACCGGCACATTGGCGCCGCTGGCATATCTGCTAATTTTTATCTACTCAGTGTATACACAATTTCAGCCGATTTTCATGGCTGTTACCACGTTATTTTTAGCCGTTTTCAGTTTTGGCGTGATGACCGAGATCGGCTATCGGCAGGCTCAGGCCCAACCGATGGAGCGTTTTTCACACAAAGACGTTTATGGTACGTGGCACTACTCGCTCAAAGCCCATAAAATTTATACCCTGCTCTCGGCAGGTGTCGGACTGGTATATCTGGCACAAACCATTCTGTTGGTTGCGGACCAGTGGCTGCAAATTCAATTCACCATCATGGGCTCGATCCGGGCCGGATTATGGATCCTTGTATTTATCATCGGGATTCCGCTTTGCGTTTACTGGAACACGGCCTTTAACATGATTTCACAGCCTCGGCCGGAGGATCTGCCGCCGGAATCGGAAAAACCGGAGGAATAACCCATGCAAACCAAAAAAGATTATATCCAAAAAGCGATTCTACAAGCGGCAACGGACGAATTTTTTGAACACGGCTACCAAAAAGCCTCGATGCGGAAAATGGCGGAGCGCGCCGGCACCCGAATGAGCAATTTTTATAACTATTTTAAAAGCAAAGAGGAATTGTTTACCTACATTGTCAACGACACGTATCATTCCATGCAGCAAATCGTTCGTTCGATGGCACAAAGCGATCAAAAATTTAATTTTCGCAATATTACAGACATCAAAGTTTTGTCCGAAGAGCTTACCCAATGGCTCAAAGTTTTTAAACCGCTCTTTACCAAAAACACCATTTTACTGTTGGACTGTGCACAGGGCACAAAATTTGAAAACGTAAAAGAAGATCTGATCCAACATTTAATTATCATCGCCGGAAAGTTGTGCAACGGGATCCCGGACCGGTTATCTAAAGGAAAATATCCGTTGCAAACATTTTTAACTCAAATGGTTGACGACATCATTCAAACTGCTCGAATCCATGCACACGATCCCAATTTAAAAGAGATTGTATACCATCAGATTGGAACCTTTGTTACAGGAATTTTTGTGATGACATATTAGAAAAGAGGTTTTTGCGTTGATATCATTTTCAAATCGAATCGGGGCGCTGAAGCCCTCGGCAATCCGGGAAATTTTTAAAGTGCTGGAGGACCCTTCCATCATTTCTTTTGCGGGCGGAAACCCTGCCCCCGAGACTTTTCCAGCCCAGGACCTTGCCGAAATCTCTGCGCAAATTTTCGAAAAACAGGCCTCCAAAGCCCTGCAATACGGATTAACGGAGGGATATGCCCCGCTGCGGGCACAGGTTGCACAACGGCTGAAAGAAAAATTCTCGATCGGAACTGAAAAGGACGAAACGATCATCGTCTCCGGAGGCCAACAAGGCGTCGAACTTTCGTGCAAAGTGCTGTGCAACGAGTCGGATACCGTTCTTTGCGAGGAGCCTAGTTTTATCGGAGCGCTCAATGCCTTTCGGTCTTATCATACGCAGTTGGTCGGGATCCCTATGCAAGAAGACGGCATGGATCTGGAAAAATTAGAACAAGCATTAAAGACACAAAAAAATGTCAAGTTACTGTATATCATTTCCACCTTCCAAAATCCGATGGGCGTAACCACCAGTTTGCAAAAGCGCAAACAAATTTATGAACTTGCTAAAAAGTATCATGTCATCATTTTTGAAGACAATCCGTACGGTGAACTTCGATTTGCCGGCCAGGACATTCCCACCATCAAATCCATGGACAAAGATGGGATCGTCATTTACTGCGGATCGTTTTCCAAGATTCTTTCTCCGGGCATGCGCATCGGCTTTATCTGCGCACCTAAAGAAATCGTCACGAAACTGGTCGTTGCCAAACAGATCTCCGATGTACATACCAATCTCTTCTTTCAAATGGTTGTTTCGGAATATCTCAAGCAAAAGGATATCGACAGCCATATTGCAGAAATTCGAACACTATATCGGCAAAAAAATGAAGCAATGCTGCAAAAGATGGATCAGGTCTTGCCCTCATCCGTAACCTATACCCGCCCACAGGGAGGACTTTTTATCTGGTGCGATCTGGGAGCCGGAATAGACGCGGCGGCCTTTACCAAAAAGCTGCTGCAGCAAAAAGTTGCCGTTGTTCCGGGCTCAACCTTTTTAACGGATGAAACCAAACCCTGCAGCTGTATTCGGCTGAATTATTCCATGCCGAGCTTTGAGCAAATTGACCAGGGGATTGAGATTCTCGGCAAAACGATCAACCAACAATAAAATCAACCGGAGGTTTTATGAAACAGCAATCCGTACTCAAAGTCAGACGTCCGAAAATGCAAAACATTTTAGGTCTCATTCTCAGCGCCGCGATCACGGCGGGCTTATTCATGGGACAGGGTGTTCTGGTACAAATGCAATCTGATACACTTTCTATCAAGATTTTGCTTGTTGTTCTTTTTGCTCTATCTTGCGTTGGGTTAGCCTTTTCGGTGTGCACTTTGCTGCATTGTGTTCGGAATCTCTTCGGAGACCCCGTTCTGGTTGTTTCGGACAGTGCGATCAAACTATGTAAAACAGAACCCATTTTGCTCTCTCAAATCGAAGAAGCCTCCGCCGATGACACCGGTGCGTTGATCATTCGACTCAGTACCCAGCAAGACATTCGGATCAAACGTTCTGCACTGAACATCCCGGCATACACCATCGCCTGCGCCATCAATATTCGAAAACAGCAATAAAAAAGAACACTCCAAAGCCACTTCCAGATACGATAGTAATTTAAAAACAAGATTGGAATATAACTTTACAGACGCTACAAAGCGAAAAGACAGTGTAAAAACATTTCTGTTTTTTACACTGTCTTTCTCTATGTTCAAACGAAAAATAACACGCTTGTCAATCTTAAAACGTATGATCATTCAATATAAATAAAGCTGGACGTTGCCAAAAAGACTATACACAATAAGTTAAATGACAACAGAAATAACCCCTTTCTCCGTCAATTTAATCCTCCTTATTATCAGACCAGCCCGAAATAAAATGTAAATCACCTGTTTCCATATCCATTGCCATATTATTCCCCATACGCATTAACATATCATCGTTAGAGTTAATTGCCATACTGTCAGAAATAGTATATACAAAATTGCAGTCATCATAATCAAAAAAACTTTTCCCCATAAATATAAGCTCCTTTTTCCTTGTTTCAGACTATAATTTTTTAAATTTCGGCAATTGATCGACTAAAGATTTTATTTTATCATCATTTATTTCTACATCGACAAAAATAACAATATCGCCGTAATCTTCATTTTTATAATTGATTAACCCACCAAGTTCGTTATGATAATAATCATTAAAAGAAACCTGGCTGGCTATTCTTCTATTATGATTAATTCCAAATTTCAATATATCGATTGCTCTATGTTTATATTTATCCAAGTGTTTTAAAGCATGCCTTAAACAGTTGTTGATTATCGGATTAATAGTACAACGGGTAGTAGAATCAACCTGTTTTATTCTTTTAGCCATACTTCCCAACTTAACCTCATAAGGCTTTATTTCAAATATGGAATTAAATAAGTCATCATTGTCGAGCACTATTTCCAAATATGCGCTTTGACAAAAAATGCAATCTTCTACAACACAACGACCGAAAGAAAGAAACATATTGTATGTATCATAAATGTCATTAAACAGTTTTACATCATTCATACTTGCAACAAGACGAGCGAACTCAATAACGTTTTCAAAAGAAACCCATGTTACGCCTTTACCTTGCCTAAATTCAAATTGATTATGATTCCATTTCAATTTTATCCCATATACATTGTAAAGATATCTAACACCGTTAACCGAGTGATATTCAACCACATAATCCAGAAAGGTTTTCCCAAATTCATCGGTTCGAGTAATGATAGATTGTCCGTCCTTTGTAAGTAATAAGTCAAATTCTTCTTTATATAATTTGGGATCATCTAAATATGCATAATATCTAAACCCTTTATTAAAAGGTACATGATCTTTTTCTACTGGTAATTTATAAGCGTTTTCATCTAACAACTTAGCTAATGAAATACCAAATATTTTTTCCAAAGGAACAATAAATTCATATTTAAGCGGCCTTTCTCCTTTTAGCATTTTTGAAAAATTTGATTTTTCTCTGTCTGCAAATTTATATGCTTCTTGTCCTTTAATTCCTAATTCGTGAGCAATATCAACGAGTAAATGACTGTACATCTTAATCCCTTTAAGTTTCATATAATGGTTAATATTTGTTTTTAAATTTTCCATATTTACTCCTCCCTTTTTATTGCACTTATATTATATCACACTTTTTTGCTGTTTTATAGTTCTGTTTGACAACTTTCGTGGTCTTTTTGAGCTTAGAAAAAATTACACAAAAAAGAACACGGTCAAATTTGACAACAAATTTCTAATAATACTTCAAGTAGGAAATAAAAAATTGCAAAAATATTTTATAAAATTCTAATGGAACAGCGGAAGATTTTCCAAGACTATCAAACTTCGGAACATGCAAACCTCTTTTCCGGAAGGAAAGTTCAACAGAGCAATCTTTTTATATATTGCACAGAAATAATCGATATAAAAGTTTGTAACAACAATAGTGAAACGATGATCAAATAAAACGACAAAAGGATACGGCGCAACTCATTTTACGGAGTTACGCCGTATCCCTACCTGATATGCTTCCTTATCTGGTATTCGCAAATATGAAAGTTTTTATGTTTAAAAATTCTAATAGAATTCAACATCCAAAACGGCACAAGTATTATTTTCCACTTGTGGAAAGTTTCGGCGATGCAAGCTCCTTCTTGTAAGACGCACGCATTAAAATCGGGGTCACAAAACTGGACAGAATAATTAAAACTACGATAAACGGCATAATGGAAGAGCTGATCATACCGATCTCCACTCCTTTTTGCGCACAAACCAGGGCCACTTCCGCACGGGCCATCATGCCAATTCCAACCCGGAACGAATCCTTCAGCCCATACCGGCATAACAGCGCTGTTCCGCCGCAGCCGATAACCTTTCCCACCAATCCGACAACAATGAACAACAGTCCAAACCAAATCATTCCCGAATCAATGGACGTAATCTGCGTCGTAATCCCGATATTTGCAAAAAATACGGGAGTAAAAATCATATAACTCATAATGTCAGACCGGCGTTCAATATAGCTGTGTTCCGGATTGACGGACAAGACCAATCCGGCCACAAATGCCCCGGTAATATCGGCGATTCCAAAAATCATTTCACTGCCGTACGCAAATAAAAAGCACAGCGCAACCGACAAAATCGGAAGCAGCCGATGATGCGGGAACTTCTTTTCAATCCAGGTAAACAGCCTGGAAGCACCCAGTCCAACCACAATGGCCGCGATAAAAAATAAAACCGTTTTAATAAGTACCCATAAAACATCCGATTGTCCGGCAGAGGAGGTTCCTCCCAAAGAAGAAACCACCGACAATACAATAATACCAATAATATCGTCCAAAATAGCCGCTGCCACAACCGTGCTGCCAACTTTGGAGTTCAATCGCCCCAATTCTTGTAACGTCGCCACTGTTACGCTCACCGATGTCGCTGTCAAGATTGAGCCATAAAACAGATTGGCGGCAATCCCATTTTGAGGCATACACAACTGCGCAACGCCAAAGCCCAATACCATCGGCACGGCAACCCCGACCATCGTAATTAAAATAGCAGGAACACCAATTACACGAATCTGCTTAATATCAATGTCCAACCCGGCGGCAAACATAATCAATATCACACCGATTTTAGCAAAAAAACCCAGCCCCGTAACAGCCGTCGGGCTTAAAACAAATTCCCCAACGGTAGGGATATAATTCAAAACCCCAATCAAAACCCCGGCCAGTAACATCCCGATTACCTGAGGTAAATTGATCTTACGGCAAACTTTCGATAGAAGTTTAGATACCACTAAAATAATGCCCAGCGGCAACAATACAACATAATAATCCAACGCGTGTAACGCCTCCGTCAATTATAAACTAGTCTGATCATCCAAAGTCAAAGAATAGCTCTCCAGAAATTCTTTTAAAAACAGCTGTAAACTTTTCAATTCATACTGCTGCAACTTTTTCTCGATCGTTTTTTTTGCATTCAAAAACTCTTCATTGCCGGCCTTTAATTCTTCCACACATTTAATATACGCGCTTAATGTGTCCGCCGCCTTCACAAAAACCCATTCCGGGGAAGACTGTGCATGCAACACCTGCGTATATACCGGTCTCAAAGACTCCGGCAGCTTTTCAAGCAACAAATCATTGGCACGTACCTCGATCTGCTGATATGCCTTCTGGATTTCGTCGTTATAATACTTTACCGGCGTCGGCATGTCTCCGGTGATAATCTCCGACGCATCGTGATACAACGCAATCACGGCAGCCCGGTCAGCATCTGCATGTCCGTCAAACAAGGTGTTTTCAATCACCGCAAGCGCATGCGCCAAGATCGCGGTCTGAAAAGAATGCTGCTGCAAATTCTCCGATTCCGTATTCCGCATCAGGCCCCACCGGGTAATGTATTTCATCCGGTTGATTACCGCAAAAAAATGACCTTTCATCTTTCCTTCCTTCTGAAAACGCAGAAACAGGCTCATCCGTTTCTGCGTTTTCCTTGCTTATATCTAATTTTTAATATTGTCCAGCTCTGTATTTCTTTAACAAATCCATGATTTTCTGGTGCGGATCCAACAATTCCGTAACCGAATGGTTTTGATGCATCGCTAAAATAAAGTAGGCAATGTATTTGGACACATCCACTTCAATATACCAATCTTTTTTCAATAATTCCGGCATACGATACGTCAAATTGGTCGATAAAATACCCGTAATCAGGCCCTCGTCTACAGCCTTTTGGAATTTTTCCAACCCTTCTGTAAACAACGCATAGGTAGCAAACATGAAAATACGGTTTGCACCTTCTTTTTTCAGATCTTCTGCCAAACTCAGCATCGAATCTCCCGATGCGATAATATCATCGGCAACCAGGATATCCTTTCCCTTAGCCGAAGAACCCAGATATTCATGTGCTACAATCGGATTTCTACCGTTTACAATCACAGAAAAATCGCGACGCTTATAAAACATACCCATATCTACGCCCATCACAGACGCATAATAAATATTGCGGTTCATCGCGCCTTCGTCCGGGCTGACGACCATCAAATGTTCTTTATCCACACAAATATCTTTTACTTCGCGGAACAATGCCTTTAACACCTGATAATACGGCATAACATTGTCAAAACCCATCAACGGGCAAGCATTCTGCACGCGAGGATCATGTGCATCAAACGTGATAATATTGCTGACGCCCATTTTTTCCAACTCTTCCAGCGCCATTGCACAATCCAAAGACTCTCTAGACGCACGCTTATGCTGACGTCCGCCATATAAGATCGGCATGATTACATTGATACGCTGTGCTTTTCCGCCCACAGCAGAAATAATCCGTTTTAAATCCTGATAATGATCATCGGGAGACATGGGCACCATCCGACCAAACATCGAATATTCACAACTGTAATTGCCCACGTCCGTTACGATAAACAAATCGTCTCCGCGAACGGTCTCATTCAACACGCATTTCCCGTCTCCCGTGCTGAAACGAGGATAAGAAGCGCTGACCAATAAAGACTTCCGAGCCGTGGGATCTTCTTTCATCTCGGGATTTGCCGCATAATACCATGTCATCAAATAATCATTGATTTTTTTGCTCAGCTCTGCGGTTCCTACCGTCGGAACAATTCCGAGCGGAAAACTATCGCTGCGCTGCTTGAACATAGAAATTACTTTTGACTCCATACCATCAAACCCCTAATTTAAATTTATTCTGTTTTTTCTCTGTTTTTATTATAATGTAGTTCGACAAAAAAATCAAGTATACCCCATATATTTTTTTATAAAAACCGGATTCTCTTCCCCGCTTATTCCTCTGTCAGTTGGGCTATCTGATCCGGAAACCGGCTGATTCCGCCCATCAGTGCGTCCGCAAACGTGTCATCCACAACAATTTGCCAGGTCCCTTTTTCATAAGTCAAATCCACGTAGACTTCTGACTGTTGCATCGGATATTCTTGCTGTAACAATTCATTTAAAATCTCCGCCAGATCGGCCTGCCGCTCCGCTTCGGAACGGTCCTTGGCAGAATCCTCGACCGAGTACTGCATATACCGTTGCAAAAAATCAGACAATAACGCCGACATATCAATATTGCAAACCGACACACGCGCACGGGCCGTATCTTCCGATTCCGTACAATCTAAAATCTCATAAGAAAAATTTTTCAACAACTGTGTATAATCAAATCCGAACAACAAAAAAGAAGAATCTTCTTCCCCCGTCAGCATGTCCACATCAAAATACTGTGCCATTTTTTGCTGATCTTGCGCTTTTAACGCTTCCAACGCTTGACGAAGAGTCTCTTCCGCCGAGGGTCTGGGCTGACATGCAGCAAGCAGCAAGCATAAAAAAATCATACCCCAAAGCAAGCAACATTTTTTCATTCTCAAAGCCCTCCGGAAAGCAATTACACTCTTTCTAAAAATATTATACCAGACATTATAGTCTTTGTCAAACAACGCACCCGCCGTTTTTCATATTTCACAATTCTTTTAAATTTTACAAAAATACCTTGATTTTTAGCGACTGCAGCGATATAATAATATAGTTAAAATAATCTATATTTAAGGAGAATGTAAAGTGATTTGCGAGAATTTAAGAAATGTTGCAATCATCGCCCACGTAGACCACGGAAAAACAACGCTGGTCGATGAGATGTTGAAAC